>NZ_JBIWEL010000015.1:0-175687 GCF_044762525.1 Pseudomonas sp. NPDC096950 | reverse complement strand
ATCTCACCAGGAACAGCGCCTGCCCGACCAAGAACTTGTGGAACGGGACGCGGGTCGCTTCTAAGCTTTTATTGGCCCAGCGGGCAATCTGCACGTTGGCGACGTTATCGAAGCGACTCTGAAAGCCTCCGAAATCAGCCGTGACCGCGTTGAAGACGCGCGCAACGTTCTGAAAGAAGGCGAAGAAGTAGAAGCCAAGATCATCAGCGTTGACCGTAAGAGCCGCGTAATCCAGCTCTCGATCAAGTCGAAAGACGTTGAAGACGAGAAAGAAGCTATCCAGAGCCTGCGCGATAAGCCAGCTACGGAAGCCGCTGCTACTGGTGATACCACCATGGCTGCACTGCTGCGTGAAGCAATGGCCAAGCAGAACTAAGTTCTGTAAGACCATAGAAAAAGGGCGACTTCGGTCGCCCTTTTTTGTGTCTGTAATTTGAGCTCATGAACCAATGCCCTCCGCGCACTGTCTCTTTCTTTAGTCGGATCAATCGTTTATTTGCAGCTAGGCTTACGCCTGAGGCGAACGAGAGCCGGGCGTAGTGCCCGGCATAAGGAAGTGAATGAACAAGTTCATTGTCGCAATAGCTGTGCTGACATTGACGGGTTGTGCCGCTAACGCCAAGACACACGTCGTGCGTGGAGTCAGTGGTATAGAGATCGATTGCTCGGGGTTGGGCTCAGGCTGGGAGAAGTGTCGCAAGCGAGCTGACAGGGAGTGCAAGGCCGCCGGTTACAAGGTGGTTGCACGATCTGACGATGCTAAAGAGGAGGACGAGTTTCCCTTTGGCTTCAATCCCGCTGGCTACCTGACCCGCACCATGTTGGTAATCTGCAGGTGATAGGGTGGTAGTCGGGAGCGTGTTCGATGCCCTGAAAATGAGCGCATCGGTGCTGGTAATGATATGTCAAACCCTGGGCTGTTCAAATTCCTCCGGGCATGCTAAAACCTTTGAAGCGCTGATCTAGCTGCTTGAAAAAGAAGGGAAAAATATGACGAAGTCGGAGTTGATCGAACGAATTGTCACCCATCAAGGGCTACTCTCATCCAAGGATGTAGAGCTGGCCATCAAGACCATGCTTGAACAAATGTCCCAATGCCTGGCCACCGGGGATCGTATCGAGATCCGTGGTTTTGGCAGCTTCTCCCTGCACTACCGCGCGCCGCGCGTAGGGCGCAATCCCAAAACCGGTCAGTCCGTCAGTCTTGACGGTAAGTTCGTTCCGCATTTCAAGCCGGGCAAGGAGCTGCGTGATCGGGTCAACGAAGAAGAGGAGGAAGGCTTTGACCTCCATGACTAAAGGGTCGGCGCATGCGTAATCTCAAGCGTGTGCTCCTTGGCGTAGTTATCCTGTTGCTGATTGTGATAGTTCTGGCGTTCGTCCTTGAAAATCAGCAATCGGTTTCCCTGTTGTTTCTTGGCTGGGCAGGTCCACAATTACCGGTATCAATGCTTGTAGTTCTTGCGCTGCTGTTAGGCATGCTGATCGGGCCGATTCTGGGATGGTTTCTGGGGCGTACGTCCAGAGCCTCCCGCAAGCGTCTCGTCTGACCGCCATAAGCATGAGGCGCATCTCGGGTTTGCGTCACAGCTTGTCTATATCCATTAGTAAAAGCGTCATTAAGCTGTAAAATGCTGCGCTTGTCCGATAATGGCACGTTCCTGCGTCGGTTCAGACTGATTGTGCCAGAAGCCTCTGCTTACTTAGATGATGGCTTTTGCATTCATGGATTAGACAGCGCTCGGTTGGCGGCCCTGTCAGTAACTCAAAGGGTGTAGTTTCGCGTGAAAATTCTAGTAACCGGCGGCGCCGGATTCATTGGTTCGGCAGTCATCCGTCATATCATTTTAAATACGGCTGATTCCGTCGTTAACGTCGATAAGCTGACTTACGCCGGTAACCTTGAGTCATTGGCCGAAGTTAGCCAGAACTCACGCTATGTGTTCGAGCGCGTTGATATCTGCGACCGCGATCAAATCGACCGTGTCCTGCGTGAACACCAACCAGATGCCATCATGCACCTGGCCGCAGAGTCTCACGTTGACCGCTCGATTTCCGGTCCATCTGAATTTATCCAGACGAACATTATCGGCACTTACACCCTGTTGGAAGCAGCGCGCCACTATTGGGCTGCACTGGATGATGGGCGCAAAGCCAATTTCCGCTTCCACCATATCTCGACTGACGAAGTCTACGGGGATCTTGAAGGTCCGGAAGACCTCTTCACCGAAACTACCCCGTATCAGCCAAGCTCACCGTACTCTGCGAGCAAGGCCAGTTCCGATCACCTGGTTCGCGCCTGGAGTCGTACCTATGGCTTACCGACCCTGGTCACCAATTGTTCTAACAATTACGGCCCGTGCCACTTCCCTGAGAAACTGATCCCGCTGATCATTCTCAATGCGCTGGAAGGCAAGCCACTGCCGGTTTACGGTAAAGGTAACCAGGTCCGCGATTGGCTCTATGTCGAAGACCACGCCCGTGCGTTGTACAAAGTCGTGACCGACGGTGTGATCGGCGAGACGTACAACATCGGCGGCCATAACGAAAAGCAAAATATCGATGTCGTGCACACGCTTTGCGCATTGCTCGACGAATTGCGTCCGGACTCCGCCTATCGCCCACACGCTAGCCTGATCACCTATGTCCAGGATCGCCCTGGCCACGACCAGCGTTACGCCATCGATGCCAGCAAAATTCAACGCGAGTTGGGTTGGACGCCGGAAGAAACATTTGAAACCGGTATCCGCAAGACTGTCGAGTGGTACCTCAATAACACTGAGTGGGTTGCTCATGTGAAGAGCGGCAGTTACCAACAGTGGATTGATCAGAATTACGCCGATCGTTCGAGCAAGGCATGAAAATCCTCCTGCTGGGAAAGAACGGCCAGGTAGGATGGGAACTGCAACGTTCGTTATCGCCGCTTGGTGAGTTGATCGCGCTGGATCGTCATGCTGTCGATGGTTTGTGTGGTGACCTTTCCGATCTTGAAACTTTACGTGCGACGATCCGTCAGGTTAAGCCTGACGTCATCGTTAACGCTGCGGCATACACGGCCGTCGATAAGGCTGAGTCCGAAATGGACTTGGCTGAGCGCGTGAATGGTAAGGCCAGCCAGGTCATGGCGGAGGAGGCGGCGTCCTTGGGCGCCTGGCTGATTCACTATTCCACCGACTACGTCTTCAGTGGCCAGGGTTCTACGCCATGGAAGGAAACCGATGCAGTCGCGCCGGTGAATCACTATGGGGCCAGTAAACTGGCAGGTGAACAAGCGATTGCTGCGTCGGGTTGCAAGCACCTGATCTTCCGCACCAGTTGGGTCTACGGCGCCCGTGGCAATAACTTCGCAAAGACCATGTTGCGTCTGGCGAAGGATCGCGAAACCTTGAGCATTATTGCCGACCAGATCGGAGCGCCGACGGGGGCAGACCTGATAGCGGACGTGACGGCGCTGGCCATCCAGCAAGTCTTGCAACGCCCGGAATTGGCAGGCTTGTATCACTTGGCAGCCAGCGGTGAAGTCTCCTGGCATGACTATGCCAATCATGTGATTGAGTTTGCCCAGGCCAATGGTGAGCAACTTGCCGTCAAGGCAGTCAACCCGATCGAAACTACCGCTTACCCAACTCCTGCACGCCGTCCTCTGAATTCGCGCTTGAATACTCAGAAGCTACGCGACAATTTTTCTCTGCACTTGCCGGATTGGCGAAGTGGTGTAACCCGAATGCTTAGGGAAGTTCTGAATAAATGACCATGACAAATCGTAAAGGCATCATCCTCGCTGGTGGTTCGGGCACGCGGTTGCACCCGTTGACCCTTGGTGTTTCCAAGCAGATGCTACCGATCTACGACAAGCCGATGATCTTTTATCCGCTGTCGGTGCTGATGCTCGCGGGTATGCGGGAGATCTTGATCATCTCCACGCCTGAAGACTTGCCGTGTTTCCGCAAACTTCTGGGCGACGGGAGTCTTTACGGCATTAAGCTGACCTACGCTGAGCAACCAAGTCCAGACGGTCTGGCACAAGCGTTCGTTATCGGTGAGGAATTTATCGGCAAGGATCCTTGCTGCCTGATCCTGGGTGATAACATTTTCTACGGTCAGCACTTTTCCGATAATTTGCGTTCGGCCACTAACCAAAAGGTAGGTGCAACTGTATTTGGTTATCACGTGTCTGATCCTGAGCGTTTTGGTGTTGTTGAGTTTGATGCGTCGGGCCGTGCCCTGAGCATCGAAGAAAAGCCAGCAACACCGAAGTCTAACTACGCGGTAACAGGTCTGTATTTCTATGATAATGATGTCGTTGAAATAGCAAAAAGTATCCAGCCATCCGAGCGTGGTGAGCTGGAAATTACCGATGTCAATCGGGTCTATCTTGAGCGTAAGACGCTTAGTGTGGAAATGCTGGGGCGCGGCTTCGCATGGCTTGACACGGGTACTCACGATTCGCTCCTGGAGGCCAGTCATTTCGTTCATACAATTGAACAGCGTCAAGGACTCAAAGTGGCTTGCTTGGAAGAAATTGCCTTTACCAATGGCTGGATTGACAGAGCGCAGTTGGCCGAACAGGCAGAGCGCCTTAAAAAAACAGGCTATGGCCAATATCTCTCCAAACTGCTGAATTAATGCTGCATTTTTCAGTGGCAGGGTGCGACTCCTGTCACTGATAGTGAAATGTGAAAGCGCAATTGGGCTCGACTGGTTCTCGAGGCTGGTGTGCTAGCGAATTCGGCAAAATGCGACCAAGCCGTGATCTCCTAACAGATCGAGACCAGATTAAAACAAGGCTCAAAAAACATGCGAAGCGATATTCCGAATAATCAATACTCCGACGAAATAGATGCTTTTTTGATCGCGCGGTCGCTGTGGAGCCGCGTGTGGGTAATTATTGGCGTCACCGCGATTGCAGGCATCTTCGGCTTGATGTATGCGTTCTTAAGCGACCGTGTTTACGAAGCCAGGGCTTACTTAGTTCCTCCCACTCAAAGTGATATCGCAGATTTGAACACCGGGCGCACTCGAGAATTTGAGCTTACTCCCTATTCGATTGAGGACGTTTACCGTTTATTTTTGCGGAATCTACGGTCCGAATCGCTACGTCAGGAGTTTTTTACAACCGAGTACCTGCCAACGCTTAGCGAAGATCAAAAGGCACAGTCGCAAGATGCGTTGTACGCGGATTTTCTAAAAAAACTCCAGGTGCTTCCGGTCACTGCAGATGAAACGGGTCGTTATTCTGTGGTTGCACAAACCTCCAGCCCTGAAAAAGCGGTCGACTGGGTTAAAGGCTATATAAAACACGCCGAGTTGCTGGCTAATAACGAAATAATGAAAAACGTCTCCTATGAGGCGAAAATTCGCGCGAAGAACGTTAAGCAAGAAATCGATACCAAGCGTGAAACGGGTGAAACCTCACGCGGGGATACAATTACCAAATTGCGAGCAGCATTGAGCGTCGCTCAAGCGGCGGGTGTGCAGAAGCCAACAGTATCTTTTGGGGGCTCTCCGGTAGCTGGGAACTTGGAGGGTGACATGAGTTTCCTTCGAGGTGTTGAAGCACTTAATGCTGAGATAAAGAACCTTGAAACCAGATCATCGAACGACGCATTTATCAGGGAACTGCGAGACCTCCAGGCCAAGAAAAGTTTTTATGACAAGCTTGCAGTCGCACCCCGAGATATTAATATGTATCGTTACGATGGCGTAGTCGAGACGCCAGAAACTGCTATTAAGCCCAAAAAGACACTTGTCATTGCACTGGCATTGGTACTTGGGTTGATGCTAGGGGTACTATCCGCCTTTGCTCTTTATCGCCTGGATGAAGCCCGAAAGAATACCTATTCCTGATTGTGGTTCATCGAGACGCGTGCTTTACACGCGTTTCGTAGTTTCAGAGGCAACTGGAAACATGCCTTAAGTTATTTATAAATTATTGCCGGCAGGATGTTTCATAGCCGTTTAAGGTGTAAAGACATGAAATTGCTAAAAACCGATTTACAGGAAGTAGTGATAATAGAGCCAACGGTTTTTAGGGATGATCGTGGCTGGTTCAGTGAAAGCTTTAACGAACCGCGCTTCCATGAGGCGCTTTCTGAGTTGGGGTTACCTATTCCCAGAAGCTTTATTCAGGATAACCACTCTTGCTCGCAAAAGGGCGTGCTTAGAGGGTTGCACTACCAGTTGTCTCCTCACGCTCAAGGGAAACTGGTCAGAGTCGTTTCTGGCGCAGCTTACGATGTCGCGGTAGATATTAGAAAAGGTTCACCTACCTATGGGAAATGGGTAGGAGTCGAATTAAGTGCTGCTAATAATCGAATGCTGTGGATTCCCGAGGGGTTTGCTCACGGGTTTATCGCATTGGAAGACGATACGCATTTCTTATATAAAACCACTGATACTTACTGCAAAGAGCTTGAGCGTAGTATTCGGTGGGATGACGTAGATATTGGTATTGAATGGCCTGAAGGAATTGACCTGATCGTCAGTGAAAAAGACAGGCAGGCCAAGGCATTTAGTGACGCTGAGTTACCGACTATCTACATTCCCGGTACCACGCAACTCCTCGATTTGGAAGTGATCGGGGACAATCGTGGCAGCCTGGTCTCCTTGGAAAAAGGGCGGCAGGTCCCGTTCGAAATCAAACGTGTCTATTATATCTTTGGCACACTGCCTGGAGTCAGTCGAGGATTTCATGCGCACAAACAACTGCGGCAGCTAGCAGTGTGTGTGTCAGGAAAGTGTCGCATGGTGATGGATAATGGTGTCTCAAAAGAAGAGGTCTGGCTGGATTCGCCCAAAAAGGGTGTTCTAATCAATAACCTCATTTGGCGAGAAATGCATGACTTCAGTGAGGATTGTGTATTAGTCGTGTTTGCAAGTCATGAATATGATGAGGCTGACTATATACGCAACTATGACGAATTTATAAGTGCTGTAGCGACCAATACTGCATTGAGTGGCTTGAACTAACCGGTACCTGAGTCGTGGCAAGTCGACATAGGTTTTGGTAATACGGAAATAACGGGTGTTCTGATGATTGAGTTTTTAAGTTTGAGAGATGTGAATGCAGCCTACGCTGCTGAGCTCAAGGCTGCCTGTGCGCGAGTCATTGACTCCGGTTGGTACATCCAGGGAAAAGAGCTTGAGCAGTTCGAAATAGATTTCGCAAAGGCATGTGGTGCGAAATTCTGCTTTGGCGTGGCGAATGGGCTGGATGCGCTCACTTTGACCTTGAGGGCTTGGAAAATTCTCGGAAAGCTGAGCGTTGGCGATGAAGTGATCGTTCCTGCCAATACCTACATTGCGAGTATTTTAGCCATCACCGAAAATGGCTTGATCCCGGTTCTCGTTGAGCCGGATGAGTCTTTGAATATTTCCCCGGCTCTTATCAAGTCGGCGATTGGGCCTAAAACGAAAGCGATCATTCCCGTTCATTTGTATGGGCAGTTGGCTGACATGCCAGCGATCATGAGTATTGCCAAAGACCACGGCCTATTGGTTCTGGAAGACTCAGCGCAGGCACATGGCGCTAGTATTGGCGGAAAAATTGCGGGTAGCTGGGGTGATGCAGCAGGGTTCAGCTTTTATCCAGGGAAAAACCTTGGGGCGCTTGGAGATGCCGGAGCCATCACCACTAATGATGAGGAATTGGCTCACGTTGTAAAGGCCCTGCGTAATTATGGCTCTCACGAGAAATATAAAAATATCTATCAAGGTGTAAATAGCCGGCTTGATGAGATACAGGCGGCAATGCTAAGTGTGAAACTGAAATATTTGTCAGAAGATATTCAGAGTCGCAGGAAAATAGCAGAGTTGTACATGAACGGCATTAATAATGATCTCATTCGCCTGCCCATAGAGAAAGGTGTATCTCCATTAACTCTCGAGAGCCACGTATGGCATCTCTTTGTTGTACGCTCAGATAAGCGAGATGCGCTGCAGAAACACTTGGCCGCAGCGGGTGTTCAAACGCTTATTCATTACCCGATTCCACCTCACAAGCAACAAGCTTACAAGGACTGGAATAACTTGTCTTTCCCGATCACCGAAAACATACACGATCAGGTTCTGAGTCTCCCAATCGGGCCAACAATGTCTTTGGATGATGCTGCGACAGTGATCAGCGCGTGTAACAGTTTCAACGGTAATGGTTGAAGGATAATGACGCTGATTAAAACGAGTTTGCTCAACGGGATTGCTGTTCTCGTTAAAATGCTCACGCTGCTCGGGATAAATAAAGTACTGGCAATTTATGTTGGCCCTGTGGGCTATGCGGCGCTCGGACAGTTTCAGAACGCCATTCAAATGATAACTACATTTGCTAGCGGCGCGATCAATACGGGCGTTACCAAGTACACGGCAGAGTATCATTATGATGAGAAAAAGCAGCAGTCTGTTTGGCGAAGTGCTGGGACAATAGCTATCTCAGGCTCGTTACTATGCAGCGTCATCATATTGGTATTCAGTGACGAATTGGCAAATTGGATACTTAAAAGTACAGCGTTTGGAGGTGTTTTCAGGTGGTTCGCGGCCACTCTGGTTTTCTTCACCTTGAATACACTTCTGCTCGCTATACTCAATGGTAAAAAGGATCTGATTCGTTATGTGGCTTCCAATATTGCCGGAAGCGTATTTGCGTTTATAGTGACTACAGCCCTGTCTATATTTTCAGGGCTCTACGGTGCCCTGATAGCACTGGCCATTTATCAGTCAATCAGTTTTTTTGTTACTCTGTTTATTTGTTTCAAGGCCCCGTGGTTCCGTTTGACATACATGTTCGGACGTATCGACAGGGAAGTGGCGAAAAACTTCTTGAAGTATACCGCTATGGCCCTGACTTCAGCGGTTTGCGTACCGGTCAGTCATATTCTTGTGCGCAATCACTTAGGTGCGACGCTTGACTGGGAGGCAGCGGGTTACTGGGAAGCTATGTGGCGCCTGAGCGCCGCATATTTGATGTTAGTGACGACAACCTTGAGTGTTTACTACTTACCCAAGCTTTCGGAACTAACAAGTCAGGAAGAGGTAAGAGAAGAAATAATACAAGGCTATAAGTTTATTTTGCCTTGTGCTGCAGTTTGCGGATTAGTGATCTACCTGTTGCGTGATTTTATAATCCAGGTGTTGTTTACCGCTGACTTCCTTCCCATGAGAATCCTGTTTGCCTGGCAAATTGTTGGTGACACACTGAAGATTGGTAGTTGGATTTTAGCCTACGTCATGCTTGGTAAGGCGATGTTCAAACTATTTATATTCTCGGAAGTATTCTCCGCGGTATGTTTCTATGTGTTGACTGTTGTTTTAACTAAGTATATGGGGTTGGAAGGTGTTTCATTGGCTCACGCAATAAATTACGCAATTTATTGGGTCTTGATGATGTGGTTTGTTGCAAGGGCGCTCAAAAGGATGAAAGCCGAAGGTTTGGCAGGCTGACAGTGTTGGGCACTTGATTTTTTTTTCGTGAGGCGGTTACGTTGAATATTTATAATCCAAAAGTTTCTGTAATGATAATAACCTATAATCAATCTCATTTGATTGCGGAAACTATCGAGAGCGTTCTTGTTCAAGATTATAAGAATCTTGAAATAGTAGTGGCGGATGACGCTTCAACTGATGGGACGCGAGAAGTAATTTTAGATTTTCAACGTCGGTATCCCGATATAGTGATACCAGTCCTGAACGAGAAAAATATTGGCATTACTGGTAATTCCAATGCTGCCTTTTTTGCTTGTAGTGGTGAGTTAGTCGCTATTTTGGGCGGTGATGATCTATTCCTGCCTGGGAAAATAAAAGCACAGGTTGCACAATTTGAAGATTCGAAAGTAGTACTTTCCTATCACCCTGTGGATATTTTTAATCATGCGGACGGGAAAGTTCTTTTTCGCACCAACACGACTGAAAAAGAAAAAATCAATAACGTCTACGATCTGATATCGAAGGGGGGAATCCCCGGTGCATCTTCTGTCATGGTGAGACGTTCTGCATGCCCTTCGCACGGATTCGACCCGCTCTTCCCGGTTGTATCGGACTGGATTTTTTATATTGAAGTTGCGTTGCGTGGCGAAATTCGCGAACTGGCTGGCGTTTATGGGAAGTACCGTAAACACGGGTTGGGAGCAAGTGACCGAACATTTGAATTGCTGCAAGAGTCTCTTTTGACGGTTGATCTTATTGCTCAGCGTTATGAGAATGATCCTTCTATTCAAAAAGCCTGTCAGCAAGGTGGGTATCGTTATCTTCTTGGAGAACTATTTCGACAAGTTGTTAAAAAGAACAAGGCCAACGTAGAAGCTCTTCACCCTTTGTTTTTAAAGTATTCTCCTGGCAATAAAAAGTTGTTGACCAATGTTTTGTTCGGCCTACTCAAGAATTCGCTGGTTTTCAATTTTGTATCCGGTGCGCTTCCAAGATTAAAAAATGCAATCAAACGGAATGTGTAAGTATGCTTAATCCGGCATTTGTTTATATCTCTATGTGGTCGCTGGTTCTGCTGTTGTATTTTTTCGGCTTGACGACCAATTTGGTCTCTCCGTCAATAGTGGGGCTGATGGTCATATTGATGAATATGGTCAGCATATTCCTGCTCTATGTGCTTTTGAAAGGTCGGAAGAAAGTTCAATCTCTAAGCCTGGAAAAAGAAGGGGCTTATATAGGTATTGTTGGTAGGTTCTTTCGTTTGCTGTTCGGTATTTGGATAGTTGGCACGGTTTTCGAAGTGTACTACTCCGGCGGCGTCCCTCTCTATTGGCGTCTTGCGGGTATAGATAAGCTGTACACGGAGTTTGGTGTTCCTTCTCTTCATGGTGTAATGAACGCTTGTTATTTGCAAATGTTGTCAATGGCAACTTATTTGTCAATAAAAACGAAGTCCAAAACATTGGCTTTGGTGATCGCTGCATTGTTGTTCTGGCCAGTACTTATGTTAGGGCGAGGGATTTTGCTAAGCGGATTAATACAAATAGTCTGTGTGTCTCTTTTGTTGACGAAGATATCGTACAAAAAGATATTTGCACTGCTTATTGTTGCTTTATCCGTAGTCGTTGTATTTGGCTATCTTGGCGATATGCGACAAACTTCAAATCCGTTTTCCTATCTGGTATCGGGCAGATCCGCAGAAGTTTTTGACGCACTGCCAAGCGGCTTTCTTTGGTTCTATGTTTACCTGACGGCGGGTCTGAGTAACTTTTTCCATAACATAGACATCGTGAACCCTGCATGGTCGGTGTCTTATTCAATGTCTAATATGTTGCCTTCGGTCGTAAAAGCTTTTTTTGGATTAGACGCCAGGAACGATCTGTTTGAGTTTGTGGACCGGAATCTGAATACGTCAACTATTTATGCTGGCTTCGTATCTGATGTGGGGGCCTTTGGTGGCTTTGTCTTCGTTGCCCTGATTCAGTTGGTGTGTTGCTTTGTATATAATACGTCGCTGAAGGGGAGGCCATGGGGGATTTTTGCGTACTCAGTCGCTTTCCAGATTCTCGTGTTTTCAATATTTTATGACATGTTTTTCTTGCTTCCGACGCTGTTTCAGTTTTTTATCTGCTTTTCGCTTTATATTTTTGCGAATATGCGTGTAGGTATTCAAAAAAAGGAACCGCTGCAAGATACGTAAACTTTTGCTTATTCGGAACCCCCAGCTTTAGAAGATTGTTTTACTGTCGATTTCCAGAGGTACCATCATGAAAAAAATTCTAATCACCGGCGGCGCAGGATTCATAGGTTCGCATCTCGTTCCCAAATTGCTGAGCACCAACCATACAGTACGGATTCTGGACCCTCTGACCGTCCAGGTGCATGGCAGTCTTCCGACTGATCTCGATTGGTTGAGTGGTGAAGGGGTTGAATTCATTCGTGGGAGCGTCACTTCCCGAGAAGACTGGATAAAAGCGCTGGACGGGGTCGACGGTATTGTCCATCTGGCCGCCGAGACCGGCACAGGCCAGTCGATGTACGAAATTGCCCGCTACAACGAGGTTAACTCCCAAGGCACAGCCTTGATGTTTGATGTCTTGGGCAAGTTGCCGTCGCATAGCGTTAAACGGATTATTCTTTCTTCCAGCCGTTCGGTTTACGGTGAGGGTGCGTACATCAATCCCGAGACCAATCAGCGGGTCTGCCCGGCTGCTCGCTCGGCCGAGGCTTTGGGTAAGCAAATGTGGGAGCCGCTGTGCCCGTCTACCGGCACCGCCCTGCAACTTGTACCAACGACTGAAACGGACCTTATTGCGCCGTCTTCGTTTTATGCTGCGACGAAGTATGCGCAAGAAGATCTTGTTCGTATCGGTGGCCAATCAATGGGCATAGATTACACAATATTCCGTTTGCAAAACGTCTATGGGGAACGTCAGTCTCTTAACAATCCTTACACCGGAATTTTGTCAATTTTCTCAACCAAAATCCGCCGTGATAGCATTCTTCCTCTTTTTGAGGATGGTCTGGAAAGTAGAGATTTTGTTCACGTTGATGACGTCACGGATGCACTGCTTGCAGGATTGCTCGTCGAGAAGTCGCCAAATACTATCGTGAACGTCGGCAGCGGTATCGCCACCTCTGTTAAAGAGGTCGCAGAAGAGTTGACTCGTGCTTTTGGCAAGGAGCCAAATGTAACAGTCACCGGGCAATTCCGGGTCGGAGATATCCGCCACAATTATGCTGATATCACACGTTTGAACGAACTGTTGGGTGTTCATCCAAAAGTTACTTTGAAGGAAGGTCTCAAACGTTTCGCTGAATGGGTTCTTCAGCAACCGTTGCCGGAAGATCAACTGGAAAAGGCAAATCAAGAGTTACGCGCCCGAAAGTTGATGAACTAAGGAGATCGTTTATGGAGCAGGGCAGCCAGAGTTTGCGCAGTTTGTTGCGTGCGGATATTGACAGGCAGAGGGCGTTGTTTAACGCTCCCCTGGCCACGTCTAAAATAAAGTTGATCTTGGGTATGCTCTCCCCAAGGTTTGCTCCTGTCCTGCTCTATCGTTTGTCTTATTCAATGAATCGTAGGGGCTTCAAAATACTCGCCCGCTTTTTTTCCCTACTGAACTACACCGTATTTGGTATTGAAATAGCTGTTATCTGCAAAATTGGTCCGGGATTGTTTTTTCCTCACACTCAAGGGACTGTGATCGGTGCTGTCAGCATCGGCGCTAATGCAGTTATCTATCAAGGTGTCACTCTCGGTGCAAAAGACCTCGATTTCACATACGACGAAAGTCGTCGTCCGGTTGTCGGCGATAATGTCGTTATCGGTGCCGGTGCGAAAGTCCTGGGAGGCCTGACGCTGGGGGATAACGTTACGGTAGCCGCTAACTCAGTATTGCTCATGAGTGTGCCGGCAGATGTAGTCGTAGCTGGCATGCCTGCAAAGATTGTTAAACAACGGACGATTGAGTCGTGAAGTACTTGTTAGAAAACAAAAAAGTTTTATATATCGCTCCGGTTTTTTTTGGTTATGAGAGTGAGATAAAAAAAGAGTTGGAACAGCAGGGAGCTGACGTTGAGTTTTTGCTGGATCGACCATTTGATTCGCCGTTTTTAAAGGCCTTGACTCGGGTGCGGCGTGAATGGGTGATTGGTGCCGCCGATCGTTATTATAAAAATAAATTGGCTTCAGTTGATACTGAGTTTGACTACATCTTTGTTGTTAACGGACAAACGTTGTCTACCCATACACTTGCGGCCTGGCGTGAGCGGTACCCTTCGGCGAAGTTCATACTTTATATGTGGGACTCTTTTTCTAATCGGCAGCAGACTCTAAAAAATCTAAAATATTTTGATAGCGTCTTTACGTTTGACAAAAATGACTCTGAACAATACAGCGTCAATTTTCGTCCTCTGTTTTTTTCGGCTGGGTTTGAGTCAGTTGATGAAACGCCAGCCCAGTATGATATTAGTTTCATAGGCACGGCGCATACCGACAGGTTTTCCATAGTTGATAAGATTGACAAGCAACTTGCCTCGCCTATTAGAAAGTATTGGTATCTTTTTTTACAGGCCAAGTGGGTTTATTTGCTTTATCGTCTTACCAATAGCGGTTATCGCACTGCTAAATACGATGATTTCAAATTTGAATCTATTTCCAAAGCTGAAGTGCAACGTGTTTTTAATGCTTCCAAAGCGATACTGGATATAGAACATCCCCAACAGACTGGGCTGACTATGCGCACGTTGGAAACGTTGGGTGCGCGGAAAAAATTAGTGACCACTAATTCTAGTGTAAAGCAGTACGATTTCTACTCCGAAGATAATATTTTTATTATTGATCGACACACTCCTGTCATTCCGCAGGCATTTTTAGATAAACCCTATAAGGCGGTTGAGCCCCATATTTATCGTCGCTATAGTTTAGCCGGTTGGCTCGAGGAAATTATCGGTTTGGTGAACGAAAAATGAGAATTCTGGTTACAGGGGCGAGCGGATTTATAGGTCGTGCCTTATGCCTGGATCTCCAGGCCAAAGGTTTTTCCGTACGTGCGATGATGCGGAAGCAGTCCTCGGCTTGTACTGATTACGAGTGTGTGTTTGGTGAGTTAGATGATGAGGCGTTTCTTGCAGGGGCATTGGTCGACGTAGATGTCGTTGTTCATCTTGCAGGTAGAGCTCACCAATTCGGCAAGGCTTCGAAGAATCTGGACGCGATGTTTTCGGTGAACAGGGATCTCACCCTTAAATTTGCTTCTATCGCGGAAGGGCTTGGGGTAAAGCGGTTTGTCTTTGTCAGCTCTATTGGCGTAAACGGTGTAGAAACCGGATTGACGCCTATCGATGAGACGTCGCCGGCTAATCCCGTCAAGGACTATGCATTGTCCAAGTATGAGGCTGAGGTAGGCCTGAGTGCGCGATACGTAGATAAAAATAGCGAAATGGAGCTGGTTATTATCCGGCCTCCTCTGGTCTATGCAGCGAATGCGCCTGGCAATTTCCAAAGGCTGCTCAAGCTGGTTGAGCTTGGAGTGCCCTTGCCTTTTTCTGCGGTCGCTAACCAGAGAAGCATGGTCTCACTTAATAATCTCACTGATTTTATAAGGATCTGCGCGATTCATCCGAATGCGGCTGGCCAGTTGTTTATGGTTTCTGATGGTGACGATCTTGCGTTGCCAGAAATACTTGAAGCGCTTTCAGAAGGAATGGGACGGAAGTCCAGGCTCTTTTACTTTCCCGTACCGATCATGTCGGCAGTGAGCAGACTGCTCGGTAAAGCTGCGTTAATGACGCAATTGTGCGGTTCTTTCGTATTGAGCTCTGGTAAAGCACGGACGTTGCTAAACTGGACGCCACCTTTTTCTTCACGTGATGAGCTGATCAAATCGGCGCGAGAATTTGAGTTGTCCGGTGAAGCACGCCGTTCAAAACCGGGACGGTCCCAATAAGGAGTTTTTAATGCTGTGGTTATTTTTACCGGTCATCGCGATTTCTTCTTTCGCACTGACTTGGATTCTTCGTCGGTACGCATTGGCTCGAAGTCTTATCGATGTGCCCAACGCACGTAGCTCTCACACAACGCCCACTCCCAGGGGGGGCGGTGTCGCCATCGTCTTGTGCTTCCTGGCCGCTACCGTCGTGATGTTCTTTCTGGATATGTTGCCGCTGAATCAGGTGATAGCACTGCTGGGTGCCGGTTCGTTGGTGGCTATCCTGGGTTTTTTGGATGATCACGGACATATCGCAGCAAGATGGCGCCTTTTAGGCCATTTCCTGGCAGCGTTTTGGGCTTTGTACTGGATCGGTGGTCTCGCACCTATCACTATTTTTGGACTCAACATTGAGCTGGGCCTTTTCGGCTATTTCGTCGCAGCAATGTTTTTGGTCTGGATGCTCAATCTTTACAATTTTATGGACGGCATTGACGGCATCGCCAGTGTCGAGGCGGTAACGGTTTGCGTTGGCGCCGCGTTGCTGTATTCGCTGCAAGGGGGGGCCGCAGTAGTGGGACCGCTATTGCTTGCTAGCGCGGTGCTTGGATTTCTTTGCTGGAATTTTCCCCCTGCACGGATATTTATGGGTGATGCAGGAAGCGGGTTTCTGGGCGTGATTCTCGGTATCTTTGCTCTCCAGGCAGCGTGGGTATCGTCCAACTTGTTTTTTGCGTGGCTGATCCTGCTGGGTGTATTTATTGTCGACGCCACCGTCACGCTGATTCGCCGTTTGTTGAGGGGAGAAAAAGTCTACGAAGCGCATCGCAGTCACGCTTATCAATTTGCCTCACGTCAGTACAAACGGCATTTGCCTGTGACATTGGCGACAGGGATACTCACCATTGCATGGTTGCTACCGATTGCGTTCCTGGTGGTTGATGGCAAGCTGGAAGGCGTAGTCGGATTGCTTATAGCGTATGTACCTTTGGTGTTGCTGGCACTAAAATTCCGAGCCGGGGATGTAGAGCTTCGCTAGCCCGAGTAGGTTTTGGCGTGTTGGTCCTCTGATGAGCCTTCACGGAAAGGGGATACTGACCGTCCAGCCGTTTTATGTAAGGTGCTTAAAGGATTTATGGATAAATTACGTACTTTTTTGGTAGGGCTACCTCGTCGGCAGAAGCGCTTGATTCAGGTGTCTGCGGATATTGTTCTCGTTTGGCTGGCGTTATGGCTCTCCTTTGTGGTTCGGCTGGGGGTGGATGTACTTATAAACCCTTTTACTATGCACGAAGTGCTGTTTTTGAGCGCTCCAGCCATCGCTATTCCCTTGTTTGTCCGATTTGGCATGTATCGTGCCGTCATGCGGTACTTCGGCAGTGATGCACTAATAGCCATCATCAAGGCCGTAACCCTTTCCTCGTTAATCTTGGGTGTTGTCGTGTTCTGGTACAGCAATCACCAGAATATTGTTCCAAGATCGATCATTTTCAACTATTGGTGGCTCAGTCTAATAATGATTGGCGGGCTGCGGCTGGCGATGCGCCAGTATTTTCTCGGTGACTGGTTCACGGCCGCGCAACATGTTCCATTTACCAATCGCGACGATGGCCTGCCCAAGGTTGCGATTTACGGGGCAGGTGCCGCGGGCAACCAGCTGGTAGCCGCATTACGTATGGGGCGCGTCATGCGTCCGATTGCATTTATCGATGATGACAGCAGCATTGCCGATCGCGTCATCGCAGGGCTGCAGGTTTATAAACCCAAACATATTCAGCGCATGATCGACGCGACAGGTGCTCAAGAAATATTATTGGCTATTCCTTCGGCGAACCGTGTAAGGCGTCGTGAAATACTTGGATTTCTGGAAGGATTCCCGCTCCACGTTCGAAGCGTTCCCGGGTTTATGGACTTGGCGAGCGGACGTGTCAAAGTTGATGATATTCAGGAAGTAGATATCGCGGACTTGCTGGGGCGTGACGCAGTACCCGCGCAGGAAAATCTCCTCGAGCATTGCATTAAAGAGCAGGCGGTTATGGTAACCGGGGCCGGCGGTTCTATCGGTTCGGAGCTATGCCGACAAATACTTGAACTGCGTCCGACGACATTGATTCTGTTCGAGCACAGCGAGTTCAACCTATATAGTATTCTTTCCGAGTTAGAACAGCAGGTTGCCAGGAAGTCGTTATCTGTCAGACTGTTGCCGATACTTGGTTCGGTCAGTAATCCACGCAAGTTGCTCGATGTCATGAATACGTGGCAAGTAGATACTGTGTATCACGCTGCAGCGTATAAGCATGTGCCTATTGTCGAGCACAATATTGCAGAGGGTGTCATCAATAATGTCATTGGTACATTAAATACGGCTGAGGCCGCATTGCAGGCCGGTGTTGCCAACTTCGTTTTGATTTCTACCGATAAAGCCGTGCGTCCTACCAATGTGATGGGCAGTACTAAACGCCTGGCCGAACTGACGTTGCAGGCGTTAAGTCGCGAGTTGGCGCCCGTGTTGTTTCGCGATAACTCAAACGTATCTAGAGTTAATAAGACCCGGTTTACAATGGTCCGTTTCGGCAACGTTCTTGGATCTTCCGGATCGGTCATACCGCTGTTTCATAAACAAATCAAGGCCGGTGGCCCGCTTACGGTCACTCACCCGAAAATAACCCGTTATTTTATGACCATTCCTGAAGCGGCTCAGTTGGTAATTCAGGCGGGATCTATGGGAATGGGCGGTGACGTTTTTGTCTTGGATATGGGTGAGCCAGTCAAGATTGTGGAACTGGCTGAAAAGATGATTCATCTTTCTGGCTTCAGTGTACGTTCAGAGAAAAATCCGCACGGTGACATTGCGATTGAGTTTACTGGTCTTCGACCAGGAGAAAAACTGTATGAAGAGCTGCTGATAGGCGATAACGTCGTCAAGACTCCTCATCCGATGATTATGAGCGCAAATGAAGACTTTATATCCTGGGATATATTGAAAGGGAAATTGACGGAATTGATCTCGGCCGTTGAAGCCGATGACTACACACGTGTACGTCAGTTATTGCGTGATACGGTCAGCGGTTATGCGCCAGATGGCGAGATTGTAGACTGGATACATCAGCAGCGACGGCTGGATCCTTGATCGGGGCCACCTCGCTTCAGTCGCCCCCTCCAGTGGAATCGCTGTCCGGTGCTGTTTGGATGCGGACGTTTAGGTAATTGTTTCGAGTCCTGCTTGCAGGACTTTTATAATTTTTCAGGGGTCTCCTTTTGCTAACCTTAGTCATTCCTGTTTATCGCAATGAAGGTTCACTGCCTGATCTGGTCAGCGTGATAGACCGCCTAGATGACCAATTGCAACAAAACCTGGAGGTGGTTTTTGTTGTGGATGGCAGCCCGGATAATTGCTATGAGCTCCTCAGGAAAGACTTGCCTACGCGGAAATTCCGTTCGCAACTGATTTTGCTGTCTCGGAATTTTGGTTCCTTCATGGCTATCCGGACTGGTTTTCAGTTCGGTAACGGGGACCGATTTGCAGTAATGGCCGCAGATCTTCAAGAACCTCCCGAACTAATCGTTGAAATGAATAGCGTATTGATGTCCCAAGAAGTCGATGTCGTAGTCGGTGTTCGAGAGGGGAGGGATGATCCGCTGCTTTCCCGGTTGGCTTCTAAAGCCTTCTGGGGGCTCTATCGTCGTTACGTTGTTCCCGAGATCCCACTCGGAGGGGTGGATATGTTTGCCTGTAGCAAACACTTCCGTGACACGTTATTAACGCTTGAGGAGCGACATAGCTCTCTCATAGCACAGATTTTCTGGCTCGGATTTCGTCGCACCACCGTGACATACAAGCGCCAGAAACGGGAGCACGGTAAGTCAGCCTGGACGTTGCGCAAAAAAATAAACTACATGATGGACAGTGTATTTGCCTTCACCGATCTGCCGATTCGCCTGTTGACACGTGTCGGGGCAACGGGATCCATTTTGGCGTTTTTGTTTGGCTTGATGGTTGTCTGGGCGAAGCTCCACGGTGAGATCACGGTTCCCGGATATGCCGTAACAATATTGATGATTACGTTGCTTGGAAGTTTGAATTTGATGGGTTTGGGTATTGTCGGCTCTTATGCGTGGCGAACTTACGAGAATACAAAGAATAGGCCGCTAGCGATTCCGATGCGGGTGGAGCAATTTGGAGGCCCGGCGTGAATAGTTGTTCGGATCGTTTTATACATGAGCAAGCTATGTGCGCGCCAACTCAAATTGGCGCGGGAACTTCGGTAATGGCGTTTGCACGTTTGAACCCAACGGCACGCGTTGGTGAAAGTTGCTGTATTTTTGATGGTGTATCCATCGAAAAAGACGTAATTATCGGCAACGGTGCAGTTATCAAGCGAAATGCAAAAATTTCTGCAGGTGTCATTATTGGAGATGATGCCGTTGTTGGTTCGGGTGCGGTCGTAACCGCATCGGTACCTCCTGGCGCCATTGTGAGCGGTAATCCGGCGAAAATTGTTGGGTATACAACGGACGCTACACCTGTTGCCCCCGAAAGCAAACCTGGAAATGATGTTCCGTTGGACGTGCAGGGCACAACTGTTACAGGCGTGACCTTGCATAATTTGCACAGGGTCCAAGATAAGCGCGGAAACTTATCAATGGGTGAGTTTGGCCGGAGTATTCCTTTCCTGGTGTCGCGTTACTTCCTTGTTTACGATGTACCAGCGGAGGAAGTCCGTGGTGATCATGCGCACTTTCGATGCCATCAATTTTTAGTGGCAGTAAAAGGAACAGTTCATGTCGTCGCTGACGATGGAACAAACCGTGAAGAGTTTGTTCTGGATCGGGCCGACAAGGGGCTTTATCTTCCTCCGATGACTTGGGGGATTCAGTACAAATACTCCTCGGATGCAGTGCTTTTGGTACTGGCTTCAGATTATTACGATAATGAAGATTACGTCAGAAGTTACGATGAGTTTATCGCCCATGTTGCACTGAGCGTTGACACTAAAAGTGTATAAGATTCCATCAGAAACTAACGTGTTTGGACGCTTTTTGTTATCCGGTGGATTTAATACATTATCGACGTATCTTCTTTATCTGTTATTACTGACAGTGCTCTCGTATCAGGTGAGTTACACGATTTCGTACATCTCAGGTGTGGTGTTGTCTTATTTTTTAAATAGATTGTTTGTTTTTAAAACACACCAGGGGCTGCGATCTGTATTTCTGTTTCCCCTTGTGTATGTGATTCAGTACTTGTCTACCAGCTTGGTACTTTGGTTGCTAGTAGATAATATCGGTGTTGATAGTAGAGTTGCTCTACCCGTTGCAATCGTGATGTTCGTTCCGGTGAACTATTTTCTATCAAGAAAGATATTTTCTGATAAAAAATAAAAATAAATGGAGAGCTAAGTTGAGTAGAGTTTCAGTGTACTGCGGCCTCGCCGTAGCACTTGTTTTTTTAATTACCCACTGGGTCGTGGGCTTCATACCGGTTGGAGATGGGGCGGGTTGGGACGGAAGTGTCTATGTCCAATACATCGAACTCCTGGGCCAGGGAAAACCGATCTTCGGCGATCCATATCGCTCCATCCGCATGTCGGGCTTTCTTCCGCTTATCATTGCTGCTCATCTAGGCGCATCCAAAGCGTTATTGATTTGGCTTCAAGCCGTTCTTAACGCTGTTATGCTATCCATTGGGGCCTCGCTACTTCACGACGTGATGATCAGGTTAAAAGTTAAACAGTCCGTGGCGACATTGTCCATTGCGATCCTTGCGTGCAGTTGGATGTTTTTGTGCATGCCGATGTTTTATCCTATTTTAAGTGATCATGTCGCGCTGGCGCTGGCTTGCGTCTGCTTGTGGTGTTGGGTGCGTTCATACAAGTGGGCGATTTATATACTGTGTGCTTTTTGCGCCTGGATAATGCCGGGGCTGTTTCTTATACCCTTGGTTTTAGCCGCATTGCCACACCGAAGTAATGATACTGCGGTAATAGCCCCCAATAATTACAAGTATAGCTTCGTGTTATTTGGGGTTCTGGCAGTGCCTCTAACAATTTTATTACTGCAGACCATATACCATGTCCCTTTGTCGGCGGTTGCTTCGCATTCTGCCAGCATTAACGGGAAGACGGCGAGCGTCGACATGGTTTTGCTGTCGGCATGTGCGATGTTGGTTTCTTTGTATTTGATCATATGGCTCGCTGTCAGAGTGGGGCTCGATCCGGCCACGTGGAAATCATTAAGCTGGTCTGGTTTGCTAATAGGCGGCCTTTTCTTCGTTGCTTCGGCAACGTTAATGAAGCTCAGCTTTGATTGGAATACTGGCTTTGCAGGTCCTCCGTTGCTCGACTATTTGCTCTATCAGTCTCTCGCGGTGCCATTCAAACCGTTGGTAGCCCATTTTATAAGCTTCGGCCCAGTGATATTGCTTGCCATCTCAGCTTGTCTGAGCTGGGCATTCGGGAATCGACGCTCCATCCCTATTGGGCTTCTAGTGGTATTTCTTGCTTTCTTACCCTTGCTGGCTTTTGGTTCGGAGAGCAGGCAATGGATAGGTGTACTGCCCATCACCTTAATCATCTTCGCTGTTGCGGATTACACTTGGCGGACGCGTGTCTGGTGTCTGGTCGTATCCGCTTTGGTATTGGCTCCGGCGTTTTGGCTGAAACCCTCTATATCAATAGCCGCGGGCACCGGCTTGGGATTCCAGACATTTCAGTGGCAGTTTTATTTCGGCAGGCAGGGACCGTGGATGTCGCTCACAACTTATCAGGTTGGATTGATAGCTTTGTTGGCTTTTGTGGCAGTAACGGTATTGATGCGTATGTACTCTAATCGCTGTTCGGTACAGTGCCGTTCGACGATAACCAACTGACATAGATGCCGTCAACGATACGCAAACTATTTGCGTATCGTCAGGCTTTTTCGGCGGGTAGGCTAATAGCTACTGTCAGATGAACAAGGTATCGCAAGGTGTACGCCACCAAGGTGAGATAACCAATTTCCAAGACCCGCTCGTCAGCGTTAACTTTTTATTTTTTGGGTTGCAGAATTCTCGCGGGATTACCGATAACGGTCACGTTGGCAGGGACGGATCGAGTTACAACGGCACCTGCGCCGATCATCGCGTTCTCACCGACGGTTATTCCAGGAAGGATAGTGCAGTTGGCGCCCAGTGAAGCTCCTTTGCAGATCACGGTTTTGGCAAAGCTTTCCGGGTAGACCTTGCTTCTCGGGAAGCGGTCATTGGTGAACGTTGCGTTCGGGCCGATAAACACATCATCGGCGATAGAAATGCCATCCCAGATTTGTACACCGCATTTGATGGTGACGCGGTCGCCTATGACTACATCATTCTCAATGAAGACGTGATCACAAACGTTGCAATCCTCTCCAATTTTTGCTTGCGGTAGCACATGTGCAAACGCCCAAATTCGAGTACCTTTGCCTATCTGAGATGTCTCGCACAGTGCGTGGGAATGTACGAAATAGTCTTTGGGCTGGGTCATTTGTATCCGATCCATTATGTATTTTGGGCTAGGTAGTTTCCTGCAAATCTGGAGGCATTTCCATGATTTTCGCAGTCAGGCGGCTAGAAATAGATAGCTATTAGAAGAAATATTCCTCAGTATTTTTCACTCAGGATCGCCGACAAGACTACTTCTGCAATGATACGGTGTGCAAAATCGTTAGGGTGATTCAGTCCATTTCCGGTGACGTCGAGGTAAGCTTTTTTACGGAGCATTACATCCCATATCGATGTGACGTCCGCTACAGCTACCGAAGAGTATTTTTGTTGGAGTGACTCCAATGCAGGCAAATAATCATCGACGTTTCTTTTTTTCTGAATGATCGCTTTTGGGTTTGCACGTATTGGACTCACCAGCATGATGGGTACATCTGGAGCTCGCAGCCTGATAGTATCGATTAATTTTTCGAGATTGTTTTTATACTTGGCTGCAGAAAATATACTTTCATCGTTCATGCCGAAAGCTATCACTACCAAATCTGATTTCTTGTCTAGAACTCTATAGTCTACTGCTTTTATTGCATCTTTTGAGGACCAACCACCGACTGACGTATTTCGTGATAACCACATTCCCGGGTAAGTTTCACTAAGATAAGCCATTACCAAACCGGCGTATCCTGGTTGATTAGGGGGGGTATAAATGCTTGTCGCGTTGGCCCCTAATGTTATGGAGTCACCATAGAAAGTAATACTTAGAGGTTTGGTTCCTATCAGTTGTTGAAAACCTCCCAGATCCCCATAGATGTGAGGTGCTAGCGTTGCTTTTTTGTCATACGTAATGGCGTATTGATAACTTTGGAACTCTGTGGTCACCCGCACGCCATAGGTGTTTTTTTCGACGTCTGTGATTTGATCCGAGAATCCGAAAGGTGCGCGTTTAATTCTACTTCCCGGTGTCAGTGTGATCCCCTCTTTTGTGGGTAAGTAATCTTCTGGCTCTTTGTATATTTCGCCGGTGCCGGGATTGTAGACCTGGATGATTCGGATAGGGGTAAACATCGTCGCATGCTCATCGGAACGCCCCTGCTCGGCGTAGAAAGTCTCGCCGTAAACCGTTGGTCCTGTTAGCAACTTGTTTTCCATATGGAATTTTTTTACTGTATTCGAGCCACATTGCAGATTATCGCAAGTATGAAAATTTTCCTCTATTGGCGCTCCGTCGATTGCAACTGCAGCATTGACTGTACCAGTCAATAGAAAGAGAAGCGGGACCAGGGATTGACGCATTTTAATTACGCTCGATTGTGCCGTGTAATGACGATAAGTATTAAATGTCGAGGGGTACATGGTGACTAACAGGTATCGGGAAGGAGAAACGACGACATGTTGTAACGGTCTCAGGTGCTCGCCAGTATGCTTGGGTCGTCCTTCCAAGCCTATCGAAAGTTTATGACATGCCCGGCTGGAAATGGCGAATTTGCCTGTTTAACATCCTGTAACGGACACACTTTTGACAGTTTTTCTCCATCACCTAAGGTTGGATAGCAGCTTCGGAAAGCTGCGTTCTCAATCGATCTTATGGAGCTTCATTTATGCGTACTGGCTATTTCTACTCTCTGGTTTTTGCCCTGCTCACCAGCGCTTCCATTGCTGCTGTCGCCGCCCCCGTGGCCAAGCCCGAGACTGGCAACGCCCCCCTCGCGTTAGAAGTTGCCCCCCAGGCACAGCCTGCCAAAGTTGATCTCAATCAGGCGGATGCACCGACCCTGCAGCGTGAATTGGCGGGTATTGGCGAGGCCAAAGCCAAGGCGATTGTTGCTTATCGTGAAACCAACGGGCCGTTTGCGTCCGTAGATGAGTTGCTGGAAGTGAAGGGGATTGGCAAAGCCATTCTGGACAGGAATCGCGAGAAGCTTCAGGTGAACTAAGCTTGTAGACACTCTGGGGAGGCCGGTCATTGACCGGCCTTTTTGCATTGTGGTGCAGCCATTCCATATCCCTCCTTTCATCAGGATGTGGAAAATTACGACTATCATATCGCTTTCAGATTATGCCTATAATAAATACCGGCGCCGCTGAAGAGTGCTGACCCCAGCGGTTGCCTTCCTTCATTCTTTCCCAGGAGCACAGTCATGACTTCCACCCAGTCCAAAGGTACAGCCCTCGTCACCGGCGCTTCTTCCGGCATCGGCGCGATTTACGCCGAGCGATTGGCGGCACGTGGTTTTGATTTGTTGTTGGTGGCTCGCGACGAGCAGCGACTGGAAGCGGCGGCGAGCAAGCTGCGCACAGAGCACGGCGTTCAGGTTGAAGTGCTCAAGGCTGACCTGACGCAAAAGGATGAAGTGATAAAGATCGAACAGCGCCTGCGCAGCGATTCAAGTATCAGCCTACTGCTCAACAACGCCGGCGTCGCAGCCGATGGCTTGCTGGCCAATGCCGATATGGAGCAACTGGAGCGCCTGATTCAACTCAATGTCACTACCGTCACGCGGTTGGCTTCGGCGGCTGCCGCCAGTTTCGCCGAGGCCGGTCGGGGGACGATCATCAATATTGCGTCGGTCGTCGCGTTGTTCCCTGAGCGGTTCAACGCGACTTATAGCGCCAGCAAGGCGTATGTTCTGAGTCTGACCCAATCGTTGAACGCTGAATTGAATGGCACCGGCGTCCAGGTTCAAGCGGTGTTGCCAGGGGTGACACGCACAGAAATCTGGGAGCGTTCCGGTATTGATGCCAGTGGCATCCCGGCCGAAATGATCATGGAGGCTGGGGAAATGGTCGACGCGGCGTTGTCCGGTCTGGACCAGGGTGAGCTGATCACGATTCCTTCGTTGCCCGACGCTGCCGATTGGGATGCCTTTGTGGCAGCGCGCCTGGTGTTGGCACCGAATCTTTCCAAAAGTAAGGCCGCCACGCGTTACACGTGAGGCGCCATGAATCGGCTTGAGGTATTTGCGGTATGAGTGATCGTCGAATAGTTGTAACGGGCATGGGCATTGTGTCGCCGCTGGGTACTGGCGTCGAAGCTGTTTGGGCGCGTCTGCTGGCCGGGCGCTCCGGACTGCGGGCATTGCCGGACGAGGTGGTCGCTGATTTGCCGGCCAAGGTCGGTGGTGCCGTGCCGAGCATGGCGGAAGATGTGGAAGCGGGCTTCGACCCGGACCGGGCGACCCCGCCCAAAGAACAGAAGAAGATGGATCGCTTCATTATGTTTGCCATGGAGGCTGCGCGTCAGGCGTTGGAGCAGTCCGGTTGGAAAGCGCTGGACGCCGATGCCCAGGAACGCACCGCCACCATCATCGGTTCCGGTGTGGGTGGTTTCGGCGCGATAGCCGATGCGGTGCGCACCACCGACACGCGCGGTCCGCGGCGTTTGTCGCCGTTCACCATTCCTTCATTCCTGGTCAATCTCGCCGCCGGCCATGTGTCGATCCAGCATGCTTTCAAAGGCCCGTTGGGCGCGCCGGTCACCGCGTGTGCGGCGGGCGTCCAGGCGATCGGTGATGCGGCGCGGCTGATTCGTTGTGGCGAGGCGGATATTGCCGTGTGCGGCGGGGCGGAGGCGTCAATCGATCGCGTCAGCCTGGCCGGTTTTGCCGCGGCCCGTGCCTTGTCCAGCGGTTTCAACGAAACCCCGGAGCGCGCCTCGCGGCCGTTCGACAGTGATCGCGACGGCTTTGTGATGGGGGAGGGTTCCGGTCTGCTGGTGATCGAATCCCTTGAACATGCGCTGGCCCGTGGTGCCCAGCCCATCGCGGAGCTGGTCGGCTACGGCACCAGTGCCGACGCCTATCACCTGACCGCCGGCCCCGAGGACGGCAGCGGTGCCCGACGCGCGATGTCGCTGGCGTTGGCACAGGCCGGGATTTCGCCGGCGCAGGTCCAGCATCTCAACGCCCACGCGACTTCGACCCCGGTTGGGGATCTGGGAGAGTTGGCGGCGATCAAGTCATTGTTCGGGACGGACAACAAGATTGCAGTGACCTCGACCAAGTCGGCCACCGGACACCTGCTCGGCGCCGCCGGCGGGATCGAGGCGATTTTCACGCTGTTGGCCATCCGCGATCAGATCGTGCCGGCAACCCTCAATTTTGAGAACCCTGATCCGGCTGCGCAGGGCGTGGATATCGTCCATGGCGAAGCGCGGTCGATGCCGATCGAATATGCGCTGTCCAACGGCTTCGGTTTCGGCGGGGTGAATGCCAGCGTGCTGTTCAAGCGTTGGCAGGGCTAGTCACTGGACTGCTTGAGGTGATCGCGGGTGATGTCGAGAATTCGCTGGGCTAGCTCGGGGTTCTCGACACTGCGGGATAACAGAAGCGCCCCGACCAGCGTCGACATGATGACGATGCTGCGCTCGGCGGCGTTTTCGCCTTCAAGGGTGCCTTGCACCTGGGCAAGGCGCGCATTGAGCACGGCATCGCTGGTCGGGCTCGGTTGCCCGCGCAGCCCGAGTTCCGACGACATGGTCGGCAGCGGGCAACCTTCATGAGGGGATGTCTGATGCCATTCGGACAAATACGTGTCGATGAAAGCGTCCAGCGGACGTTCGGACGCGAACAGCTCGGCACACAACCCTTCGACTTGCTCGCCTGCGGCCACCAAGGCCTTTTCCACCAGTTCGTCCTTGGACTTGAAATGTGAGTAAAAGCCGCCGTGGGTGAGCCCCAACGCTTTCATCAGTGGTTGCAAGCCGGTCGCACCGATTCCGTCGCGGCGGAAACGTGCTGACGCTTCCTTGATGATGCGTTGGTGGGTCTGGGCTTTATGGTCCTGCGAGTAACGCATTTCTAATCTCCGCGACAATGCGCCATCTTAACCAATGAATGTTGGATGGTGACTGTACTTCTACTCCTAAAAAGCATGCAGATGCGTCGAACCACAAAAAATAAACCCCGCCGTATTGGCGGGGTTTTTTGTCAGCGGTCCTGAGCTTCCTTGGCATCCATTTCCGCATTGCGTTCGGCGACGCGTTTACGTTGCTCTTCGGTCAGATCGACCTTGGTGGCGGTGTCGCGCAACATCATCAAACCGCCAACGATCGAGCCGATTGCAACGACCAGAATCAACCAGGCATACCAGGGCATAGGGCTCTCCTTGAGGGCAGGCCGGTTGGCGGATTTCGCCAACCGATCGTGCATACCACTTTGAGCGATTCATTTTCGCAGTGGTTCCATTCTATGCCTGATATGTCAGCGACACCTGTGCTGTTTAAAGGCCGGTCAACATCGCATCCGCCGGCGCATCGGCGCGCAATTGCGCGGTGAGCATGAAATACACGAAACCCACCGCCATGAAGGCAAGGAAGATCAGCCCGATCAAGGCGTTGAACCACGCCATCGCCACCAGGCACACCACCGCCAGCACCAAGGCGATCATCGGCACCAGCGGATAGCACGGCGCACGAAAGGTGCGTTCCAGGTTCGGCTCGGTTTTACGCAGTTTGAACAGGCTGAGCATGCTCATGATGTACATCACGATGGCACCGAACACCGCCATGGTAATCATCGCCGCCGTCAGTGTCATGCCGCCGAGGTTGATCAAGCCGTCGCTGTAGATCGCCGCGATGCCGATCAGGCCACCGGCGATGATTGCCCGATGCGGCGTCTGGAAGCGCGACAACTTGGCCAGGGATTTAGGCAGGTAACCGGCGCGGGCGAGGGCGAAGAACTGTCGCGAGTAGCCAAGGATGATCCCGTGGAAACTCGCCACCAGGCCGAACAAGCCGATCCACACCAGCATGTGCAACCAGCCGGAGCTTTCGCCGACCACGGTTTTCATTGCCTGTGGCAGCGGATCGTTGATGTTCGACAGGGTGCGCCAGTCACCGACGCCGCCGGCAAAAAACATCACGCCCATGGCCAGCAGCACCAACGTCAGGATTCCGCTGATGTAAGCCTTCGGAATCGTGCGTTTCGGGTCCTTGGCTTCTTCGGCGGCCATGGCAGCGCCTTCGATGGCCAGGAAAAACCAGATCGCAAACGGAATCGCCGCAAACATCCCGGCAATCGCCGGCGCGCCGAACACATCGGAGCCGGCCCAGCCATTCAGCGCGAAGTTGCTGAAGCTGAAGGCCGGCGCGACCACGCCCATGAACACCAGCAGTTCGGCCACGGCCAATACGCAGACGATCAACTCGAAGGTGGCCGCGAGTTTCACCCCGAGGATGTTCAGGCCCATGAACACGATGTAAGCGCCGACGGCCGCGTGTTTCGGGTCGAGCGCTGGAAACTGCACATTCAGGTAGGCACCGATCGCCAAAGCGATAGCCGGCGGGGCGAAGACAAATTCGATCAGCGTCGCCAGCCCGGCGATCAATCCACCTTTCTCGCCAAAGGCGCGGCGGCTGTAGGCAAAGGGACCGCCGGCATGGGGAATCGCGGTGGTCAGTTCGGTGAAACTGAAGATAAAGCAGGTGTACATGGTGGCGACCATAAACGAGGTCACCAGAAAGCCCAATGTACCCGCCACGCCCCAGCCATAACTCCAGCCGAAGTACTCACCGGAAATCACCAGCCCGACCGCGATACCCCACAGGTGCAGCGTGCCCAGCGTGGGTTTGAGTTGTGTGTTCATGCGTTGCTCCCTGAACGGTTTGGAAAGCTCGGGGGAGGGCGTTGCAGTGGGCGTGCCATTTTGTATTTGGGCGTCGTAAAGCGGTTAAAGCTGTCGTATCGGGGATGATCGCGGCGGGATGCGCGCATTTTGTGCGCCAGTTGGGAGCAGTGCCGCCTGTTATGCCGCCTTCGCGAGCAAGCCCGCTCCCACAGGGAACGCATTTCAAATGTGGGAGCGGGCTTGCTCGCGAAGAGGCCTGCCCAGCCGCCACAAAACCAACCTGTAACGCCAACATAAACCCACTCTTTACGCTTTCTTTATGCCCCGCCACACCCCTCGCACTCGTTCCTTTACAGCCTTCCTTCCGACAATGACTCCACACGCGGCAATACGCCGTAACACGGAGAACTTCCATGAGCGTTCTGGACGGGGTGTCACTGCTATTGGCAGTGGGGCTGTTCATTTATCTGTTGGTTGCGCTGTTGCGCGCGGACCGGAACTAGGAGCGGCTATGCACAGTTATGACTATTGGCTGATCCTGGCCTTCTTCGCCGTGGTGCTGATCCCGGCACCGTTTTTGGGGCGCTTCTACTACAAGGTCATGGAAGGCCAGCGTACGTGGCTGTCGCCGATCCTCGGCCCGGTCGAGCGCGGCTGTTATCGGGTGGCCGGCGTTGATCCGCAGGCCGAGCAGAGCTGGCAGAAATACACGCTGGCCTTGCTCGCCTTCAACCTCGCGGGTTTCTTGCTGTTGTTCGCGATCCTGTTGTTCCAGGACCACTTGCCGCTCAACCCGCAAAACCTGCCGGGCCAGGAGTGGACGCTGGCGTTCAACACCGCCGTCAGCTTCATGACCAACACCAACTGGCAGGCCTACAGCGGTGAAGCGTCCCTGAGCTACCTGAGTCAGATGGTCGGCCTCACCGTGCAGAACTTCGTCAGCGCCGCCACCGGCCTCGCCGTGCTGGTTGCCTTGTGCCGCGGTATCGGTCGCAAATCCACCAAGACCCTGGGCAACTTCTGGGTCGACATGACCCGCGCCACGCTCTATGGCCTGCTGCCGCTGTGCCTGCTGCTGGCGCTGTACCTGGTCTGGCAGGGCGTACCGCAAACCTTCGCGCAGTACGTGAATGCCGTGACCATGCAGGGTGTCGATCAAGTCATTCCGCTCGGCCCGGCGGCCAGCCAGATTGCGATCAAGCAACTGGGCACCAACGGCGGTGGCTTCTTCGGTGTCAACTCGGCGCATCCGTTCGAGAACCCGACGGCGTGGAGCAACCTGTTCGAAATGGCCTCGATCATCCTGATCCCGGTCGCCCTGGTGTTCACCTTCGGCCACTACGTCAAAGACCTGCGTCAGAGCCGCGCGATTGTCGCCTGCATGTTCGCGCTGTTCCTGATCGGCGGCGCGACCTCGCTGTGGGCCGAGTACCAACCGAACCAGACCCTGGCCAACGCTGCCGTCGAACAGACCGCGCCGCTGGAAGGCAAGGAAGCGCGTTTCGGTACGACGGCAACAGTGCTGTGGTCGGTGACCACCACTGCGGCGTCCAACGGCTCGGTCAACGCCATGCACGACAGCCTCAACCCGCTGACCGGCATGGTCGCGCTGGTCAACATGATGGTCGGCGAAGTGATCTTCGGCGGCGTCGGCGCCGGGCTCTACGGCATGTTGCTCAACGTGTTGATCGCGGTGTTCCTCGCCGGCCTGATGATCGGCCGCACCCCGGAATACCTCGGCAAGAAACTGCAGGCCAAGGAAGTGCAGCTGCTGGTGGTGACCTTGCTGGTGATGCCGGTCGGCGTACTGGTGCTCGGCGCGATTGCTGCCAGCCTGCCCGGCCCGGTCGCGGCGGTGAGTAACCCTGGCGCCCACGGTTTCAGTCAGTTGCTCTACGCCTACACCTCGGCCAGTGCCAACAACGGTTCGGCGTTCGGCGGTTTCGGTGCCAACACTGCGTTCCACAACCTGATGTTGGGGTTGGGCATGTTGATCGGTCGCTTCGGTTACATCCTCCCGGTTCTGGCGTTGGCCGGCAGCCTGGCGATGAAGAAAACCGCTCCGATCGGCCAGAACAGCTTCCCGACTCATGGCCCGCTGTTCGTGACCTTGCTGACCGTGACCATTTTGCTGGTGGGCGGCCTGACCTTTCTGCCGACCCTGGCGCTGGGCCCAATCGCTGAACATCTGAGCATGGGCTTCTAAGGAGTCAATGATGAATATGCCCGCAACTAAACCGGCGACTGTCAAAGCGCCGGAACAACCGAAAACCGCGATCTCGGCCCTGTGGCGTCCGGCGCTGGTGCAAGCCTTCGTCAAGCTCGACCCACGGCAATTGCAGCGCGCGCCGGTGATGCTGGTGGTCGAACTGACCGCCGTGCTGACCACCGTGCTGTGCTTCATTCCCGACAGCGCCGTGCCGACCTTCGTCGCTGCGCAAATCGCTTTGTGGCTGTGGTTCACCGTGTTGTTCGCCAACTTCGCCGAAGCCTTGGCCGAAGGTCGCGGCAAGGCTCGCGCCGACAGCCTCAAGGCCGGCAGCGAAGGCTTGAGCGCCCGGCGCCGGACCTCCAACGGCACCTTCCAGGTGGTGCCCGCCACCAGCCTGCGCAAGGACGATGTGGTGCGCGTCGAAGCCGGGGAAATGATCCCCGGTGACGGCGAGGTGATCGAAGGTATCGCGGCGGTCAACGAAGCGGCAATTACCGGTGAATCCGCACCGGTGATTCGCGAATCCGGCGGCGACCGTTCGGCCGTCACCGGCAACACCCGGTTGGTGTCCGACTGGCTGCTGGTGCGCATCACCGCCAACCCGGGCGAGTCGACCCTCGATCGCATGATTGCGTTGGTCGAAGGCGCCAAACGCCAGAAAACCCCGAACGAAGTGGCGCTCGACATCCTGCTGATCGGCCTGACCCTGATCTTCCTGCTGGTGGTCGTCACCCTGCAACCGTTCGCCCACTTCGCCAACGGCAGCCTGCCGCTGGTGTTCCTGGTGGCGTTATTGGTCACGCTGATTCCGACCACGATTGGTGGTTTGCTGTCGGCCATCGGTATTGCCGGGATGGACCGCCTGGTTCTCCTGAACGTGATCGCCAAGTCCGGTCGCGCCGTGGAAGCGGCCGGGGACGTGCACGTCCTGCTGCTGGACAAGACCGGCACCATCACTTTTGGTAACCGTCGCTGCACGGCTGTGCATGCGGCACCGGGTGTCAATGCGAGGGAATTGGCTGAAGGTGCGTTGTTCGCCTCATTGGCCGACGACACCGCTGAAGGTAAATCCATCGTCGAATATCTGCGCGGGACTCATCCGCAACCCGAGCCGTCCACCGAGTTGCTGACCGCCGTGCCGTTCAGTGCTGAAACCCGCCTGTCCGGTGTCGATTATCAGGGCCGCGTGTATCGCAAAGGCGCGGTGGATTCGCTGCTGGCCTTCGTCGGTCTGAAGCGTGCGGACCTGGCGCCGTCCCTGTCCCGGGAAATCGACAAGATCGCCCAGAGCGGCGGCACGCCATTGCTGGTTTGCGTCGACGGTAAATTGCTCGGCGCGATCCACCTCAAGGACGTGGTCAAGCCTGGCATTCGCGAGCGTTTCGCCGAGCTGCGCAAACTGGGGATTCGCACCGTCATGGTCACTGGCGACAACCCGTTGACCGCTGCGGCCATTGCTGCCGAGGCGGGCGTCGATGACGTCCTGGCCGAAGCCACCCCGGAGAAAAAACTGGCGCGCATTCGCCACGAGCAGAACGACGGTCGCCTGGTCGCGATGTGCGGCGACGGCGCCAACGATGCCCCGGCCCTGGCCCAGGCAGACGTCGGCATGGCGATGAACGACGGCACCCAAGCGGCACGCGAGGCGGCAAACATGGTCGACCTCGACAGCGACCCGACCAAGTTGCTGGACGTGGTGCAGATCGGCAAGGAGTTGCTGGTCACCCGTGGCGCGCTGACGACCTTTTCCATCGCCAACGACGTGGCCAAGTACTTCGCGATCCTGCCGGCGCTGTTTGCCTCGATCTACCCGCAACTCGGCGTGCTCAACGTCATGCACCTGAGCAGCCCGCAGAGCGCGATCCTCTCGGCGATTGTGTTCAACGCCTTGATCATCGTGGTGCTGATTCCGTTGGCCTTGCGCGGTGTTCGAGTGCAAGCGGCGAGTGCGGCGGCGTTATTGCGACGCAACCTGTTGATCTATGGATTGGGCGGGATTCTAGTGCCGTTCGTGGGCATCAAGGCGATCGACATGCTGTTGACGGCGTTGCATCTGGTTTGACCTTGAGCGGTGTGCCCGTCACACCGCCTTCGCGAGCAAGCCCGCACCCACAATTTGAAATGCATTCCCCTGTGGGAGCGAGCCTGCTCGCGAAGAAGCCAACACGGTCCACCTGACTAAACGCTGTATTTGTTATCTGAATTCGAGGATTTCGAAATGTCCACAATGATACGTCCGGCCCTGAGCCTGCTGGTGCTGATGACCCTGATCACCGGCGTCGCCTACCCCTTGGTGGTCACCGGCGTGGCTCAGGTTGCTTTCCCGGACCAGGCCAACGGCAGCCTGGTGCGCGACGCCGACGGCAAGGTCCGTGGCTCGTCGCTGATTGCCCAGGATTTCGTTGGTGATGCCTGGTTCCACCCACGGCCATCGGCCGGTGCATTTGCCACCGTGTCGAGCAGCGCCAGCAACCTCTCGCCGAGCAACCCGGCGCTGGCGACTCGAGTGATCGACGATGCCAATAAATTGCTGGTGCCGGGGCAAGGTCCGGTGCCATTGGCGATGTTGACCACCTCCGGCAGCGGCCTCGATCCACACTTGCCACCGGCGGCGATTGCCTATCAACTGGCGCGAGTTGCGGCGGCGCGTAATTTGCCGGTGTCGACGCTTCAGCAACTGCTGAATGCGAACATCGAACAGCCGCTGGTGGGGCCGCCGGTGGTCAATGTGTTGGCATTGAATATTGCGCTGGAAAAGTTGTAGATCGGTGGTGGGGCCGCTATTCGCGAGCAGGCTCGCTCCCACATTGGAATGCATTTCAAAATGTGGGAGCGAGCCTGCTCGCGAAGGCGGCCGCACAATCACCCCCACAATAACTGGAAAAAGAGATTCCCAAGCATGAGCGATTCCGGCCGCGCCGACGCATTGTTAGCAGACCTGCCCCGCGACGGCCGTGGCCGGCTCAAGGTGTTCCTCGGTGCCGCGCCCGGTGTCGGCAAGACCTACGCCATGCTGCAGGCCGCTCACACCCAACTGCGCCAGGGCGTGAAAGTCCTTGCCGGCGTGGTCGAAACCCACGGTCGCGCGGAAACCGAAGCGTTGCTCGGCGGCCTGCCGCAACTGCCGCTGGTGCGCTCGGAATACCGTGGCGTGATGCTCGAAGAAATGGACCTCGACGGCCTGCTCGCAGCCAAGCCGAAACTGGTGCTGGTCGACGAACTGGCCCACAGCAACGCCCCCGGCAGTCGTCACACCAAGCGCTGGCAAGATATCCAGGAACTGCTGGCCGCCGGCATCGACGTGTACACCACGGTCAACGTCCAGCACCTGGAAAGCCTCAACGATAAAGTGCGCGGCATCACCGGCGTGCAGGTGCGCGAAACCCTGCCGGACTGGGTGCTGCAAGAAGCCTACGAACTGTTGCTGATCGACCTGCCTCCCCGGGAGCTGCTGGAGCGTCTGCGCGACGGCAAGGTCTACGTGCCGGAGCAGGCGCGGGCAGCCATCGAGGCGTTTTTCACCCAGACCAACCTCACCGCCCTGCGGGAAATGGCCATGCAAACCGCGGCGGCCCAGGTCGATGATGACCTGGCCCAGGGTTATCGCCAGCTCGGTCAGGCCGCACCGGCAGTGCGCGGTCGCTTGTTGGTCGGGGTTGACGGCGATGCCCAGGCCGAACGCCTGGTGCGTCATGCCAGTCGCGTCGCCCAGCGCCGGCATTTGCCGTGGAGCCTGGTGCATGTGGACAACGGCAGTGTGCGCGACGAGCAATCGCGCCTGCGCCTGCAAAGTGCCCAGCAACTGGCCGAACGCCTCGGCGGCGAAGTGGTTCTGCTGCGCGCCGGCGAGGTGGCAAAAACCCTGATCCAGCACGCCGCTGAACGTCGCGCCAGTCTGGTGTTGGTCGGCCAGTCTCGCCAGCGTTTGCGTCGGCGTTTGTTTGGTGGCGGTCTGGCGTCACGCTTGCTGCGCGATGCCCGAGGCCTGGAAATCAACGTTCTCGACAGCGATCACGAAGAACACGCGCCACGTCAGCGTTCGACGCATTCACTGGTCTGGTTCGACTACGCGCTGGCCGTGGTGGCCACTGTGTTGGCCAGTGCGTTGGCCTGGGCCGTGGCGAGCGTTTTGCCGCTGCCGAATATCTCCCTGGTGTTCCTCGCCGCCGTGTTGCTGGTGGCGGTGCGCAGCAGTCTCGGCCCGGCGCTGGCCTGTGCGGCGTTGTCATTCCTGACCTACGACTTTCTGTTCATTCCGCCGAATTTTTCTTTCAGCATCCAGCGTGAAGAAGACGTGCTGACCTTGCTGTTTTTCCTGCTGATGGCGGCGCTCACCGGCAACCTCGCCGCGCGGCAACGCCGCCAATTGCAGGCCCTGCGCGACACCCAGGAAGAAACCACTGAACTGCTCGACCTGTCGCGCAAACTCACTGCCGCCACCGACCGCCAGGCTGTGGTCAGCGCCGCCGCCCAACACTTGAACGGCTGGAGCGATCTGCAATTGTGCCTGCTCAACCGCGACGGGCAGGGCGGCTGGAAAGTCGAGACCGGTGGCCCGCTGGAGTTCTCCGAAGCCGAACGCGCCGCTGCCGATTGGGCCTGGCAACACGATCAACCGGCGGGCGCCGGCACCGGTACGCTGCCGTTCGGGCGTTGGTGGTGGTGGCCGTTGTCGGTCGAAGACGGGCCGCTGGGGTTGCTCGGCGTATGTGCCAATGAAGGCCAGACCCTGAGCGGTCAGCGTCGGCGTTTGCTGACCGCCCTGAGTCAACCGCTGGCCCAGGCCCTGGCCCGTGCGCAATTGGCCGAAGACCTGGAATCAGCGCGACTGCACGGCGAAACCGAGCAACTGCGCAGTGCCTTGCTGGCCTCGGTGTCCCACGATTTGCGCACACCGCTGACCTCTATGCGCGGCAGCATCGACAGCCTGTTGGCCCTCGGCGAAGCGATCCCGCTGGAAGATCGCCGCGAGTTGCTCGAAGGCACCCGCGACGAAGCCGAACGCCTCGACCGTTACATCCAGAATCTGCTGGACATGACCCGCCTCGGTCACGGCGCACTGAAACTCGCACGGGACTGGGTGTCGCCCGCCGACATCGTCGGCAGTTCGCTCAATCGCCTGCGCGCGGTGCTGGCGCCGTTGCAGGTCAGCACCGAAGTGCCGGCCGAGCTGCCGTTGCTCTATGTGCATGCGGCGCTGATCGAACAGGCGCTGGTCAACGTGATCGAAAATGCCGCACGGTTTTCTCCAGCGCACGGGCGCCTGAATGTGCGCGCCGGGGCCGATGACAACGAGTTGTTTTTTGCCGTCAGCGATGAAGGACCGGGGATTCCGGAGGACGAGCGGGCGAAGATTTTCGACATGTTCTACACCGCCGCCCGTGGCGATCGGGGCGGGCAGGGCACCGGGCTGGGGTTGGCGATTTGTCAGGGCATGGTCGGCGCCCATGGCGGGCGGATCAGCGTCGCCGACGGCATCGAAGGTCGCGGCACCTGCATCACTTTGCACCTGCCGTTGCAGGCGCAACCGGCCTTTGAAAATTAAGGGCCGAAAGTGAAGCCTGATCACGCTTGCGCTACTCTCTTGCCACCTCTTTGTGTTGATGTGAATTCATGAGCCAGACCGCGACCATTTTGGTCATCGACGACGAACCGCAGATCCGCAAATTCCTGCGCATCAGCCTCGCCTCCCAGGGCTACAAAGTGCTGGAGGCCGGCACCGGCAACGAAGGGCTGGCGCAAGCGGCGCTGAACAAACCCGATCTGTTGGTGCTCGACCTCGGTTTGCCGGACATGGACGGCCAGCAAGTGCTGCGTGAGTTTCGCGAGTGGTCGACGGTGCCGGTGTTGGTGTTGTCGGTGCGGGCCAGCGAAGGGCAGAAAGTCGAAGCGCTGGATGGCGGCGCCAACGACTACGTGACCAAGCCGTTCGGCATTCAGGAATTCCTCGCCCGGGTGCGCGCCCTGTTGCGTCAGGCGCCGGCCGGTGAAGCCCAGCAAGCGGCCCTGACGTTCGGCCCGCTGACCGTGGACCTGGCCTATCGCCGGGTGCTGCTCGACGGCGCCGAAGTCGCGCTGACCCGCAAGGAATACGCGGTGCTGGCGCAACTGGCGCGGCATCCAGGGCGGGTAATCACCCAACAGCAATTGCTCAAGGACATCTGGGGACCGACCCATACCGAGGACAGCCATTATCTGCGGATTGTGGTGGGGCATTTGCGGCAGAAACTGGCGGATGATCCGACCCAGCCGCGGTTTATCGTGACCGAGGCTGGGGTTGGGTATCGGTTGTTGAGTGAGGGTGGCGTTTAGGTTTTGTGGTGTCTGGTCGGGCGCCTTCGCGAGCAAGCCCGCTCCCACATTGGAATGCATATCCCTGTGGGAGCGGGCTTGCTCGCGAAGAGGCCCTCTCATTCACTCGAGAATCATGGGTTGTCAGTTCTGCTCATTCTCATACCGATCCATCGTATCCCGCGCAATCTCCCTTCCCAGCGCGATCAATTCCGGCGCTTTGTAAAACTCGAAAAACCGGCACACCCGCTTCGGCACGTTGATCAGGACGTCCGGTGGATACCCGGCAATCTTGTACTGCGCCAACGACGTCTGCATCACCTCGAAACTCTGGTTGATCAGGTCCAGCAAAGACGCGGGCCCGACGTTATCGATGATGAACGAACCTGTCGCGGATTTCGGTGCGCCTTCACCTTGCGGGGCCGCCGCCGGTTGCTGGGCTTCAGGTTCGGCGGACTCGATCCACGGATTGATCTCCGCCGCTTCGGCCTTCAGCGCTTCCTGTTCCAGCAACAGTAATTGTTCGGCCTGTTTGCGCCGGAACGGCATCTTCGAACCTAGGGAGTTGATCAAGCTGTTGAACCGCGACTTGAACGCCGCCGGACGCTGGATCACCGGCAGTTGGTAGTGACGCTGGTTGGTCGAGTTGAGGTTGACCGCGATGATCAAATCACAATGGCTCGACACCACCGGCACGATCGGCAACGGGTTCAGCAAACCGCCATCCACCAGCATGCGATTGCCCTGCATCACCGGCGTGAACAGACTGGGAATCGCCGCCGAGGCGCGAATGGCCTGGTGCAGGCATCCGGCCTGGAACCAGATTTCCTGCTGGTTGGTCAGGTCGGTGGCCACCGCCGTGTAGGGAATGCGCAGGTCTTCGATATTGATCTCGCCGACGATCTTGCGGATCTGGCCGAAGACTTTCTCGCCACGAATGGCGCCCAGGCGAAAACTCACGTCCACCAGACGCAACACGTCGAGGTAATCCAGGCTTTCGATCCAGTCGCGATATTCGTCGAGTTTGCCAGCGGCATAAATCCCGCCAACCACGGCCCCCATGGAACAACCGGCGATGCAGGCGATGTCGTAGCCACGCCGTTCGATCTCTTCAATGACACCGATATGGGCATAGCCCCGGGCTCCACCCGAGCCCAGCACCAGTGCGACACGCTTTTTCATGAATCGCCCTCGTCTGACAAGGTTCAACAATGCACCCATCAAGGGGCGTGCTTCAATCGGTAAGGTCGCAAGGGAGGGCAGGGGCGTCGTTTTTTCGACACTGCATGGCGACAGATGGGTATGCTCGCGAGCGCTATAGTTTGTACGGGCGGGGCAAGGCACTTTTTGCGCGGCGCACCGTCTTACTTGCACGACTGTTTATCTATCTTTGAGGTGTTATCGATGAAAGCCTGGATCTGTGTGCCTTTGATTGCCCTGGCATTGGCCGGTTGTGCCGGCAAAACTGCGTACCGCGACAGCTGCGGCACCCAGATCGATGCGGCCTGGCATGAGCTGGACCTGGCCAAGGCCGAAGGTTTCGCTGGCACCGTCAGTTACTCCAAGGCCCTGTCGCTGTTGACCGGCGCCAAGACCCAGCAACAATTCGAAGCCTACGAAGGTTGTACCAGCAAGGCCGAGAAGGCGCGTTTCTATATTCGTGAGTCGCGCGCCGGTCGATAAGCGCATGATGTAGCTCAAGGCCTGCGGCTTGCGCGGCAGGCAGGATGATATTGAGCGGGATAACGGAATCTCGATTCAGGGAGCAAATGATGTCTGCCTTGGTTGACCGGTTGGTGGCTCAAGTCTTGAGCATTGAAGTCCGTTTGCTGGCCTGCCAGGCACGCTTGAGTGCCCGCACTGACCCGGAGGCGCTGCACGATTTGCGCACCACGGTGCGGCGCTTGCGCAGTCTGTTGCGACCGCTGCGGGGTTTGCCCGGAGTCGAGCAACTGGAAAGCGCGGCGTCCGGGGTCGGTGAGCTGACCACGCCGCTGCGCGATCGCGAAGTGCTTGCGGCGTACTTGCTCGAGCACGATCAACCCGAGGCGGCGCAGCGGCGCATGGCGCAAATGGACGTGGCTTACCCGACCGTTGCGACCAGCCCGCAAGTCATTCAACTGCTGATGATCCTCGACGCCTTTCCGCGCTTCCTGCGCGCCTCCCAGCGTCAGGGGTTGCTCACGGGATTGCGCAAACGCATCGAAAAACGCCTGGCCAAGCAGTGGAAAAAACTGGACGAAGCCCTGCACGATCCAGCCCATGATCCCCATCGTTTGCGCTTGTTGATCAAGCGTGTGCGCTACGGCATCGAGGCCTATCCCGAACTGGATCGCCTGCCGAAAGCGGCGATGCCACGGCTCAAATCGGCTCAGGCTGCTTTGGGCGATTGGCACGACTGCTGGCAGTGGTTGCTACGGGCGGAACAGGAGGCGGATTTGCTGCCTTGTGTCGCGGTCTGGAAAACCACCATGGCCAAGGCTGAAGGTCGTGCTGACCGGGTGCTCGATAAACTCAGCAAGGCCTGCTTCAAGTCCTGAAAACACCACAAAATCAAGTGTGGGAGCGGGCTTGCTCGCGAATGCGGTGTGTCAGTCACCACCTGTATTGACTGACACACCGCATTCGCGAGCAAGCCCGCTCCCACATTGGTTTTGTGTTGAACATGAGGCGTGTGCGGCTCATCTGTCAGTGCATTTGGCCGGAATAAGCGCTGTATCCCCCCCGCAGGCTGGTTAAGATCCCTTCATCCTTTTCCCGCATTCTTGAGGTTCCCATGCGCTTTTCCGATCTGCTCGATGCTGTGCGCAGCCAGCCGCAGGAGTTATCCATTCCCGCCGAATGGGGCCAGGGCAGGGCTACTTTCGGTGGCCTGATTGCCGCGTTGCAGTACGAAGCCATGCGCGCGAAAGTCCCGGCGGATCGTCCGGTGCGTTCCCTGGCGATCACCTTTGTCGGCCCGGTCGAGCCGGATGTGCCGGTCAGTTTTGAAGTCGATGTGTTGCGCGAAGGCAAAGCCGTCAGCCAGGTGTTGGGCCGGGTGATGCAGAAAGGTCAGGTGGTGACGTTGGTCCAGGGCAGTTTCGGCGCCTCGCGACCTTCCGAAGTGGCGGTGGAAGCCCAGCCTGCGCCCGAGATGAAACACTGGGACGACTGCCAGGAACTGCCTTACATCAAAGGCGTGACCCCGGAATTCATGAAGCATCTGGCGATGCGCTGGAGCGTCGGCGGATTGCCGTTCACCGGCAATAAATCCCGGGACATGGGTGGTTGGGTGCGGTTGCGCGGGGATGTGAAGGAAGAGGCGATCAGCGAGGCGTATATCCTCGCGCTGGTCGACGCCTGGCCACCGGCCCTGTTGCCGCACCTGAACAAACCGGCGGCGGGCAGCACGCTGACCTGGACCATCGAGTTCGTCCAGCCGCTGTTGGCGCTGAGCACGTTGGACTGGTGCAAATACCTGGTGGACATCGAACTCGCCCGTGACGGCTACGGCCACGCGGCGGCGAAGTTGTGGAGCGCTGACGGTCAGTTGATTGCCATGAGCCGGCAGACCGTGACGATCTTCGCCTGACTCAGCGACGGTGGCGCTTACGCCAGGCGCGCCACCAGCCACCGCTGAGGAAAAACCGTGGGAAGGTCAGGAACTGCTCGACCAGCAAGCGTGACATCGCGTCTTTGCGATCGGTGAACGGCTCGGAGGCTTGCGCCTCCAGGCTGTGCCCGTGGCGCTGCAAGCCCAACGCAGCGATAACGCCAATCACGCCGATCACGACATTCAGCAAACTCAGGCTGAACACCCCGGACACGATCAACAAGAACCCGATGATGAACAGCGGCACGGCGATCAGGTGTATCGCCAGGTTGGTGGGGTGCTGGTGATTGTGCGGGTAGGACTTCCATTGCCAGGCCGGAAGGTTGGGGTGACGTTTGCCCATGATGAAACTCCTCAAATCCATGTTGAACACAGGTTTGAAGAATAGGCGGGGCGGCGGTGGGCGGCGAATCAAGGTTGGCTATCGAAGTGATAGCGGTAATGGTCAATATTGATGTTGACCGGGCGGACGCCTTCGCGGGCAAGCCTCGCTCCTACAAGGGATCGCGGTCTACTGTAGGAGCGAGGCTTGCCCGCGAAGAGGCTCTCAGAGTTTCAACTGCCCGATAGCCCTGCTCAATTCCCCAGCCAACGTCGCCAACTCATTACTGGTATTCGCCGAGTCCACGGTCTGCTGCACAGTGTTCTCGGTCACATCACGAATGCTCACCACCGAGCGATTCATTTCCTCCGCCACATGACTCTGCTGCTCGGCGGCCACGGCGATTTGCGTGTTGCTTTCACGCATCTGCGCCACTGCGCTGGTGATTTGCGCCAGCGCCGCTCCGGCTTCCTGAGCCTGCTGCACGCAGTCATCGGCCTTAAATGAGCTCTCCTGCATGAAGTCCACCGCGTCCCGGGTTCCGGCCTGCAAAGCGGAAACCATCAAGGTGATTTCATCGGTGGAGGTTTGCACGCGCTTGGCCAGGTTGCGTACTTCATCGGCCACCACTGCAAAGCCTCGGCCCATTTCACCGGCCCGCGCGGCCTCAATAGCGGCGTTGAGCGCCAGCAGGTTGGTTTGCTCGGCGATGCTGTGAATCACACTGACCACGCCGTTGATCTTTTGGCTGTCCTCGGCCAGGCGCTGGATCATCTCGGCGGTCTGCTGCACACCGCTGGACAACCCGGCAATCGACTTCTGCACCCGACTGACCACTTCCTGGCCACTGCCGGCCAGGGTGTCGGCGCTTTGCGACAGGTCGCGAGTGGCGCCGGCGTGCTGGGCGATGTGATACACCGTGGCGGTCATTTCATTGATCGCGGTGGCCGCCTGATCGGTTTCGCTTTGCTGGCCGAGCATGCCGTGGCGCACTTCATTCATGCTCGACGCCAATCGCGCCGCACCGACATCCAGTTGCCGGGCGGTGTTGGCGACCGTATTGACCACCCGCTGATAACCGGCCTGCATCGCGTTGAACGCGTTGGCCATCTGCCCGACTTCATCCTTGCAGGCCAGGGGCACCCGGGCCGACAGGTCGCCGGTTTTCTCGACGTGCAGCATTACGTCTTTCAAGGTGTTGAGCTGGCTGAGCAAAAAGCGGATCAACAACTGTGAAGCCCCAAGCATCGCCAGCATCAGGATCGCCACCGCCATCGCATAGTTGAAGAAGCGTTCGCTGAACACCTGGCTCAGGCTTGGGCCGTAAGCGATCACCGCGACTTGCTGGCCATCGGCGCGACTGAACACCTCGGCGCCCATCAGCGAAGTGTCGCCGAACAGCGGCATGGCATTGATCTCGACCCAGCCGTTGTTGGTATCCGTCAGCTCCAGAACCGGTTGTTCGTTCAGCCGTGGGGCCTGTCCGTGACTGAAGATCAGCACGTTGTCAGTTTTGGGCAGCGGCTGCCCGGCGGGCCAGGCGTTAAGCAATCGCGCCTGGGCCTGGGCCGAGGCCTGGGACGCGTGGCTGCGGGCCTGCTGTTCGAGCTGTACGGCGTACAGCACTAACAGCAGGGTGGTGACAAAGGCGACCGCATTGACCGCCCAGAATTTGTATTTCAGCGAGATGTTGCTAAGCCAGGCACCCATAGGAAGGTCTTCTCTGATAGCGGAAACAGCATTGGCAAGGTGCCAGTATTGTGCCGCTACTCAGCGATTAGGATCTTGATGCAAGTCAACGCCCACTACTGTTGCAATGTGGGAGCGAGCAAGCCCGCTCCCACAGAGGGAATTGTGGTTATTGGGGAAGTGTGGGCAGGTTGAAGAATGCCCGCGCACACGCCGTCGTATGCGCCGCCAGGTCCTCTTCGCTTTCCTCACGATGCAACGCCACTTCGCGCAGCACTTCGGTCAGATACGCCGGCTCGTTACGCCCGTTCTTCGGCTTCGGCCTTAGGCTGCGCGGTAGCAGGTACGGCGCATCGCTCTCCAGCATCAAGCGGCCGCGCTTGATCTCTTTCACCAACGGATGCAGGTGCGTGCCCCGACGTTCATCGCAGATCCACCCTGTGATGCCGATGTGCAAATCCAGGTCGAGGTAGCTAAACAGCGCTTTCTTTTCACCGGTGAAGCAATGCACCACGGCGGCCGGCAACTGGTCGCGGTAGTCGCGGAGGATTTCCAGCAGACGCTGGCTGGCATCGCGCTCATGCAAGAACACCGGCAATTGCAGCTCGACCGCCATGGCCAGGTGCTGTTCGAGCACCTTTTCCTGCTGCGGGCGCGGTGAGAAGTCGCGGTTGAAATCCAGCCCGCATTCGCCCACGGCCACCATGTTCGGCTCCTTGAGCAAACTGCGCAGGCGCTGTTCGCTGTCGGCGTTCCAGTCGCTGGCGGAATGGGGGTGAATGCCGGCGGTGGCGAACAGCCGTTGCGCGCTTTCATCCAGTTGTCGACACAGCTCCAGGGCTTGTTCGCTGCCGTCGACGCTGGTCCCGGTGAGCACCAATTGGCAGACACCGGCCGCGTAGGCGCGATCGAGTACAGCCTGGTGTTTATCGTCGAAACTGGGGTTGGTCAGGTTGACGCCGATATCGATGAGTTGCATGGTGCTACCTCGGACCAAAGGCCGGAAAGCATATCAGAGCTGTAGATTTATAAGAAAAGCCAAGAACTACAACGAGTTGAAGCTGTCTCTTGATGCCGCGAGACAGGTCGGGTTGGTGAAACTGCCATCACTGTGCCAGTCTTTCGCACTTTGCCAGCGCTCCAGGCGCTCTGTTTCTGTCGTTCGATGTCATGAATTTTCGTGAGGTCGACCAGTATTCTTTCCGGAGAGTGGATGACACGTCCCTCGGTTTTGCTACTGCTGTGTTGTTCGTTGCTGCTGCCGCTGCCGGCGGTTGCGCGTCTGGCCGGACCGCTGCAAGCCGTGCCGGCCACCAAGGTGCGCGACCTGGCGGAAATCCGCAGCAGCCGAGTGCTGAAGGTCTTGGTCAACCAGAGTCGTAACAGCTCCGGCGAAGTCCAGGGCCAGGCCATCGGCGTCGAATACCATCGCCTGCGTGCCTTCGAGCAATACCTCAACGGCCACGCCCGCGACGGCCAGGAAATCACCCTCAAGATCATCCCCAAAGCCAAAGACCAATTGCTCGGCGCCTTGCAGCGTGGAGAGGGCGATCTGGTGGCGCCGGGGGAGTTGCTCGATCCGCAATCCGGCCACGCGGTCAGTACCAGCGAACCGATTGCCAGCAACGTGCCGCTGATTCTGGTCGGGATCAAGGGCGAACGCCGCTACACCAAACTCGAACAGCTCTCCGGCAAAACCCTGGCGTTGCCCACGGGCAGTGCCGCCGGGGATGCGGTCAGCCAGATCAATCAGAAACTCGCTCTGCACAAATTGGCGCCGATATCGGTTGAGTGGGTCGATCCCAGTTTGGCGGTCGAGGACGTGCTGGAGATGGTCCAGGGTGGCATCTTCCACCTGACCATCGTCGAGCAACCGATCGCCGAGCGCTGGGGCAAGATCCTGCCCAAGTTGCGCTTCGATCGGCAATTGCTGATCAGCGAACCCGGCGAGGAATACTGGTTCGTGCGCCGCGATGCGTCGATGCTGCGGGCCAGTATCGATCGCTTCCTGACCACCTATAAAAAGCCGTCGGATGAGGACGTGGCATTCCTGCGTATCTACCGACGGCTGTATCAAGTCCACTATCCGCTGGCCAAGGCTGACCGACAGCGTCTGGAAAAACTCCGTCCGGTGTTGCAGAAACACGCGGACGCCCAAGGCATGGACTGGCTGAACCTGGCGGCGCTGGCGTTCAAGGAGTCGGCGCTGCAACCCGAGGCGCGTGGTGGCGGCGGTCCGACCGGCCTGATGCAGATTACTCCGTCCGCCGCCCAGCGCGTCGGGGTGAACAATATTCAGAACCTCGACGCCAATGTGCAGGCCGGGGCCAAGTACCTGGCGATGATCCGCCGTAAATTCTTCTCCAGCCCCAAACTCAACGAGCGCGAGCGTATGGCGTTCGTGCTGGCGGCCTACAACATGGGGCCGGAACGGGTTCAAGGCATGCGCGCCGAGGCTCGGCGTCGGGGTTTGAATCCGAATCAGTGGTTCTTCCAGGTCGAGCGCATTGCCATGGAGCAGGTGGGGATGGGCGCCGTCAGCTATGTTAATAGCGTGAACAAGTATTACTTGGCGTTCGATCGGGAGCGGGAGTCGTTGGAGCCCCAGGGGCAAAAAGTCGCCTCACGGAAATAATCGACTAAACTGATGGTTATGGCGAAATATTTGCGCTTTTATCATTCGATTTAACGATTAATATAGCGGCCAACCAACACACACATTCAATGGATGACACAGCATGAGCTCACTGATCAACAAGGTACTGTTTACCCGCGCTGGCTACGGCCTGACTGTTCTGCGGATCTTCGTCGGCATCATCTTCGCGGCCCACGGTTCGCAGAAACTCTTCGGGATGTTCGGTGGCTACGGGATTGCCGGCACCGCGCAGTACATGGAAAGCCTGGGCCTGGCGCCGGGTCACCTGATGGCGATCCTGGCGGGTGGTACCGAGTTCTTCGCCGGCCTGGCCTTGATCATTGGCCTGCTGGTGCGTCCGGCGGCACTGGGGTTGATCTTTCTGTCGCTGGTGGCGATCTTCACGGTGCACATCAGCAACGGTTTGTTCATGGCCAACAACGGTTATGAGTTCGCCCTGGCCCTGCTCGGTGGCAGCATCGCGGTACTGATCGAAGGTGCCGGCAAGCTTTCGGCGGACCGTGCCATCGCTGGCTGACCGCTCTGGCTCAACGAAAAGGCCCGCATTGTGCGGGCCTTTTTTGTTGCGCGTCATTCTTGACACTGTCCGGTCAGGTTCTCTAGGATGCTGCTCATGCGCCGATTTAAACAGCTACTTGCGGGGCGCCAGGTGACTCATTCAGTTGCCGATAGAAGCCTGGAACAGGCTTCGAAATACCGCTAAAGCGCTGGTTCGGTGTTGCCTCTCACCTGCCATGCAGACTTTCGAGGTAGAGACACGACCCAATGAATGCACTAAGCCCCGTTGTACGCCCCGCGCCGATCACGGCACACCTCACCCAGCGCAATCCAAAAATCCTGCTTGGCGGCAAACATCAGCCGACGCTTCTGCGTTATCTCGATGGCTGGCCACGTCGCACCGGCGGTCCTGCCGCGTTCCTGATCCAGTTTGTCGAAGACGGCGAGTCCCTGGCGCGCTTTGCCAGCGACAGTTTCGATCTGGCGGTGATTCAGTCGCCCACGCTTGAAGACGCACCGGAAGTGATCCGGCAGCTGACCAGGGTTGCCCGTCAGGGGTTGATTACCCGGCGCTGAGGCTTACAGCGCTGCGGCTCATAGATAATCGATCGCCACGATATACACGCACTGCTCACCGGTCGGTGTCTGGACCCGCACTTCAGCGTCCAGCGCCTTGCCGATCAGTGCCCGCGCCAGCGGCGAGTCAATGCTGATCAGGCCCAGTTTCAAGTCCAGTTCATCCGGGCCGACGATGCGATAGCGCGATTCCTTGCCGTCCTCATCTTCAATCGTCACCCAGGCGCCGAAGTACACCTTGTTCGGATCGCTGGGTTTTTCACTGACGACTTTCAGGGCTTCCAGGCGCTTGGTGAGAAACCGCACGCGGCTGTCGATCTCGCGCAGCATTTTCTTGCCGTAGGTGTACTCGGCATTTTCCGAGCGATCACCCTGGGCCGCCGCTTCGCTGACCGATTGCGTCACCTGCGGCCGGCGCACGTGCCAGAGTTCGTGAAACTCGGCGCGCATCCGCGCTTCACCTTCGGGGGTGATCAGCGCGGTGCCAGCGGTGCGGGGAGGGCGATAACGGCTCATGGCGACTTCTTTTGTTAGAGAGTGCTGAGTCTATCAACCCTCGCGCAAGACTGTCAGGGGGCTGGCGTTCAACGCGCGCCGGGTGCCGAAGACACCGGCACCACCGATCAGCACCGCGCCGATGACTGGCAGCACCAGCAGCCAAGGATGCGGGTGCCAGGGCAGGTCGAAGGCGTAGCGGTAAAGCACCAGGCTGACCAACTCCGAACCCAGTGCCGCCAGCAAACCGCTGACCGCGCCGAGCAAGCCGAACTCGATCCGTCGGGCCTTGACCAGCAATTGCCGCTCGGCCCCCAGTGCCCGCAGCAGCGCGCCTTGGCGAATCCGTTCATCCAGCGTGGCTTGCAGGCCGGAAAACAGCACCGCCATCCCCGCCGCCAACACGAACAACAACACGTACTCCACCGCCAGGGTGACTTGGGCGAGGATGCTGCGCAGCTGTTCCAGCAAGGCTTCGACTTGCAGGATGGTCACTGCCGGGAAGGCGCGGGACAGATCGACAATCTGCTGATCGTGACCCGCCGCCAGGTAGAAACTGGTGAGGTAGGTCGCCGGCAGATCCTTCAAGGTGCCGGGCTGGAAGATCATGAAGAAGTTCGGCTGGAAGTTGTCCCAGTTGATCTCTCGCAGGCTGGTGACTTTCGCTTCGCGATTGACCCCGCCGACGGTGAACACCAGATGATCACCCAACTTGAGCTTCAGGCTTTCTGCAACTTTGCCTTCGACCGACACGCCGGGAATTTCATCCGGCGTTTGTTCGGTCCACCAGTTGCCGGAGGTAAGCTTGTTGCCCGCCGGCAGGTCCGCCGCCCAGGTCAGGCTCAGGTCACGCTGGATCGCCCGGTCGCCGGCCGAATCCTTGCTGACGATGTCCTGCACCGCTTCGCCATTGATGCTGATCAGCCTTCCGGGCACCACCGGGTATAGCGGCGCCGATTGCGCCGACAGTTCGATCAGGCGATCGGTGAAGGCTTGTTTGTCCGCCGGCAGGATGTTCAGCGCGAAATAATTCGGCGCGTTTTTCGGTAGCTGGTTTTGCCAGGTGTCGAGTAACTCGCCGCGCAGCAAAGCGATCAGTGCCATGGACAACAGGATCAAACCGAAGGCCAGGGATTGGCCAGCGGCCGCCAATGGGTGACGCAGTAACTGACCCAGGCCCAGGCGCCACGGCAAGGACGCGCGGGCCAGCATCCGGCGCAGGCTTTTGAGCAGCAACAGCAGTAAACCGCCGAGCACCACGGCGGCGATCACGCCACCACCCAGCAGGGCGAAGGTCAGGACCAGGTCCAGGCTCAAGCGCCACATGATCAGCCCGAGCGCACCCAGCGCCGCGCCGTAGACCATCCAGGTGCTGGACGGGATCGGCAACATATCTCGACGCAATACCCGCAGTGGCGGCACCCGCCCGAGTGCGGCCAGTGGCGGCAGGGCGAAGCCGGCCAGCGCCACCAACCCGGTGCCGATCCCGGCAATCGCTGGCAACAAGCCGCCCGGTGGAACGTCGGTGGGCAGCAAGTCATGCAGCAGCGCAAACAACCCGAGCTGAGCGAGCCAGCCGAGCAGGGCGCCGCTGAGGCTGGCGAGCAGGCCGAGCACTGTCAGCTGCAAACTGAACAGCACCATGGTTTCCCGGCGGGACAACCCCAGGCAACGCAGCAATGCACTGGCATCAAATCGGCGCGTGGCAAAGCGGGTCGCCGACAGCGCCACCGCCACCCCGGACAGCAAGACCGCCACCAGGCTGGCCATGTTCAAGTAGCGCTCGGCCTTGCCCAGCGCACCACCGATCTGCCGATTCCCGTCCCGGGCATCCTGCAGACGCTGGTTGGCGGCGAGGCCGGGCTTGACCAGTTGGCGATAGGTTTCCAGCGCTTGGGCCTTGCCGCGCCAGAGCTCGCGGTAACTGACCCGGCTGCCGGGCTGCACCACGCCGGTGGCGGTGAGGTCGCTGAGGTTGATCAACACTCGCGGCGTCAGGCTGTAGAAATTGCCGGCGCGATCGGGTTCATAGGTCAGCACTCGTGTCAGCTTCAAGGTCTTCATGCCGACATCGATGCTGTCGCCGATCTTCAGGTCCAGCGCCGTCAGCAAGCGTGCTTCGACCCAGGCTTCGCCGGATTTCGGCCCGCCCCCGGTTTCTTCCGGGGCGAAGGGCGCGGGGGCGCTTTTCAGTTCGCCGCGCAGCGGATAGACATCGTCGGCTGCCTTGATGCTGGACAACTGGATGCCGTTGTCGGTGGCAATGACGCTGGAGAATTCCACCACTTGGGCGTGTTCCAGCCCAAGCTCGGTGCCGCTCTTGATCTGTTCCGTTCGCGCCGGCGAACTGCCTTCGAGCAACAGGTCAGCGCCGAGAAACTCAGTGGCGCGCAACATCATGGCGCCGTTGAGGCGAGCGCCGAAATAGCCGATGGCGGTACTTGCCGCCACGGCCACCAGCAAGGCGAAGAACAACACCCGCAGCTCACCGGCGCGGGCATCGCGCAACAGTTGGCGGATGGCGAGGCTGAACAGGCGCAATAGCGGCAAGCGTGCCATCAAGGCTCCAGAGGGGCGACCAGCAGGCCGGCTTCAAGGCGGATCAGGCGCCGGCAGCGATGTGCCAGGCGTTCGTCGTGGGTCACCAACACCAGGGTCGTGCCGCGTTCCTTGTTCAATTCGAACAGCAGGTCGCTGATGCGCTCGCCGGTGTGGCTGTCGAGGTTGCCGGTGGGCTCATCGGCGAACAACACGTCCGGTTCAGCGGCAAACGCCCGGGCAATCGCCACGCGCTGTTGTTCGCCGCCGGAGAGCTGGCGCGGCGAGTGAGTCAGGCGCTGGCCCAGGCCAACTCGCTGCAGCAATTCGGTGGCGCGCTCCCGGGCATCTTTGCGGCCGTCGAGCTCCAGGGGCAGCATGACGTTTTCCAGCGCGTTAAGACTGTCGAGCAACTGGAACGACTGAAAGACGAACCCCACATGCTCGGCGCGAATGCGTGCGCGCTGGTCTTCGTCGAGATTGCTCAACCCCTGGCCGGCGAGGGTGACTTCGCCACTGCTCGGCAGGTCGAGGCCAGCCAGCAGGCCGAGGAGGGTGGACTTGCCGGAACCGGAGGCGCCGACAATGGCCAAACTGTCGCCCTTGTTCAGTTCCAGGCTGAGTTCGTGCAGGATAGTCAGTTCACCTTCCGCGCTGGGAACCACTTTGCTGAGGTTCTTCGCGGTGAGAATGCTTGCGCCCATGGAGAATCCGATGCGTGTGTGGTTTTTGAGTGCTGGCCTGGCCTTGATGTGCATGGCCCAGAACGCAGCGGCGGGTACAGTCCTGATCGTTGGCGATAGTATCAGCGCCGGTTTCGGACTGGATACCCGCTTGGGGTGGGTGTCGCTGCTTGAGCAACGGCTCAAGCGCGAAGGTTTCGACGATAAAGTGGTCAACGCCTCCATCAGCGGCGACACCAGTGCCGGAGGCCAGGCACGCCTGCCGGCGCTGCTTGCAGAGCATAAACCGGAGCTGGTTATCCTCGAGTTGGGAGGCAACGACGGCTTGCGCGGAATGCTGCCAACACAATTGCAACAAAACCTTGCGGCGATGATCGACAGCTCCAAGGCGAGTGGTGCCAAGGTCTTGTTGCTGGGGATGCAACTGCCGCCGAACTACGGTGCTCGTTACACCGAGGCGTTTGCGAAGGTCTACGGCACACTGGCGGACGAGAAAAAAATCCCGCTGGTACCGTTTTTTCTCGAAGGAATCGGCGGTCATCCAGACCTGATGCAAGCCGACGGCCTGCACCCGGCTGCGGTGGCTCAGGACAAGTTGCTGGAAAATGTCTGGCCGACACTGAAACCGCTGCTTTGACGCTTTTCTAGTGGCGGTGTTTCGGCTAAGGTGGCGCCCCCGATTTGGAGCCCCCGATGCCGCGTCCTGCCTGGTCCCTTTTTGCCTACCAACTGATCGAGCCTGACGAGCAGCTGGATCTGTTCGCCTGCCAGGAAGTGCGGGTGCATCTGGTGACGCGTCAGCTGGAGCTTGGTGGTTCAGCGGACCGGACCCTGTGCGGCAGCCTGTTGCCGGCGCAGCCGCGCTGGTCGAGCGTGGATCGCCGGGTGTTCCAGGACCAGCGTTTGTGCTCACTGTGCCGGGCCATCCTTGAATCGCAGAAGCGCGGCACTTCGCCGATCTGGCCGGAACTGCGGTTCGAGCTTTAGACCCCCTGTGGGAGCGGGCTTGCTCGCGAAAGCGGTGTGTCAGTCTCCTTATCATTGACTGACACACCGCTTTCGCGAGCAAGCCCGCTCCCACATTTGATCTCGCCGCGACTCCCACATGAAAAAAACGTCATGTATCGCCTGCTACGTTCTCGACCTCCCCGAATTTACGGGCGCCGGTGTACAATCGCCTTCTTATACCCTTGTCGATCATGCGAAGGATTTTCCGGATGTTGCCGCGCTTTCCTGCCGTCACCCGCTGCCTGACCCTTGCCGCCCTCTGTGTGGCCGGTCCAGTTTCAGCACTAGAGCTGCCTCTACCGCCCCCTGGTGAAGACATCATCGGTCAGGTGCAAGTGATCAAGGCCAAGTACGAAGATACCTTCGCCGACCTTGGTACCACTTACGACCTGGGCTATTCGGAAATGGTCGCGGCCAACCCGGGCGTCGACGCCTGGCTGCCGGGTGCTGGCACCGAAATCATTCTGCCGACCCGTTTCATCCTGCCGCCGGGTCCGCGTGAAGGCATCGTCATCAACCTGGCCGAGTACCGCCTCTACTACTACCCGAAAGGCCGGAATGTGGTGTACACCTTCCCGCTGGGAATCGGTCGTGAAGGTTGGGGTTCGCCGATTGCCCACACCACTATCACCGCCAAGACGCCGAACCCGACCTGGACCCCTCCAGCTTCGATCAAGGCTGAGCACGCCGCCGACGGTGACCCGTTGCCGAATGTGGTGCCGGCTGGCCCGGACAACCCGCTGGGGCCGTTCAAGTTCAGCCTGGGCACCCCGGGCTACCTGATTCACGGCTCGAACAAGAAATTCGGCATCGGCATGCGCACCAGCCACGGTTGTTTCCGCATGTTCAACAACAACGTGCTGGAAATGGCGAGCATGGTGCCAGTTGGTACGTCGGTGCGGATCATCAACGACCCGTACAAGTTTGGCCTGAGTGGCGGCAAGGTTTATCTTGAAGCGCACACGCCGCTGGACGACAACGGCAATCCGTCGGTGGTCGACAAGCACACCGCGGTAATCAACGCGATGCTCAAGCGTGAAGACATCACCAACAACCTGCGCATGAACTGGGATGTGGTGCGTGACGTGGTCGCTGCCGAAGATGGCCTGCCGGTGGAAATCGCCGTGCCGAATACCTCCGCACCGATGGTGTCGAGCGTGCCGGTCGATCTGCAGCAGTAAGCACGAAAAAAGAACCCGCCGACGTTGGCCGTCGGCGGGTTTTTTTATGGCCGGTACTAAACGCCGGGCATAAAAAAAGCCGACCCATAAATGGATCGGCTTGATAACAATCCCGAAGGACTATTACTTGCGGCTAGCTTTGTCCAGCATGCGCAGAGCACGCTCGTTAGCTTCGTCAGCAGTCTGTTGTGCTTTTTGAGCAGCAGCCAGAGCTTCATCAGCTTTACGGTAAGCTTCGTCTGCACGAGCCTGGGAGCGAGCAGCTGCGTCTTCAGTAGCGGTCAGACGTGCTTCGGTTTCTTTCGATACGCTGCTGCAACCGGTAGCCAGAACTGCGGCCAGAGCCAGAGCAGAGAATTTCAGAACGTTGTTCATCGTGTTCCCCTTCAAGGACTTTCTATTAAGTAGCTGTCTCCTCAGAGTGAGGAAATAGCCGGCGTACATACTACCCATTACTTGTCGTAAGTAAACTGACGTAAAGCAAGAAGCAAAAAAAATTGTAGGCGTTGATTCTTTTTCGAGCAACTTTTAACTGCTCTGGATAAAAAATACCCAGCTGCAAGGCCCGAGATGAGCGAGCCGCATGAGAAAAGTTCCCTATTCCGAAGGCAGTATTTCCGGTCTTTGTTAAAGTCTGTCTACATGCTTTCGTCTACACTTTTGTTCGGATTTTGCGCAGCGCCTCTCATATCTTTCTGCATGTTGAGGTGACTTTAACGAAGGGCGCTCGTCTTAAGTCTCAACATCCGGCAATGTTCAGGCTTTCGACCCGGGAAGATCTTCGGTCGAGCCGTCCCTGCATCACCCGGAGCAGCACCCCGCAGCCCCCCTCGGCATGATGACGAGCGTACCTTGAGCATTTTCGCCAATGGTGCCTACTATTTGATACGTGCCCAGGTTGCGCGAGATCGGTGTCGCTCTTCTCGGTGTCCATTCAGGCACAGGGTGGCGTAGATGTTCCTTCGCCGGAAAAACATCGGTAAGGTAGGGGTCAGAATCCAAGACCCGCGAGGAGTAGTGATGAGCGAGGCGTTGTCCATCCACCATGACCAGGCTGGTCATCAGTTCGAGACCAATGTGGACGGTCATCGTGCCTACCTGACCTATATGGATCTGGGGAAACAGACCCTGGATATCTATCGCACCTTCGTGCCCAACGCACTGCGTGGCCGTGGCATTGCGGCGGCATTGACCGAGCAGGCCCTGCAGTACGCCGAAGAAATGGGTTACACGGTGATTCCATCGTGCTCCTACGTGGAGCGCTACATGGAACGTCATCAGCGGCACGCGGCCAAGCTGAGCCAGTAAACGCAACGCATAAAAAAACGCCGGGTTTAAGCCCGGCGTTTTTTTTGTGCCTGAAAAACAACGATCAACTGCGATCGCGTTTCGGCAGCACGTCCTTGAGCTTGGCATGCATGCTGCGCAAGGTGTTTTCGGTAGCGGTCCAGTCGATGCAGGCGTCGGTGATCGACACGCCGTATTGCAAGTCGGCGAGGTCTTTCGGGATCGCCTGGCAGCCCCAGTTCAAGTGACTCTCGACCATCAGGCCGATGATCGACTGGTTGCCTTCGAGGATCTGGTTGGCGACGTTCTCCATCACCAGCGGTTGCAGGGCCGGATCCTTGTTGGAGTTGGCGTGGCTGCAATCGACCATGATGTTCGGCTTGATCTTGGCCTTGTTCAGCGCTTGCTCGCAGAGCGCGACGCTGACCGAATCGTAGTTCGGCTTGCCGTTGCCACCGCGCAATACCACGTGACCGTAGGCGTTGCCCTTGGTGGTGACGATCGACACGCCACCTTCCTGGTTGATACCCAGGAAACGATGCGGGCTGGAAACCGATTGCAGGGCGTTGATCGCGACGGTCAGACCGCCGTCGGTGCCGTTCTTGAAGCCGACGGCCGAGGACAGGCCGGAAGCCATTTCACGGTGAGTCTGGGATTCGGTGGTGCGCGCGCCGATGGCCGACCAGCTGATCAGGTCCTGCAAGTATTGCGGGGAGATCGGGTCGAGGGCTTCGGTGGCGGTCGGCAGGCCCATCTCGGCCAGGTCCAGCAACAACTGGCGACCGATGTGCAAGCCATCCTGGATCTTGAACGAGTCGTCCAGGTACGGATCGTTGATCAGACCTTTCCAGCCGACGGTGGTACGTGGCTTCTCGAAATACACGCGCATGACCAGATACAAGGTATCGGACACTTCGGCGGCCAGAGTCTTCAGGCGTTCGGCGTATTCGTGGGCAGCCTTGATGTCGTGGATCGAGCACGGCCCGATCACCACGAACAGGCGGTGGTCGGTGCCATCAAGAATGTTGCGAATGACTTCGCGGCCCTTGGTCACGGTGCGCAGGGCAGCGTCGCTCAAAGGGATATCACGCTTGAGCTGATCGGGAGTGATCAGGGTTTCGTTGGAAGCGACGTTTAGGTCGTTGATCGGTAAATCAGCCATCGTTTACTCGTCAGGTCACGGGTGCCGGCCGCCAGCGAACCCGCGCGGCGGAGCACAGCAAATTAAGCGCGTCGGGGGACCCGAACCTTAGCGCGTTACGCGCCTGCTCGACAATGGGCAAACACCGGTTTAATCCAGCACTGGCTGAGCAAAAGCCTTGCGGACCGTGTCATTGGAGAACTCGTCGGCGTGCTGCTGCACCCATTCGAGGGCCAGGGCTTGAGTTTCCTGCAGATCATCATGGGCATCATGCAGTCGGCAATAACGCTCGATCTGGCACACCTGCTCGCCCATCCGCGCACTGAACAGCATCTGCTCATCGACAAAGGCAATGCCCACCAGGTAGCCGCGTTTTCGGCGCAGGCACCAGGCCACGTAGCCCAGAAAACGCAAGTCGGGGTTCAAGGTCGGCATGCGCACTTCCAGCGCCGTGCCGTGGCGCCAAGCGCGGTGGTAATTGCAAGCCATGCCACCGAGGCTGATAGTGTGCAGCCGTTGCCGTGAAATGCACTCATGTTTGAGCAGCGTAAGTTCCACGGGCACATCGTCAGGATGAGGAAGAAAACGTCCCATGAACACGGACTCCCTGTGTCGCCCATTTGACATTGTTTCCCCCAGTATAGTGGTCGAATCGGAACTGACCGATTTTGACGCCGACCAACGGCTGCTGGCGATGAGCGGCGTTTCCCTGGTGATTTTCACCAGTGTCGGCTGCGCCAGTTGCCGTTTTGCCCGCGAGCAATTGCCGAGACTCGATCTGGCGATCGACCGGTTGTGCTGGATCGACGCCGCCGACAACGGTGGGTTGGTGGAACGTTATGAGGTCTTTCATTTGCCGGCGCTGTTTGTGGTGCGCGACGGTGAGTTCTTTGGAGCGGTACAGTCGCGCCTGACCGACACCGAACTGAACCGGGCGGTGGGCCAGGCGCTGAGTCGAATTGCTGAGGAGTTGCCATGATGGGAGCAGTTGCCAAGCCGACAATCGGCATTATCGGGACCGGCGCAATTGGTGGTTTCTACGGGGTGATGCTGGCGCGCGCCGGTTTCGATGTGCATTTTCTGTTGCGCAGTGAATTTTCCGCAGTCGCCGAGCGCGGGCTGCAAGTCAACAGCGCGGTGCATGGCGCGTTGACGCTGAATCCGGTCCAGGCTTATTCAGCGGCCGAAGACATGCCAGCGTGCGACTGGTTGCTGGTGGCGGCGAAGAGCACCAGTCCGGGTCTCGCACCGATCATCATTGAAGCCGCAGCGCCTGGTGCCAAAGTGTTGTTGCTGCAAAACGGCCTCGACGTCGAAGACAGCTTGCGAGAGTCGCTGCCCGATTCGCTGCATGTGCTCGGTGGGCTGTGCCTGATTTGCGTCCATCGCGAAGGTCCGGGTGTGATCACCCATCAGGCCCTCGGCGCGGTCAATGTCGGTTACCACAGTGGCCCGGTCAGCGACGACGCTGCACGCATGGCGCTGGTCGAAGAGGGGGCCGGGTTGTTCCGTACCGCCGGTATCGATTCCCAAGCCATGCCCAATCTGCATCAGGCGCGCTGGCAGAAACTGGTCTGGAATATTCCTTATAACGGTCTGTCGGTTTTGCTGGGGGCGAGTACCACTCCGCTGATGGCGGATGCCGACAGCCGCGCGCTGATCCAGGCATTGATGGCCGAAGTGGTGCAGGGTGCCAGGGCGTGTGGTCACGACATACCGCCCGGTTACGCCGACTACCTGTTTATGATGACCGAGAAAATGCCCGACTATTGGCCGAGCATGTACCACGATTTCCTGCACAAGCGACCGCTGGAACTGGAGGCGATTTACGCCCGTCCACTGGCGGCGGCGAAAGCGGCGGGATGTGAGCTGCCACGCATCGAGGCCTTGTATCGGGCGCTCGGTTTTATTGATCGACGTAACGTTTGAGTCGATCCACCAGAGGGGAAAGGCATGGCCAAGGACATAGATGACAAGTTGGTGCTGGCGATTTCCTCGCGAGCGCTGTTCGACCTGAGCGAAAGCCACAAGGTCTATCTGTCGGACGGGGTCGAGGCCTATCGGCAATACCAGATCGAACACGAAGACGAAGTCCTCGCGCCCGGTGATGCGTTCCCGCTGGTGGAAAAACTCCTGAACCTCAACGCCAGTCTGGGGCGTGCCCGAGTCGAAGTGGTGCTGGTGTCGCGCAACAGTGCCGACACCGGACTGCGGGTGTTCAACTCGATTCACCACTACGGCCTGGCGATTTCCCGTGCGGCGTTTGTTGGCGGGCGCAGTCCCTATCCCTATCTCAAGGCCTTTGGTTGCGACCTGTTTCTCTCGACCCATGCCGAAGACGTGCGCAGCGCGCTGGACGCCGGTTTTGCTGCCGCGACCATTCTGTCCGGCGGTGCGAGCCGTGCCGCCAGCGATGAATTGCGCATTGCCTTCGACGGTGACGCGGTGCTGTTTTCCGACGAGTCAGAGCGGGTCTATCAGTCCGGTGGCCTGGAAGCGTTTCAGGCCAGTGAACGTGAATCAGCCCGCGAGCCCTTGCGCGGCGGACCGTTCAAAGGCTTCCTAGCGGCGTTGAATTTGTTGCAGCGCGAGTTCCCCGAAGACGCCTGTCCGATCCGCACCGCACTGGTCACCGCGCGTTCAGCGCCGGCCCATGAGCGCGTGATTCGCACGCTACGTGAGTGGGATATTCGTCTGGACGAATCGCTGTTTCTAGGCGGCCTGACCAAAGCAGCTTTTTTGGAAGCGTTTGCCGCCGACGTGTTTTTCGACGATCAGGCCGGTCATTGCGAGCTCGCGCGCGAAGTGGTCGCCACCGGTCATGTGCCACATGGCATAAGCAACGAGCAGAAAGTTTAAGCCCTTGCTTCAAGGTGTTACGCGGCCCGTCGTACTCGGCAAGGCACTGCTAAGCTGAATCAATCTCCGCCATGTCGGCACGCAAGGAGGTCATATGATTCGTTCCATGCTGTATGCCACCGACCTCGGCCTGTACGCACCTTTGGTGATGCAGCACGCCTTGGCGCTGGCGCGAACATTCAATGCCGACTTGTATGTGGTGCACGCAGTGGAACCCATGGGGCTGTTCGCCGAATCGGTGCTGCAGAGCTACCTCGATGAGCAGGCGTTGAATGAGTTTCACAGCCAGGGCCTGAACACGGTGATCGCCAATATCGAACGGCGGGTGCTGGAAAGTTTTCGTGAAGAGCTGGGGGATGAGGGGGAGCAAGACCTGGAAAGGATTCAAGCGGTGCGGGTGCTTCAGGGCGATCCGTCGCAGGTGATTCTCGACCAGGCGCAGAAACTCTCGGTGGATTTGCTGATCGTAGGTAGTCATAGCCATCGCGCCAGTGCGGAAACCCCGCTGGGCCGCACGGCAGCTCGGGTCCTGCAGTTGGCCCGGGTGCCGGTTTATCTGGTGCCGCTGGTGGAGCGTCGGCGTCTAGGAGATCGCTAGAACAAATAATGGCGTTTTGATAAAAAAGTTCTAGATTTATTCTTCAAACCATTAATATAGTTATATACCGTCGCTGATGCCCGTGGCGTCTACCTGCTTTGAGGGATTCATATGAAGCTTCAACAACTGCGCTACCGCGGGGCAGTGGCGCACCACGACCTCAACGTTTCCGCTACCGCCCAAAGTCTCTACACCTCGCAGCCGGGCATCAGTAAACAGATCCGTTTGCTGGAAGACGAACTGGGCGTCGAGGTCTTCGCCCGCAGCGGCAAGCACCTGACCCGTGTCACCCCGGCCGGCGAGCGCATCATCACCACCGCCGGCGAAATCCTGCGCAAGGTTGAAAGCATCAAGCAGATTGCCCAGGAATTCTCCAACGAGAAGAAAGGCACCCTGTCGATCGCGACCACCCACACCCAGGCGCGTTATGCGTTGCCGCCGGTGATCAGCAATTTCATTAAGCAGTACCCGGACGTTGCGTTGCACATGCACCAGGGTTCGCCGATGCAGATCGCCGAAATGGCCGCTGACGGCACCGTGGATTTCGCCATCGCCACCGAAGCGCTGGAACTGTTCGGTGACCTGGTGATGATGCCGTGCTACCGCTGGAACCGTTGCGTGGTCGTGCCCCAGGGCCACCCGTTGACCAAGCTGCCGAAGCTGACCCTTGAAGCCCTCGCCGAATACCCGATCGTGACCTACGTGTTCGGTTTCACCGGCCGTTCGAAACTCGACGAAGCGTTCAGCCATCGCGGCCTGACGCCGAAAGTGGTGTTCACCGCCGCCGACGCCGACGTAATCAAGACTTACGTGCGCCTGGGCCTGGGCGTGGGCATCGTCGCGAAAATGGCGGTCGATGCCAAACTCGACAGCGACCTGGTGATGCTCGATGCCAGTGATCTTTTCGAATCCAGCATCACCAAGATCGGCTTCCGTCGCGGCACCTTCCTGCGTGGCTTCATGTGCGACTTCATCGAAAAGTTTGCCCCGCACCTGACCCGCGAAGTCATGGCCAAGGCGATCCAGTGCCACAACAAGCAGGAATTGGAAGAACTGTTCGACGGCGTCGAACTGCCGGTTCATTAATCTGCGTTAAATCACCTCGGTAACAGCAAACTGTTGCCGAGCGCCCGCCACCAGAATCTCCACCTCGTCCCCTTCGAACTTGCCCAGCAGGCTTTTGCCCAGCGGCGAGCGGGGGGTGATGACGGTGATCATCTGCCCCACCAGATCGACCTTCAAACCCGCCGCGTCAGGCGCCAGGAACAGCCACTGTTCGCGTCCCTTTTCGTCTTCCAGACCGAGCAGGGCACCGACTTCGATACCGCGCTGATCGTCATACGGTCGCAACGTCAGGTTCTGGCACACCGTCAGTGAATGACGAATTTCCTCGACCCGTTTCGCCTGCCCGGCCGCGAGGTACGACGCCTCCAGACCCAATGTGTCGTACTTGTTTTCGGCGATGTTTTCTTCGTGGGTCGCGGTTTCGTAAGCGGTTTGCGCTGCGCGTTCGGCGATGTCGAGATCGATGCGCAGCTTGTCGAGAATCAGTTGGTGGACGATTTGCTTGTTCATGATCAATCGCAGAATTGCTGGACGTTGGCGCGGCTTTTTTCGCTCGGCGCGGTCTGGTCCTGTTGCAGCCAGAACTGGCATTTGGGGTTCGACAGGTTGCGATTATTGGTGCGGGCCTGATCGAGGAATTGCTGTTGCTCGTTCTTGCGCAGGTTTTCTTTGTATTGTTCGAACAACGGACTCTGCGGCGGGATGTCCGGTGCTGGTTGAGCCACCGGCGGATTGGCCAGTTTCTGTACGGCCTGGGCCACCGGCGCCAACTGCTCGGGGAAGATAAAACGCGAGGCGAGCCAGCACGTCAGCGCGATGGCCAGGAACCCCAGCCAAAGGCCCAGGGCAATGCTGCCGGTCAATTGCAGGGCATTGAGGCGGATCGGCAACGGACGGCGCGGGTTGGGACGATAGGGCATGGCTGCCTCCTGGCGGGTGGTCGCGGGCGGATGGCGATTGTCGCACGAAGATTAATCGTCGTCGGCCCTTCTGCACGGGGTAATTTATGCGGACAATCGGCGCCTTTGCCAACGGGAGCCTTGAATGCCTGAACTGCCTCAAATGAAAAACCGCGGGCGCTGGGATATTTTTTGCACCGTGGTCGACAACTTTGGCGACATCGGTGTGACCTGGCGCCTGGCCCGTCAACTGGTGGCCGAACATGCGGTGGACGTTCGCCTGTGGGTTGACGACCTGCGTGCCTTCGAACGCCTGTGCCCCGAGATCGACATCCACGCGCCCCAACAGTGGCAGCAGGGTGTCGAGGTTCGGCATTGGCCGGCTGAATGGCAGCCCGTGGAGGCCGCCGACGTGGTCATCGCCGCATTCGCCTGCCAACTGCCGAGCCCGTACATGGACGTCATGGCCGCGCGGGAAAAGCCGCCGCTGTGGATGAACCTGGACTATTTGAGCGCCGAAGACTGGGTCATCGGTTGTCACGGTTTGCCGTCGGTGAAGTACAAGAGCGTACAGAAGTTCTTCTTCTTTCCGGGGTTCCAGAAGGGCACCGGGGGCTTGCTGCGTGAGCGTGGATTGCTGGAACGGCGTCGGCAATTTCAGCAAAAACCCGAAGCCCAGCGGGAATTCCTGCAGGGATTGGGGATTGATCCTGCGCCCGCTGCGCAATTGATCTCGCTGTTTGCCTACGAAAACACCGGGTTGGCGAGTTGGCTCGACACACTGGCCGCCGCCCCGTCGCCCACGCATCTGCTGGTGCCGGAAGGACGGATACTCGGTGACGTCGAACGCTGGCTCGGGGTGAACGGGCTGGTGGCGGGAGCGCTGCACGTGCGTGATGCCCTGACCGTGCAAGTGCTGCCGTTCGTCCGACAGGATCAATACGATCACTTGCTGTGGTGCTGTGATTTCAACGCCGTGCGCGGCGAAGATTCGTTTGTCCGTGCTCAATGGGCAGGGCGGCCGATGCTTTGGCACATCTACCAGCAAGACGAAGATATCCACCTCGACAAGCTCGATGCCTTCCTCACGCTCTATACAAAAGGCCTGTCGACGCCTGCCGCAGAGGCGATCAGCGGTCTTTGGCGAGCGTGGAATGCCGGCGAAGACATCGCCGACCAATGGCTGGCGACCCGCAAACACTGGCCGGAGCTGCAAAAACACGCTGAGGCGTGGTGTCTGGAACAAGCCTTGCAGGCGGATCTTGCCGCGGCGCTGGTACAGTTTTACCTAAATTGGATATGATACGCGGCCTAGATTTTTGTAAATCCCATCCAAATTCGGATATTCGCAATGAAAACTGGTAAAGAACTGAAACCCGGTACCGTGATCCGTCTCGAAAACGATCCTTGGCTGGTTCAGAAAGCTGAATTCACCAAGTCCGGTCGTAACAGCGCGATCATGAAGACCAAGCTGAAGAACCTGCTGACCGGTTACAAGACCGAGATCGTTTACAGCGCTGACGACAAACTGGACGACGTAATCCTCGACCGCAAAGAAGCGACCCTGTCCTTCATCAGCGGCGACACCTACACGTTCATGGACACCACCGACTACACCATGTACGAGCTGAACGCTGAAGACATCGAAGCCGTTCTGCCTTTCGTTGAAGAAGGCATGACCGATGTTTGCGAAGCGATCTTCTTCGAAGAGCGTCTGGTTTCCGTAGAACTGCCGACCACTATCGTGCGTCAGGTTGACTACACCGAAGGTTCCGCTCGCGGCGACACTTCCGGCAAGGTGATGAAGCCTGCCAAACTGAAGAACGGTACCGAGCTGTCGGTTGCTGACTTCATCGAAATCGGCGACATGATCGAGATCGATACCCGCGAAGGCGGTTCCTACAAAGGCCGTGCTAAATAAGCACAGCTTCAGGAATGAAAAAGCCCGACCATTGAGTCGGGCTTTTTTGTGCCTGCGAATAACGTGAGAGCGCTGAAAACCCCCTGTGGGAGCGGGCTTGCTCGCGAAAGCGGTGTATCAGGCGACAATGATTCGTCTGACACTCCCTCTTCGCGAGCAAGCCCGCTCCCACATTTTTATTTCAGGTGTTGCTTGAGTTCTTCAGACGCTTGCAGCATCGCCGAACGCACCGCCGGCACCTGACTCACCACGTTCAACAAACCATAGTCGTGGATCATGCCGTTGTAGCGAACCGCCGTGACCGGCACGCCAGCCTCGTCGAGTTTACGCGCATAGGCCTCGCCTTCATCGCGCAGCACATCGGCGCCGGCGGTCTGCACCAGAGCCGGTGGCAGACCTTTGAGCTGAGCCGTGGTCGCCCGCAGCGGTGACGCGTAGATCTCGTTACGCTGATTGACGTCGGTGGTGTAGTTGTCCCAGAACCACTTCATCATGTTTTTGGTGAGGAAGTGCCCCTCGGCGAACTGGTTGTAGGACGCGGTCTCGAAGCTGGCGTCCGTCACCGGCCACAACAGCACCTGAAACTTGATCGCCGGTGTGCCTTTGTCCTTGGCCATCAGCGCAACCACTGCGGCCATATTGCCACCGACACTGTTGCCGGCCACCGCCAGGCGTTTGCCGTCGACGTTGATCTCTTTACCGTGCTCGGCCACCCATTTGGTCGCGGCGTAAGCCTGGTTGATCGCCACCGGGTAGTGCGCTTCCGGCGACGGGGTGTAATTGACGAACACCGCCGCCGCACCCGAACCCACCACCAGATCCCGAACCAGCCGTTCGTGGGTCGGGAAATCCCCCAACACCCAGCCACCGCCGTGGAAGAACATGAACACGGGCAACTCACCCTTGACCCCGGCCGGCCGGACGACGGTCAGGCTGATCGGTTGGCCATCGACTTGAATGGTCTTCTGGCTGACGACGGCTTTTGGCAGCGTCAGCTTCACCCCGGCTTGCGCACCCACCAGCACCGCGCGGGCCTCTTTCGGCGAGAGCTGTTCCATCGGCTTGCCGGTGCCGGCATTCAGTACATCAAGGAACGCCTGGGTGTTGTGTTCAACCCCATCGCCCGCGAATGCGCTGTGGACGGAGAGGGCGAGAAGGGTACCGGTCAAGACTTTGCTGAACGTGTTCATGGTCATTTCCTGTTCGGGCCTGGGAATCAGTGGTTAGACGGCAACGTGCAGGCGCACTTCGACGTTGCCACGGGTGGCGTTGGAGTACGGGCAGACCTGGTGAGCCGCATCGACCAGGGATTGCGCGTCAGCTTGTTCCAGGCCTGGCAGGCTGATGTGCAAGTCGATGTCCAGGCCGAAACCGCCAGGAATCTGGCCGATGCCGACATGGGCAGTGATCGAGGCGTCGTTCGGGATGGTGCGTTTGGTCTGGCTGGCAACGAATTTCAGCGCGCCGATGAAGCAGGCTGAGTAACCGGCGGCGAACAGTTGTTCAGGGTTGGTCGCTGCGCCGCCTGCACCACCGAGTTCTTTCGGGGTAGCGAGTTTGACGTCGAGGATGTTGTCGCTGGAAACCGCACGACCGTCACGGCCACCGGTGGAAGTTGCGATTGCGGTGTAGAGAGTTTGCATGGTGTGAGCCTCATTCGGATTTTGGTGTTTTGCGCTAAATGTTTGCGCGCTAAGTAACTGCGAGATAAATGTAGCTCGCGAATATTTAGCGCGCAAGATAAATTTTTGAAAAAGTTTTGTGAGGGGAGGCAAGTGGGCGGGCGAGGGTTGTAAAGACTATTGAGTTAGAGGGGTTTGATCAGGATTTTAAGGACGGAATTTTTTTCAAGGAAGGCCACAAAAACAACTGTGGGAGCGAGACTGCTCGCGAATGCGGTCTGACATTCAGCACTGATGTTGACTGACACACCGCATTCGCGAGCAGGCTCGCTCCCACAGGGATCTATTGTGTTTGGGGGATTAGAGGCTGTCTTGCAGATGGCTGCGCAGCTCTTGCAGATCGTTTTGCAGTTTCTTCAACTGTTCCAGCGTCTGCCCGCTGGCACCGAGGATGCACTGCGGAATATCCCGCGCCTTGTCCCGCAACGCCCGGCCCTGTTCGGTCAGCTCGACAATTACCACCCGTTCATCTTCACGGCTGCGGGTGCGGCTGAGCAGTCCTTCGACTTCCAGGCGTTTGAGCAGTGGCGTCAACGAGCCCGGATCGGTCAGCAGGCGATTGCTGATTTCGCCGACGGTCAAACCATCCTTTTCCCACAACACCATCATCGCCAGGTACTGCGGATAGGTCAGGCCCAGTGCTTGCAGCAAGGGTTTGTAGACCTTGGTCATCAGCAGCGAAGTGGAATGCAGGGCGAAGCAGACCTGATTGTCCAGCAGCAGGTCGTCGCAGTTGTCCGGGGTGTTGCTCTCGGTGGTCATGTCAAAGCCTTGATCAGTGATCGTCATGAATCTAGCGGGCGAATCTTTAATGCGCCAGATAATTATGGCTAATACCCGGCCAGATTGCCTTGCAGGGCAAGATCCCAGGGAGCAATCGGGCTGAAGCGGGTCTTCAGGTATTCCAGCAACAGGCGACTGCGGGAACTGGCCTGCTGCTCCAGGCGCAACGCGTAAATTCCGGCGGTTTCCGGTTTCGGCAGACCGTTTTCGCAGAACAATGGCAGCAATTCGCCGCGCAACAGGTATTCGCTGGCCAGCCAGGTCGGCAAGTGCGCGATGCCCAGTCCAGCCAGTGCGCCGCAAACCAGCGCCTCGGCATTGTTGGCACTCATGCGAATGCGCGCCGGGCGATGCAGTTGCATGCGCCCGTCCTGTTCAAAGCGCCAGGCGAAGGGCGGGGCGAGGCCGTCCCAGTCGAGGCCATCGTGTTCGATTAACTGAGCAGGATCGGTCGGCACCCCTCGGCGTTTCAGATAGTCAGGACTGGCGCAGGCGATACGTACCATGTTCGCCAGTGGCGTGGCCACCAGTCGGGTGTCGGCCATTTGCCCGGCACGCAGTACGAGATCGACTTTGCCCAGGTTCAAGCCCTGCATGTCGACAAAACTGTCGATCAGGTGCAATTGCACGTCGAGACCGGGGTACAACATCAGAAAGTCAGCGATGACCGGTGCCAGATGCCGGCGGCCGAACGCGGCGGGCGCATCCACCCGGATCAAGCCTTCGGGCGCGCTGCTAAGGGACACCGCTTCGGCCCGGGCCAAACGCAACTCAGCCACGATCCGCCGCGCACGTTCGGCAAACGCCAAACCGGCCGGCGTCGCCCGCACCGCGTGTGTGCTGCGCAGAAACAATTGACTGCCGACCGCGCTTTCCAGGCTGTCAATACGCCGGGCTACTGCCGAAGGTGTCAGCGGATGGCGCCGGGAAGCAGCGGAAAAGCTGCCGGTTTCCAGCACATCGAGGAACAGCCCGAGTTGGTCGGTCAATTGATTGGGATTCATGGTTTCACCAGCGCTTGTGCGAAATCGGCACAGCCATTGTGCGTTGCTGTGCGTTTCCCCGCCAGCACCGACTGCGTAGGATGAAACGCCTGACGAGAGGGAAGTGGCCTGTGATTGAGTTTTTGATGTACCTGATCTTCGGCGTGGCCTTGGGCACCCTGGGTGGGCTATTCGGCATCGGTGGTGGCTTGGTGGCCATCCCGTTGCTTGGCGTGCTCTGCGGTCTGGACCAGCAACTCGCCCAAGGCACGGCGTTGGTCATGGTGGTGCCGAACGTGATGCTGGCACTGTGGCGCTATCACCAGCGCAATCGCATCGAATTGCGCCACGCTTTGCCTTTGGCCTCGATGGGTTTTTGTTTCGCGTGGATCGGATCGATCTGGGCCGTGGGCATCGACGCACAAACCATGCGCATCGGCTTTGTCGCGTTCCTCGTGGCCCTGTCCACCTACAACCTGGTGCGCATGTTCACCGCCAATTCGCCGGTTTCTTCACAGATGAATTACTCATGGCCATGGCTGGGTGTGCTGGGCGCGGCGTCCGGGACCATGGGCGGATTGTTTGGCGTGGGTGGGGCAGTGGTGGCGACGCCAGTGCTGACCAGTCTGTTCGGCACCACTCAAGTTGTCGCCCAAGGCTTGTCGCTGGCACTGGCATTGCCGAGCACCGGCGTCACCCTGGTGACTTACGCCGTGCACCATGAGGTGAACTGGATGATCGGTTTGCCATTGGCTGTCGGCGGTCTGATGAGCATCAGTTGGGGCGTGAAGATCGCCCACGCCTTGCCGGAGCGGCTGTTGCGCGGGCTGTTCTGCGGTTTCCTGGTGTTCTGTGCGGTAATGCTCGCCCTTAAAGTTTGAAGCCTTCGACGATGTGTTCGGCCAGGCATTCGGTGATCGGCGACGGGTTGTGCAGGTTGCGCACCAGCATGATGCAGGCTTCGGGCAGCAACGGCAGGTCTTCGGCGGCGCCGAGGATGCGCATGTCCGGGGTGATCAGGCTTTCCAGTTGCGCAGTCACCGCCAGGCCGGCGCTGACCACCGCCATCAACGCCGACAGGCTCGAGCTGTTATAGGCGATGCGGTAATCGCGGCCCATCGCGTCGAGGGCATTGCACGCCCACAACCGACAGAAACAATCACTGTTGAACATCGCCAGGGGCAACGGCGTCTGTTCGTGGGCGCTGAAGCATTGCGCCTCGGCCCAGACGAAACGTTCCTTGCGCAGCAATTGGCCAATCTCGGTGCCTGGCTCACGGGTGACGATCGACAGGTCCAGGTCCTGGCGCTGCAACAGTTGCTTGGTCGATTCACAGTGAACTTCAATCTGGATCAGCGGATAGAACTTGGCGAAGCGCGACAGGATTCCTGGCAGAAACCGCATCACATAATCATCCGGCGTGCCGATGCGCACCGTGCCGACCATGTGCGGCTCGCGCAAAGTATTGAACACCTCACTGTGCAGTTTGAGGATGCGCCGGGCATAGCCGAGCAGCACCTGGCCTTCAGCGGTCAGCTTGACCTAGCGTCCGTCCCGCTCGAACAACTGACGCTGCAACACGTCTTCTTCCAGGCGTTTCATCTGCATGCTCACCGCAGACTGGGTGCGGTTGACCAATTCACCGGCTCGGGTAAAGCCGCCCTGGTCGGCGATGGCAACAAAGGTGCGCAGCACATCGGTATCAATACTAGGAAAGGCCGACATTCATCAATCTCCGAGATGCATACCATCAGAAACATTCGTTGGATTGATCTTAGCTCTGGCGCGAGACTTGAGCCATCCCTAAAGGAGGGCAACATGATGAAAGGTCAACACGAGCATGTAACGTCAGAAAAATTCTCAATCCACGCTGTTTCGGATCTGCTGCACAAGTTTAGTCGCTGGTACGAACTTCACCGCGAACGCGAGCTGCTGGCGAGCCTGAGCGATGAAGCGCTGAAGGACATCGGTGTGAGCCGTGCGGATGTCGAGCACGAATCGATCCGGCCGTTCTGGGACGATCCGATGCATAAATGATGAGGCCATTGCTACACAAACCCCTCTCTGGTGAGGTAGGTTGCGAGCAGACAAGGAGATGCTCATGCCCGCAACGCTGTCCTTTTCCATCAAACAGGCTCGACGTCTGGCACTGGCTGCCCAAGGGTTCAACGGGCGCCAGCCGCCAGCGGCGATCAAACCGGTTCAGCTCAACCGGTTGATCGAACGCCTGGGTATTTTGCAGATCGACTCCGTCAATGCGTTAGTGCGTTCGCACTACCTTCCCTTGTTTTCCCGTCTTGGCAATTATTCATCTGACTTGCTCGACCAGGCGGCCTGGAGTCAGGGCCGACAACGCACGTTGTTCGAATATTGGGGCCATGAAGCTTCGCTGTTGCCGTTGTCCATGTACCCGTTGATGCGCTGGCGCATGCAGCGTGCGACCCGTGGTGAAGACATCTATCAGCAATTGGCGAAATTTGGTCGTGAACAGCAAGAGACGATTCGCCGGGTGTTGGCGTCGGTCGAGGAACTGGGGGCGCTGGGCGCCGGTAGTTTGTCGACCCGTCAGGAACGGGCCGGGCCGTGGTGGGACTGGAGCGCCGAGAAGCATGCCCTGGAATGGTTGTTTGCCGCTGGTGAAGTGACTGTCGCCGGAAGGCGCGGATTCGAACGGCTTTACGATTTGCCGGAACGGGTGATTCCTTCAGCGATTCTCCAGCAACCGTTGCTCACCGAAGCCGAGGCTCAGCGCGGGTTGTTATTGCATGCGGCAACGGCGCTGGGTGTCGGCACGGAAAAGGATTTGCGCGACTATTTCCGTTTGAACCCGGCCGACAGTCGGCTGCGATTGGCGGAATTGGTCGAGGCCGGTGAATTGCTGACCTGCGAAGTCGAAGGCTGGCGGCAACCGGCCTACTGCCTGCCCGAGCCCAAGGTGCCGCGCAAGGTTGAGGCCAGCGCCTTGTTGTCTCCCTTTGATTCACTGATCTGGGAACGCAGCCGCACCGAGCGTTTGTTCGATTTCCGTTATCGACTGGAGATTTATACGCCCCAGGACAAGCGGATCTACGGCTATTACGTGTTGCCGTTTTTGCACAATCAACGGATTGCCGCGCGGGTGGACTTGCGCACTGAACGGGCATTAGGCCGGTTGGCGGTGCATGCGGTGCATGAGGAAGAGCCGGGGCTGGATGAGGCGGGGATGTTGGCGTTGGCGGTCAATTTGCGGCAAATGGCGGATTGGTTGGGGCTGGAGCAGGTGCAATTGAATTGTCAGCGGGTGAGTGCGGGGCGGTTGCGGGTGGCATTGGCTCAGTTGGGTGGTGCCTGAGCGGACGCCTTCGCGAGCAAGCCCGCTCCCACAGGGGACCGCATTCCAAATGCGGGAGCGGGCTTGCTCGCCAAGGGCGCGACGCGATTTAACGGCGGACTTGCTTCAACGTCTCAGCAATCAAAAACGCCAATTCCAGCGATTGATCGGCATTCATCCGCGGATCGCAATGGGTGTGGTACCGATCCGACAACCCGTCTTCAGTAATCGGCCGCGCCCCACCAATGCACTCAGTAACATTCTGCCCGGTCATTTCGATGTGGATACCGCCGGCATAAGTGCCTTCCGCTTCGTGCACCTGGAAGAACTGCTTCACTTCGCCAAGAATCTGCGCAAAGTCGCGGGTCTTGTAGCCGCTGCTGGCCTTGATGGTGTTGCCGTGCATCGGGTCGGAACTCCACAGCACTTTCTTGCCTTCGCGTTCGACGGCGCGGATCAGCTGTGGCAGGTGATCGCCGACTTTGTTCGCGCCCATCCGCGCGATCAGGTTCAAGCGGCCCGGATCGTTGTCCGGGTTGAGCACGTCGATCAGGCGAATCAAATCTTCCGGGTTCATGCTCGGGCCGACTTTCACACCGATCGGGTTGTTCACCCCGCGCAGGAATTCCACGTGTGCGCCATCGAGCTGGCGGGTGCGGTCGCCGATCCAGAGCATGTGGGCCGAGCAGTCGTAGTAATCGTTGGTCAGGCTGTCGCGACGCACGAAGGCTTGTTCGTAGTTCAGCAGCAGCGCTTCATGGGCGGTGAAGAAACTGGTTTCGCGCAGTTGCGGCGAGCTGTCCATGCCGCAGGCGCGCATGAACGCCAGGGTTTCATCGATGCGGTCGGCCAGGTGGCTGTACTTCTCGGCCAGGGCCGAGTTGGCGATGAAATCCAGGTTCCACTTGTGCACTTGATGCAGGTCGGCAAAACCGCCCTGGGCGAAGGCGCGCAGCAGGTTCAGGGTCGCCGTAGACTGGTGATAGGACTGCAGCAGGCGTTCCGGGTCCGGCACGCGGCTTTTTTCGTCGAAACCGATGCCGTTGACGATGTCGCCACGGTAGGCCGGCAAAGTCACGCCGTCGATGGTTTCGTCATTGGCCGAGCGCGGTTTGGCGAACTGCCCGGCCATGCGCCCGACCTTGACCACCGGGCAACCGGCGGCGAAGGTCATCACGATTGCCATTTGCAGCAACACTTTAAAGGTGTCGCGGATTTTCGCGGCGGAGAACTCGGCGAAGCTTTCGGCGCAGTCGCCGCCCTGCAACAGAAACGCGCGGCCCTGGGTGACTTCGGCGAACTGACGGCGCAACTCCCTGGCTTCACCGGCAAACACCAGCGGCGGATAGCTGGCCAGGGTTTGCTCGACGTGCTGCAAATGCGCGGCATCGGGGTAGCGGGGTTGTTGCTGGATCGGCAAGGCACGCCAGCTGTCAGGGCTCCAGGGTTGGCTCATCACGGTCTCTAGTGTTTACGCACGGGTCCTTATGTTATCAGCAATTAGTGCGTGACCTGTTCCCGTCGCTTCGCGGACAATCGCGCCTTTGCCGCTTCATGTTGCGGTGTATTGGTTGCCGGGCCCGGTGACGATCTGGAGACGAAATGACTGAGGAGCGCGTCGAGCATCTGCTCGCCGAGGTACAGGATGAGTTCGGCGTGATTCGCGTGCTGGAAGTGGCCGATTACCGCTTTCTAGAATTCGGCGATGCCATCGAGCAAAGCTGCGTGTTCACCGCTGACCCGAGCTGGCTGGAATACGACTACACCCGCGCCATGTTGATCGGTGCGTTGTGTCACGAGCAGCCGGAAAGTGCGCTGTTCCTCGGTCTCGGCGCCGGCACGTTGACCCAGGCCTGTCTCAAGTTCCTGCCGCTGGAAGACGTCGAAGCCATCGAACTGCGCCCGGACGTGCCGCGCCTGGCCATCGAATACCTGGGGCTGGATGACGATCCCCGGCTGTATATCCGCGTCGGCGATGCGCTGGAGTTGCTGGAGACCGCTGAACCGGCAGACCTGATTTTCGTCGATCTCTATACCGACGTCGGGCCGGGCGTCGGGCATCTGGCCTGGAGTTTTCTGGAAAACTGTCAGAAACGCCTGAGTCCGGGGGGCTGGCTGGTGATCAATCAGTGGGCCACCGACGACGGCAAACCGCTGGGCGCCGCAATGTTTCGCGGGCTCTATCATCGGCATTACTGGGAACTGCCGGTGAAGGAGGGCAACGTGATCCTGATCGTGCCGTCGGAGCTGGATCAGGAACTGGATATGGACGGCCTGATCGCCCGGGCCGAAGGGCTGGCGCCGCAATTGGGGTATTCGTTGTTGTCGTTGATCAAGGCGATTCGGCCGGCGACTTGATGGGGTGTCTGTGATGGCCTCTTCGCGAGCAAGCCCGCTCCCACAGGGAAATGCATTCCAATGTGGGAGCGGGCTTGCTCGCGAAGAGGCCCCTGCTACCAATGCATCCCTCAAACCCCTTTAAAGACCCCCGGTCGCTTCTCGACCATCGACCGCACACCTTCCTTGGCATCCTCACTGGCCAGCAACTTCTTCACCATCGGCGGCAACGCCTGTGCCGCCGCGGTTTCCCCTTCATACCGCGCCTGTCTGGCAGACATCAACGTCGCCTGAACCCCCAACGGCGCCTGCCGGGCGATGCGCTCAGCCAGTTCAATCGCCCTCGGCAACAGATCCTCACTGGCCATGACTTCCTGCACCAATCCCAGGCGCAACGCGTCATGCGCATCGAATTCATCGCCGGTCAGCAGCCAGCGCATGGCGTTGCCCCAGCCGGCGACCTGATGCAGACGCAACGTGGCACCGCCGAACGGGAAGATCCCGCGCTGCACCTCCATCTGGGCGAAACGGGTGTTGCTGGCGCAGAGGTTGATGTCGGCGGCCAGCATCAACTCGATGCCGATGGTCAGGCAGTAGCCTTGCGCGGCGACGATCACCGGTTTGCTCACCCGTGGCCCGGCGAACACGCCCCACGGATCACAGCCGCCGGGCGGTGCCTGCCAGCCTTCGGCGAGGGCGGCGCTGGCATTGATCAGGTCGAGCCCGGCGGTGAAATGCTCGCCATGGCCGAACACCACCGCCACCCGCGCCTCGCTGTCGGCCTCGAATTCGCCATAGGCCAGGCTCAGTTCGTTGAGCAGGTCCAGGTCGAAGGCGTTGCGCTTGGCGACCCGGTCCAGGCCAAGTAACACGACATGACCACGTCGTTCACGGCTGACGCGACTGGAAACGGTCTGATTCATGGGGCATTTCCTCGGGCGGGAAGGAGAGGTCAGACCGAAGGTCTGCGTCACAAGGGTGAACCGTTTTAGCGCCATCACCAGCAGGGCCGGGCCTTTGAAAAATAGACCGTTGCACGATTATCCGCAAAGCCTGTGACACAACGGTATATACGTCAGTTTTCCGACAAATAATGCTCCCTTTTTGGGCGAATTCCGGTATAGTGCGCGCCGGCCTTTAACCGGGCCGCGTTTAGGTAGCGCAATTCCCCGAAGTCAGCTTCGGCTGCACGTCCGCACAGCGGACTCTCCCTTGACGAATCTTTTTCATTCATTCGTTTTCGCAAATCCCCGCCGACAAAGCAGCCAGGGCGACTCTTGAGTCTTACACGGCATGCGCAGCTTTGGAGCATGGGTCTTTGCGGATGCACTTAGAGGCAGACCCATGACCCAGGAAACCGGCGGCTTCGCCGCTTTTAATCTTAATCCGAATATTCTTGCAGCCGTCATTGCGACCGGCTACGAAGAACCTTCGGCTATTCAGCAGCAATCGATCCCGATCATCATGGCCGGCCACGACATGATTGGCCAAGCGCAAACCGGTACCGGTAAAACCGCCGCGTTCGCCCTGCCTATCCTGCATCGCATCGATCCTGCCAAGCGCGAGCCGCAAGCCCTGATCCTGGCGCCAACCCGTGAGTTGGCGCTGCAAGTAGCAACCGCTTTCGAAACCTACGCCAAGCAAATGCCGGGCGTTACCGTTGTGGCCGTTTACGGCGGCGCCCCTATGGGCCCACAACTGAAAGCAATCCGTAATGGCGCACAGATCGTTGTCGCCACGCCGGGCCGTCTGTGCGACCACCTGCGTCGTGACGAAAAAGTCCTGTCGACCGTGAACCACCTGGTTCTGGACGAAGCGGACGAAATGCTCAAACTGGGTTTCATGGACGACCTCGAAGTTATCTTCAAGGCTCTGCCACCGACCCGTCAGACCGTATTGTTCTCGGCGACCCTGCCGCAGTCGATCCGTGCCATTGCCGAGCGTCACCTGCGTGATCCGCAGCACGTGAAGATCCAGACCAAGACTCAGACCGTTACCGCGATCGAACAGGCTCACCTGTTGGTTCACGCTGACCAGAAGACCTCGGCTGTATTGAGCCTGCTGGAAGTCGAAGACTTCGACGCCCTGAGCAGGTTCGTGCGCACCAAGCAAGCGACCCTGGACCTGGCCAGTGCCCTGGAAGCCAAAGGCTACAAAGCCGCTGCGCTGAACGGTGACATTGCCCAGAACCAACGTGAGCGCGTGATCGAATCCCTCAAGGATGGCCGTCTGGACATCGTTGTTGCGACCGACGTTGCTGCTCGTGGCCTGGACGTTCCGCGTATCACTCACGTGTTCAACGTTGACATGCCGTACGATCCAGAGTCCTACGTTCACCGTATCGGCCGTACTGGCCGTGCCGGTCGCGAAGGTCGTGCACTGCTGCTGGTGACTCCACGTGAGCGCCGCATGCTGCAAGTGATCGAGCGTGTAACCGGTCAAAAGGTTGCCGAAGTTCGCCTGCCGGACGCACAAGCTGTTCTTGATGCCCGCATCAAGAAGTTGACCAACAGCCTGTCGCCGCTGGTGGCTGATGCCGAATCGACTCACGGTGATCTGCTCGATCGCCTGACCGCCGACATCGGTTGCACCCCGCGTGCCCTGGCCGCTGCTCTGTTGCGCAAGGCCACCAACGCTCAGGCGCTGACCCTGGCTGCAATCGAGAAAGAACGTCCACTGGTGCCGAACAACGCACCGCGTGGCGATCGTCCAGAGCGCACCGGTGATCGTCCGGACCGTGGTGATCGTGAGCGTCGTGCTCCGGTTCCATTGGCCGAAGGTCGTGCTCGCTGCCGTACCGCGCTGGGTGCGCGTGATGGTATCGCTGCCAAGAACCTGCTGGGCGCTATCCTGAACGAAGGCGGCCTGGCTCGCGAAGCAATCGGTCGCATCCAGGTGCGTGACAGCTTCAGCCTCGTCGAGCTGCCGGAAGATGGTCTGGAAAAACTCCTGACCAAACTGAAGGACACTCGCGTTGCTGGCAAGCAGTTGAAGCTGCGTCGCTATCGCGAAGATTGATCCGCTCTCGGGCTGATTGATCGCACATAAAAAATCCCCGACTGGTTCGGGGATTTTTTTTGCCTGCGGTTTGTGCCTGGCTGGAGACCGAGTTGCCTTCATTCGCGAGCAAGCCCGCTCCCACAGGGGATCTCTGTAATACACAGATATTGTGTTCACTGGAGATCCCCTGTGGGAGCGGGCTTGCTCGCAAAGGGCGCGACACGGTCTACCTGTCAGCCAAACCGGTAAATATCCATCCCCAGCGCCCCCATCGTGAACCCCTGGTGGGCAATCCCGAACTCACCCCCAGCCCCGCGAGCAAAGTACAACGGCAGCAGATGCTCATCGCTGGGATGGTTGCGCACGGCATTCGGCGCCTGCTGGCGATAATCGTGCAGCGCGTCTTCGTCGTTGGCAGCGAGCTTCTCAATCATCCAGTCGCGGAACGCCTTGGCCCATGGCTCGACGCTTTCCGGGCCGGCATGCCAGTCCAGTTCGCGCAGGTTGTGGGTGATGCTGCCGGAGCCGATCAACAGCAAGCCCTGTTCGCGCAGGCTGGCCAGGGCATGACCGACACGGGTTTGCAGGGCCGGGCCGCCGCGGGTTGGCAGTGAGACTTGCACCACTGGAATGTCGGCCTGCGGGTACATCAATGACAACGGCACCCAGACCCCGTGATCGAACGGCCGCTTGGCATCGATGCGGACCGGCAGGCCATCGGCTTTCAGCAACTCGGCTACCTCGGCCGCCAGTTGTGGATCGCCGGGCGCCGGGTATTGCACGTCGAACAGGGCTTTGGGGAAGCCACCGAAGTCATGCCAGGTTTCAGGCTGCGGATTGCCGCTGACCAACAGCTCGTTGCTTTCCCAGTGCGCAGACACAATCACGATGGCCCGGGGTTTCGGCATTTGCGCCGCCAGGCGCGCCAGGGCGGGGCCGCTGGCGCCTGGTTCCAGTGCCAACATGGGCGAGCCATGGGATATGTACAGGCTGGGGAACATGAATGAGCTCCTGAGGGGTAAGATGGCGTCATCTTCAGTCAGATCATTGATCTAAATCTAATATAAGTTTTAGGGTCTTTTGATCGAATTTTCGGGATTAATTATGCAGCCGGAGTTTTGGCACAAGCGGTGGACGTCGAATCAGATCGGCTTTCACCTGCCGGAAGTGAATCCATATCTGCAACGGTACTGGCCGCAGCTCGGCCTGGAAGAGGGCTCGCGAGTACTGGTGCCGTTATGTGGGAAAAGCCTGGATCTGCTGTGGCTGGCCAAATGCGGCCACGAGGTGTTGGGCGTCGAATTGTCGGAAAAAGCCGTGGAAGACTTTTTCCACGAACATCAATTCGACCCGGACGTCAGCGACCAAGGCCCCTTCACGGTCTATCGCGCGGGCTCGATTGAAATCTGGTGTGGCGATTTCTTCGCATTGACCGCCGGTGACGTGGCTGATTGCAGCGCGTTGTACGACCGCGCGGCGCTGATCGCCTTGCCGCCGAAAATGCGTGAGCAGTACGCCGAGCACTTGAAGCGGATTCTGCCGAAAGATTCACTGGGGTTGCTGATTACCCTGGATTACGACCAGGCACAAAAGGACGGCCCGCCGTTTGCCGTGCTGGATGACGAAGTGCAGCGGCTGTTCGGGGCGAGCTGGGAGTTGAAGATTCTGGAAGACCAGGACGTTCTGGGTGAGAGCTGGAAGTTTGTCGAAAGCGGTGTGACACGGCTTGAAGAACGGGTGTATCGGGTTTCCAGCTGATAGATCCGGGTTGTTTGTGCTGGCCCCTTCGCGAGCAGGCTCGCTCCCACATTGGAATGCATTCCTCCTGTGGGAGCGAGCCTGCTCGCGAAAGGGCCCTGAGAACACCACAAAAATCAGCAGACAAAAAAAAGGCCCGCATTCGCTGCGGGCCTTTTCTTTTAGTGCGAAGCCAATCAGCCCCGACGACGCAACGCGTCAATACGTTCTTCGAGCGGCGGGTGGCTCATGAACATGCGGGCGAACCCCTGTTTGATGCCACCGTTGATGCCGAAGGCGTTCAAGGTGTCCGGCATGTGCACCGGCAGACCTTGCTCGGCCCGCAGGCGCTGCAGGGCGCCAATCATCGCGCCAGTACCGGCCAGGCGTGCGCCGGCTTCGTCTGCGCGGAATTCGCGTTTGCGCGAGAACCACATGACGATCGAGCTGGCCAGGATCCCCAGCACCAGTTCGGCGAAGATGGTCGCCACGTAATAGGCGATGCCCTGGCCTTCTTCGTTCTTGAAGATCACCTTGTCGACAAAGTTGCCGATGATCCGCGCGAAGAACATCACGAAGGTGTTCACCACGCCCTGGATCAGGGCCAGGGTGACCATGTCGCCATTGGCCACGTGACCGATCTCGTGGGCCAGCACGGCTTTGACTTCATCCGGCGAGAACCGCTCGAGCAGGCCCTGGCTGACCGCGACCAGCGCGTCGTTCTTGTTCCAGCCGGTGGCGAAGGCGTTCGCCTCGTAGGCCGGGAAAATCCCGACTTCGGGCATCTTGATCCCGGCTTCCCGGGACAGTTGCTCGACCGTTTGCAGCAGCCATTGCTCGTGACGGGTGCGCGGCTGGCTGATGATTTGGGTGCTGGTGCTCATCTTCGCCATCCACTTGGAGATGAACAGCGAGAACAGGGAACCGGCGAAACCAAAGACCGCACAGAAAATCAGCAGCTGATTGAGGTTGAGATCAACCCCGTTGGCCGCCATGAACCCGTTGAAGCCGAAAAGGCTCAGGGTGATGCTGGCAATCAGCACGACCGCCAGGTTAGTGGCCAAAAACAGCAGGATGCGCATCATGGTTGTAGAAATCTCCTCATGCTAAAGATGTAGCGTACTGCGGGGTATATAAGGTGCTGCACCGTGCTATTCAACCGGGTGACTATTTCAAACTGTGTCCTACAGCAACAGTTTAGCTGCGTGCAGGGCATTTCCGACGCGGACGCAGGAAAGGTTTGTCAGTCGAAGGACTGCGAGGCCCCCGTCTTTGTTAGGCGCGAGCATAAAAGCCATCGTCAGGCAGCGCTGGCAACGGGGATCTGCGGCAAGGTGTAGCGATGTGTTGCTGAATCAATCACCGTGCGACACGGACCGCGCCGCACGGTGATCGCCAGGTTACTGGCGGTAGGTCTTGAGGAAGTTGCCGATCCGGCCGATGGCCTGATCCAGCTCGTCGACCCGGGGCAGGGTGACGACGCGGAAGTGATCCGGCCATGGCCAGTTGAACGCCGTGCCTTGCACCACCAGCAGCTTTTCGGAGAGCAGCAGGTCGAGCACGAACTTCTCGTCGTTGTGAATCGGGCACACCTTCGGGTCGATACGCGGGAAGGCATACAGCGCGCCCATTGGCTTGACGCAGCTCACGCCCGGAATGTCGTTGAGCAATTCCCAGGTGCGGTTGCGTTGTTCCAGCAGGCGACCTTGCGGCAACACCAGGTCATTGATGCTCTGATAGCCGCCGAGTGCGGTCTGGATCGCGTGCTGGCTCGGCACGTTGGCACACAGACGCATGTTGGCCAGCATGTCGATGCCTTCGATGTAGCTCTGGGCGTGGTGTTTCGGCCCGGAAATGGCGATCCAGCCGGAACGGAAACCGGCCACGCGGTAGGACTTGGACAGACCGTTGAAGGTCAGGCACAGCAAGTCCGGGGCCAGGGAAGCGGTGCAGATGTGCACGGCATCGTCGTAGAGGATCTTGTCGTAGATCTCGTCGGAGAACACCACCAGGTTGTGCGAGCGGGCCAGTTCGAGCATGCCCAGCAGCACTTCCTTCGAATACACCGCGCCGGTCGGGTTGTTCGGGTTGATGATCACCAGGGCCTTGGTGTTCGGGGTGATCTTGGCCTTGATGTCGGCCAGGTCCGGGAACCAGTCGGCGCCCTCGTCGCACAGGTAGTGCACCGGGTTGCCGCCAGCCAGACTCACCGCTGCAGTCCACAGCGGGTAGTCGGGCGCCGGCACCAGCACTTCGTCGCCATTGTTGAGCAGGGCCTGCATCGACATCACGATCAGCTCGGACACGCCGTTGCCCAGGTAGATGTCTTCGATGCCGACGCCTTCGACCTGCTTCTGTTGGTAGTACTGCATCACGGCTTTGCGCGCGCTGAACAGGCCTTTGGAATCGCTGTAGCCCTGGGCGGTCGGCAGGTTGCGGATCACGTCCTGGAGGATTTCATCTGGCGCTTCGAAACCAAAGGGCGCCGGGTTGCCGATGTTCAGCTTGAGGATGCGATGGCCTTCCTCTTCCAGGCGTTTGGCGTGCTTGAGCACTGGGCCGCGAATGTCGTAGCAGACGTTGGCGAGCTTGTTCGATTTGCTGACCTGCATGGCGATGTGTTCCCGAAAATGAACGATCCAGGCGGCGGATGGACAACCGTACTGGGAATCCTGCGTACTCACACAGGCCTGACGCCTTCAGTGGCGACACTCATAATCCGTTTGAATGCGCGGGGTCTGGCTGCCAGACTGGCGTTTGACGAGGCGCAATCATACGTGCCGCCCGATCCGTGGAAAAGGTACAGATCGGGCTTTTTCAGCTGCTGAGGTGTGACGATGGAAAAGTTGGATAAAACCCTGGAAGAATGGAAGGCAATGCTCGACCCGGAGCAGTACAACGTTTGCCGTCTCAAGGGCACTGAGCGCCCGTTCTCCGGCAAGTACAACGACACCAAGACCGACGGCGTTTACCACTGCATCTGCTGCAATGAGCCGTTGTTTGATTCCAAGACCAAATTCGATTCCGGCTGCGGTTGGCCGAGCTTCTACGCTCCGATCGGCGAGAGTGCGATGGTCGAGATCCGCGACGTCAGCCACGGCATGATCCGCACCGAAGTGGTCTGCGCGAAATGTGACGCACACCTGGGACACGTGTTCCCGGATGGCCCGCCACCGACCGGTTTGCGTTACTGCATCAACTCGGTGTGCCTGGACCTGGTGCCGCGCTCGTAATGCGAGCCCCGTAGGAGCTGCCGAAGGCTGCGATCTTTTGATCTTCAGCGATTTCGAGAAAAAGCAAAATCAAAAGATCGCAGCCTTCGGCAGCTCCTACGCGTGGCCGGCATTTCATAATTTAGATTGCGCACAATTCAATTGCTTACTATGTTTGACGCTTCTTCCTTCATCTGGAGCCCAAACCCATGAGCGACAATCTGCTGAGCATCCCGGTTACCACCATCAAGGGTGAACAGAAAACCCTGTCCGATTTCGCCGGCAAGGCCGTGCTGGTGGTCAATACCGCCAGCAAATGCGGCTTCACCCCGCAGTACAAAGGCCTCGAAGAACTGTGGCAGACCTACAAGGATCAAGGTCTGGTCGTGCTCGGTTTCCCCTGCAACCAGTTCGGCAAGCAGGAGCCCGGCAACGAAGGGGCGATTACCGAGTTCTGCGAGCTGAACTACGGTGTCAGCTTCCCGCTGTTCAAGAAGATCGACGTCAACGGTTCCGACGCTCATCCGCTGTTCGTGCAACTGAAAAAGCGCGCACCGGGCCTGTTGGGTTCCCAAGGCATCAAGTGGAACTTCACCAAGTTCCTGATCGGCAAGGACGGCCAGTTGGTCAAGCGTTTCGCCCCGGCCACCAAGCCCCAGGACTTGACCGCCGAGATCGAAGCATTGCTGAAATGAACAGCGTGTCCGCCGATTCCCTGAAACTCGACAGCCAGCTCTGTTTCAAGCTGTATGCCGCTTCCCGGGCGGTGATTCGTGGCTATAAGCCGATGCTCGATCAGCTCGGCCTGACCTACCCGCAATACCTGGTGATGCTGGTGTTGTGGGAATGGCAGGAAGAGGCGCCGGAACAACCGACCGTCAAGGCCCTGGGCGAACGCCTGGCGCTGGATTCCGGCACGCTCACGCCGTTGCTCAAGCGGCTTGAGCAACTGCAACTGGTGCAGCGCCAACGTTCGGCTCGGGATGAGCGTGAGGTGCACCTGAGCCTGTCGCCCGCCGGCATCGCCTTGCGCGAGCAGGTCGGGCCGCTCAAGGCGCGCCTGCTGTGCGACAGCGGCGTGGACCTGAATCGCCTGAATGAACTGCGCGATGGCCTTGATCAGTTGTTGGGTCAGATCAAGGCGCTGTCGTAGTCGGTATCCACAAGTCGAGCAGGGCGGCCAGTTCTTCCCGGCGAAAGGGTTTGGCCAGGTAGTCGCTCATGCCCGCCACACGGCAACGCTCGCGTTCTTCGGACATGGCGTTGGCGGTCAGGGCGACGATCGGCAACTGCGGCCAACGCCCGCTGCGGCGAATGTGCCGACTGGCTTCGTAGCCGTCCATCACCGGCATGTTGCAGTCCATCAGCACCAGATCGAAGTCACTCAGCTCAAGTTGATCCAGGGCTTCTGCGCCGTGGGCGGCGACAATCACTTCGCAGCCGAGTTTGCCGAGCATGCCCTTGGCCACCAATTGATTGACCGGATTATCTTCCACCAGCAGCACCCGACCGCGGCGTTGGGGGGTGAGGGCATCAAGTTGTGCGTCGTTGATCGTGGCGGCCTCCGGCTGCAACACCCGGCGCAGGGTCTGGTACAGCGCGTTGCGGGCCAATGGCCGCGCCTGTTGTTGCAAGGGCGCCAGGGCCGCGGCTTCTTCGCTGGGCATGAAGCTGCCATAAGCCGTCACCAGCAGAATCGGTGCCGTCAGCGTGGGGCGCAGGCCGAACAGGCATTCCGGGCAGTCGGTGATCAAGACATCGGGATCGAGGCCGAGCAACGAGTCCTCAATGGAGCGTTGCTGGTATTCGAGCCCCCATAACGGCAGCAGGCTTTTCAAGAGTTCCGCCAGGCCACTGCTGGCCGATGTGATCGCGATGACCTTGCCTTGCAGCGGCGGGGGCGCAATGGCGCGGGTGTGGCAGGGCAGCGGCAGGTCGGCGCAGAACTGGCTGCCGAACCCGGCTTCGGAACTGATCGTCAGCCGCCCTTGCATGGCTTCGCAGAGGTTGTAGGTCAGGGCCAGTCCCAACCCGGTACCGCCGAATTGCCGGGTAATCCCGGCGCCGGCCTGGGTGAAGGGCTGGAAGATTTTCACCTGGGCATCCTGGGCGATCCCGATACCGGTGTCGCACACCTCGATGCGCACGCCGTCTTCAAAGGTGGAAAGCCGCACATCGACCCGCCCGAAACGGGTGAACTTGAGGGCGTTGGACAGCAAGTTGCTGACAATCTGCCGGACCCGGGTCGGGTCGCCCAGCACCAGCGCCGGGAACTGCGGATCGATCAGGCAGGCCAGTTCAACGCTCGGTGCGGCGTTCTGCGACAGCAGGTTGGCGGTGTCCTCGATCAGCGAGCCGAGGTCGAACGGAATGTGTTCGAGCTCCAGCTGCCCGGCGTCGAATTTCGACAGGTCGAGAATATCGTTGAGCAGTTCCACCAACACTTTGCCCGAGTCATGGGCGATGGACAGTTGCTGCTGTTGCTCGGCATTGAGCGGGCCGTCGAGGGAGAGGGCGATCATCCCCAGCAGGCCGTTGAGCGGTGTGCGGATCTCGTGGCTCATGTTGGCCAGGAACGCCGAGCGCGCTTCGGCCATGTCCAGTGCGGTACTGCGGGCGACTTCCAGTTCCTGGTTGGATTGGCTGAGCCGGGTGTTGATCGCCTTCAGTTCTGCGGTGCGGGCCGAGACGATGTTTTCCAATTGCGCGAGGTAGTCGGTCAGGCGGTTTTCCGCGTTGCGCCGCTGCTGGATTTCGGTGGCGATGTTTTCGAACTGTTGATTGGCCACTTTGACCAGCACACCGATTTCATCGTTTTCATGCCCCGCCGGGTACTCCAGCCACGTCGGTTCCGCGCTACGCGGATCGCGGCCGCTGAGTTCGCGGATGACCCGCACCAGCGGCTTGGTCAGCATCACGTAGAACAGCGCCAGGAGAATGCCGGTGAGGATCAGGCTGCGGGCGAAACCGTTGAGCAAGGTCACTTCGGCCCGGCGCAGGAAGCGGTTGCCGAAGGAATAAGTGTCGACTTCCAGCTGCAACGTGCCGAGGGACTCATCGGGCAAATGGTCGAGGTAGAGTCGGTCTTCGAACTGCCGGTTGGCGCCGAACAGGAAGTCGCTGATCACCCGATAACCGCTTTGCAGGCCCTGGCGCTTGACGCTGGCCAGCACGGTATTGTTGTTATCGGTCAATTGCGCGCTGATGATTGCCGGCGAACGCAACAGGCCCATGGTCAGTTCCTGGGCGAGTTCGGCGTCGATGTTGTAGGCGATGCGTGAAGCCGGGTTGTGACTGATTTCCAGCAACGACAGGATTTCGCGGTTGATGGAGGCGTCTTCGCTGGCATAATCGATGCCTATTTGCACCAGACTGAGCAAGGTGCCCAGTATGAAACCGACCAGCACAGTGAGCCGGGCTTGCTTGTATGACAGCCGGTGGGTGAACTTGATATCCATGGGGTGTTGAACCACTTCCGTTTCCCTTCGCTGCTCAAGCATAGTCGATCATGCATGGATGCCGATGTTCCCAAGTCACCCTTATTCGAGGGTGCTGGTTGTTGTAAGTTGCTGTATCGCCATCATTACTGTGAAACGTGCCCGAGGAGAAGACGTGGATTCCCGATTGAATGCTTTTCTTGAACGCGCCGATGCCGTTCTGGCCCGTATCGAACCCCTGCTGCCGGCCCCTCGGCAAATCATCGACTGGGCCCATTGCCTGGCCGCGCGCTGGCAGCGTGAGGGCCGCAGCGGCTTCCTGCTGCCGCTGCAAGTCAGCCTCGACACCCGTTTGACCGACCTGATTGGCGTCGATCGCCAGGTTGAACAACTGGGACGCAACACCCAACAATTCATCGACGGCATGCCGGCCAACCATGCGCTGCTCTGGGGCTCCCGTGGCACCGGCAAATCGTCGCTGGTTCGCGCGTTGCTGGCGGAACATGCCTCGGCGGGTTTGCGCCTGATCGAAATCGAGCGCGATCACCTGGCGGACTTGCCGCGTATCGTCGAACAGATTGCCAAATTGCCCCAGCGTTTCGTGCTGTTCTGCGATGACCTGTCGTTCGAATCGGGCGAAGGCGATTACCGCGTGCTCAAGAGCGTGCTCGACGGCTCCCTGGAGCAAGCGCCAGACAATGTTCTGCTGTACGCCACGTCCAACCGCCGCCACCTGGTGCCGGAAAAGGAAAGCGATAACGAAAACTGGAAACGCGTCGACGGCGAATTGCATCCCAGTGAAGCGGTGGAAGACAAAATCGCGCTGTCGGACCGTTTTGGCCTGTGGCTGTCGTTCTATCCGTTTACTCAGGAACACTTCCTCAATGTGGTCGAGCACTGGATCGGGCAATTGGCCGACAAGGCCGGCCTCGCCTGGGAGCGCACCGAAGAGCTGGATATCCTCGCGGTCCGCTGGGCCACTGGCCGGGGGAATCGCAATGGTCGTTGCGCGTATCAATTTGCGCGTTATTGGGTTGGACTGAAGCTGTTGGAGCACAAGGCATGATCGATCTACAACAAAGCGGCCAGGGCCTCGAAGGCTACGGCATGTTGCACGCACAACTGGAATCCTTGCTGGCGGACGAGCGGGATTTCATTGCCAACGCCGCGCAGTTTTCCGCGTTTCTGTTCAACCAGCTCGATGACCTGAACTGGGCCGGCTTCTACCTCAATCGTAACGAAGAGCTGGTGCTGGGCCCCTTCCAGGGGCAAATAGCCTGTGTACGGATTCCATTCGGCCGTGGTGTGTGCGGGGCGGCTGCAGCCACTTTGCAGACCCAACTGGTCGAGGATGTGCACGCATTCCCCGGGCACATTGCCTGCGACAGCGCGTCCAACAGCGAGCTGGTGGTGCCATTGGTGAAGGACGGCCGACTGATCGGCGTGCTGGACCTGGACAGCCCGAAACTCGCGCGTTTCACGGCTGACGATCAGGCGGGTATCGAGCAACTGGCGGCGATCTTTCTGCGGCTGACGGATTGCTGAGGCTTACCTCCTGTGGGAGCGAGCCTGCTCGCGAAGAGGCCATTACATCCAGCATCGATGTTGGCTGACAGACCGCTTTCGCGAGCAGGCTCGCTCCCACAGGGATTTTGACCGGCATTACTGCAAGCCAGCCTTGGCCAGCAAGCCCTCCGGGTCCACCGCATCAATCTGTTTCGGATCGAGAAATTGCTCGGCGTACTGCCGGTAAATCTGCTCGTTGATAAACAGCCCAAACAGCTCGGGATCGATATGGGCGTCACGGCACATCGTGGCCATGATGCCCAGCGCTTCGCTCAAGGACTTGGCTTTCTTGTAGGGGCGATCCGCCGCGGTCAGGGCTTCGAAAATATCGGCAATCGCCATCATCCGCGCCGGCAGGCTCATGTCCTCGCGCCTCAACTGTTTGGGATAACCGGTGCCGTCCATTTTTTCGTGGTGGCCGCCGGCGATTTCCGCGACGTTGTTGAGGTGTCCGGGGAAGGGCAGGTGGCTGAGCATCAGGATCGTCTGCACCATGTGGTGATTGATGATGTAGCGCTCTTCGCGGGTCAGGGTGCCCCGGGTAATGCTCAGGTTGTAGAGCTCGCCGCGATTGTATTTGTAATGCGGCACATCGAGTTTGAAGCCCCAGGGATTGTCGGCCGGGATCAGTTCGCCTTCGTTGCGTTCCAGCAGGTGCTCGGGCTTGTCCGCCAGCAGCGGCTCACTGACCGGCAGCGTCGGCGCCGGAGTGCGCGCCTGGCGACGATTCTCTTCCCACGACACCCCCAGTCGGTCGTCCAGGGTTCGGGTCCAGGTGCGTTGGGCGATTTGGTTCAGACGCTGGAGGTCGGCCTCGGCCATCGCTTCGCCGCCCAGATTGCAGCGGGCGATAAAGGCGAAGTCATCGTCCAGCCCGGCCAGGTTGGCGTTGCGCAGTTCGGCCAGGTGTCGTTCGTCGCCACCCAGGGCAACGGCCTGCCAATAGTTGATCCAGGCGTCGCGCTTGAGCACTTCGAAACGGGTGCGGATTTCGTGGATGCGATCGTTCAGGGTTTCCAGTTTGGTGGCCTTGTCGACCACATATTCCGGCGTGGTGACTTTGCCGCAATCGTGTAGCCAGGCGGCAATGTGCAGGGCTTCCCACTCATCTTCGGTGGGCTGGTAGCCGCTGAACGCCGGGTCCTGACTGGCCGCGGCCGCTTGGGCGAGCATCAGGGTCAGCGCCGGCACACGCTGGCAATGGCCGCCGGTGTACGGGCTCTTGGCATCGATCGCGCCGGCCAGCAGTTGAATGAAAGAATCCAGCAGTTGTTTTTGCTTGGCCTGCAACCGTTGGCTTTCGATACTTACCGCCGCTGCGCCGGACACCGCTTGCAGAAACGCGATGCGATCCGGGCGCAGTTTTTCCAGGTCGCTTTGGCTGCCGCTGTCAGCCAGCAGCAGGATCAGCAAGCCGACGGTTTCGTTATGCCGATTGCGCAACCGAATGCCGATCAGGTGCACCCGCGGGCTCTCCATGGCCAGCAAGACGTTCTGCAAATCCCCGGCCTGTTCGAAACCGAGACTGGCGACCACATTGTCGGCGGTCGCCAACTGTTGCAGCCACGAAGGGCTTTGCGGGTTTTGCAGTTCGTGTCCTTGAATGTCGAACGACGGCAAGGATTGGGACGTGCCGTTGATCACCAAACCATAGGGCTCGATGCGATCGCCGTCGGTTTCCCGCAGGTAGATCAGGCCGGCCTGTGCCTGGGCGATTTTCACGGTTTCAAACAGCACCCGTTGCAGCAAAGGGGCGAAGCGGGTTTCGGCACACAGGCTGTCGGTGATCTGGAAAAAACTCCCAAGGGTGTCCTTCATCCGCGCCATCGATACGCGCAACTGATCGACTTCCAGTACCGGTGAGCGACGGCTGACGGGAAAGTTGAAATCGAAGCTGCGAATTGCATCGGCTTCCTTCACCAGTGCTCGCAGTGGCTTGACCAGGATCCGCGACGTCAGCCAACCCACCGGCAGACACAGCAATAAAGTGGTCAGGGTAATCAACGCCCCTTGCCAGCGCATGCGGTAGGCATCGACGAGCAATTCATCCTCGGGCACCAGCAATGCCATTTGCAGACCTTGAGGGCCACCCTCCTGCATGTGGCTGCGGGCGACGATCCACTGCCGGCCGCCGACGTCCAGGCGATTGCCCGCCTGCGGGTTGGCGAGCAGGGCGCCGAGGCCGGGACTCAGGTCCGCGGCTTTGCTCAGGCGGGCGGTCTGGTCGTCGATGATCAGTTTGCTGCTGTCCGGATAGGCAATCGCGTTGCCCTCGGCATCGAACAACGCGATCTCGGTACTCGGGGTGACGACGTGTTTGGCCAGGGTTGCGGAAAGCTCGGCCAAGGTGAGGTCGGCGCCCATCACCGCACCGTCGCCGCTGCGCCGGGCGAGTGTGGTGCCGACGTTGTGGGTGGAGAAAAAAATGTAGGGTTCGGTGGTGATCTGGTCCGTGTCCTGCCGAGCGCTGGTAAACCAGTCGCGGGTCCGCGGATCATAGGTTTCGTCGGCCACGTCCTGGCGGCTGATCAGATTCAGGGCCAGGTCGTAGAACAGGAATCGGGAGACGACCTGAGCGCCGCTGTCGTGACGCTCGATGCTCCACACCTGATAGGCCGCCGTGTCAGGCGCCTTGAGCTGGGTCCTGAGGACCTCAGTGCGCAACGGCCGGACCATAAAGAAATCGCCATTGTCGTAGCCCAGGTACAGCGAGGCCAGGTTGGGATTGTCCTTGAGCGATTGGCTGAACGGCTTGAGCAACGCCAGGCGCGCCTCAAGTGCCGGGGCCTGGGTGGCTGGCATATCGGCCAGCAGGCTCAGCAGGTGCCGAATCGGTTCGTAGGTGGATTGCAGGTCCAGGCGAACATCCTGCTCGATGCGATTGAACAGCTTTTCGCTGCTGGACAGGATGATCTGCGTGGTTTGCTGGTAATTGAAAATGCCCAGCACCACGCCGGTCAGCAACAACAGGAAGGTGAACATGACGCTGATATGGACGTGCAGGGGAAACCGGCGTTGATCCGGGCGCAGTGGGCTGGGCATCACGGTCTCTCCATAGTGGTTACGCACTGCTCAGCGTCCAAGCATAGTTAAGGCTCCGCCATTTTGCTGTGGGTGTTGAGGCCTATCTCGTGCACTAACGCGCGCTCCAGATCGAGCATGGCCTGGTCCATGTTTTTGATGCAGTGGCTGACGTCATTTCCAGGCCCCGCGTCATGGCAGGCTTTTTCGAGGGCCTGGCAACAATCGATCAACCGAGAGGCCTGGGCGATGCGGGCCGCACCTTTGATTTTGTGCGCAACGTCGATCAGGGCCTGGTGATCATCGATTCTGGATATCGCCAGCAACTCCTGGCGATCCAGCCGGTTGCTGTTCAACAGTTCGGTCAGTAGCCGTTGGGCCAACTGCGGATTGCCGCCGGTCAACAGGTCCAGCCCTTGCAGATTGAACGGCCGGTCGGGAACCGTGGGCTTGATGCCTTCGACCCACTGACTCAAGGCCATCAGGCTGAGGGGTTTAAACAGGCAATCGTTCATCCCGGCGTGCTTGCAGCGTTGTATCTCTTCCGGCTGCGCATTGGCGGTGAAGCCCAGTACGGTACAAGGCGGGCGTTGCTCCTGCTGTTCATGCTGGCGGATGGCGCGGGCCAGGTCGTAGCCATTCATGATGGGCATGTTGCAATCGACCACCACCAAATCGAAGGGCTCGAGCTTCCAGGCGTCCAGTCCGGCCTGACCATCACCGGCCCCGGTAAACCGATGTCCCAGGTATTCCAGCTGTTGGCACATGAGCAAACGGTTGGCGGGATGATCGTCGACCACCAGCACATTCAAGGGCGTGCGGGTGGTGTGGACAGGTGTCTCAACCCGGTCCGGCGCCTGCTCCGGTGCCAATGTTGCCAGGTGCAATGAAAGGCTGACCTGAGTGCCCAACCCCAACTGACTGCTCAGTTGCAGGCTGCCCCCCATCATTTCGCACAATTGGCGACTGATCACCAGGCCGAGCCCCGCGCCGCACCTGGCCAGTTGCCCGGAATTGTCAGCCTGGGCAAACGGTTCGAACAGGCGCTGCTGATCCTGATCGCTGATTCCGACCCCACTGTCCCGGACCTGCACCCGCATCCGCGTGTGCTCGGGTTCATCACCGGGCAACAGGTCGACCGTTATCCTGACCTCGCCCTGGTCGGTAAACTTGATGGCATTGCTGACCAGATTCGACAGCACCTGTTTAAAGCGCAACGGGTCGAGCAGCACATCCACGGGCGCTTGGGGCGGGTTGAATTGCAGCAGCAGGTGAAGATTTTTCTGCCGGGCCAGGCCGTCGAAAATCCGCACCACCGAGGCCACGATTTCCCTCGGATTGACCCGCTCAGGGCTCAGGCTCAGGCGCCCGGACTCGATCCGGGCGATGTCGAGAATGTCGCCGATCAACTCCAGCAAGTCTTTCGCCGAGCTGTACGCGGTTTCGATGGACGATCGGTGCTGATGCCCTTGATCCATGCGTTTGAGGGTCAGCTCCAACATGCCGATCACCGCGTTCATCGGTGTGCGGATTTCGTGGCTCATGGTCGCCAGGAAGGTACTTTTGGCCCGGTTCGCCTCATCCGCCTGCTCTTTGGCCGCTCGCAGCTTGTCGAACAGTTGCCGTCGTTCACTGATGTCGATCCAGCCGCCGATGATGCCTTGCACTTCGCCACTGGAATCGCGGTAGGGCAGGATCCAGTGATAGATCGTCAGCCGGCGGCCGCCGATGTGCAGCGGGCGGTCGACGATCAGCGGCGTACCTTCGGCCACGACCCGTTGATAGTCAGCCTGAAATTCCCGGGCTTCGAAGGCATTGTTCATGTTGCCCGGCATGACGCATTTGCCGATCACGTCTTCGCGTTTCGCCTGGAAAACCTCCAGGTAGCTGTCGTTGCAACTTTGCAGCAGCCCCTGGCGGTCACGCACATAAATCGGGTGGGGCGTGCCGTTGACCAGTGAACGCATGAATTCGAACTGATCGTTCAGTGCACGCTCGGCGGCCTTGCGCTGATTGATCTGGCGGCGCATCCAGGCATTCCAGACCATGGAAATCAGCAACAGCAGGCTGGCAATCGCCACAATCTGATAGAACACCCGGTGAAAGTTGTTCCAGGTTCTTTCCGAGGCCGCCGAGTAGCCACGCCAGCGGCTGTTGATGACGCCCAGTTCCTCCGGGGCAATGCTCAGCAACGCTTTGTCGATGATCGAACTCAGCTCCGTGGCACCGCGCGCAGTGGCCAGGGAGAACGCCGCCTGCTGGGTGCCGATGGTGGTGCTGATCTGCAGTTTGTGTTCGAAGATGCGCGAGGAAATGAAGTAATTGGCGATGACCAGCGAATTGACGGCACCCTCCACCTGGCCCTCGGCGAGCAATTCCACGGCGTGAAAGGTGTCCGGTGTTTCAATCAGGTGGATCCGCGGAAACTCGCGGCGCAGGTAGTCCACCAGCGGATTGCCCTGGGCGATGGCCAGGCGTTTGTCTTCCAGCTGTGAAAGGTTGGTCGCGCTGTCGGCGGATTTACGCGTCACCAGCACAAACGAGTTTTCCAGGTAAGGGCGGCTGAAGTTCAGCTGGGATTCCCGTTGAGGCGTCGGGAGCAGCGCGGCAATCAAGTCGGCCTGATTGCCTTTGACCAGCGTGATCATCTGATCATCGCCACGGCTGCGCTGGATGTCGAAACGCAAACCGGTGCGCAACCGGATCAGTTCTAGCAGGTCGGCGGTGACGCCGCGAAAGTTGCCGTCGCTGTCGAAAAACGTCAACGGCGCAAACGCCTCGTTGACCACCACGCGCACCACCGGGTGTTGCGCCAGCCAGCGCTGTTCACGGTCCGTCAGTTGCAGCTTGTGGTCGGTGAGGAGAATGTCACTGCCGGCGCTCCAGCGCTTGGCGATGTTTTCCCGTTCGCTGGTGGGGATGGCCTTAAGCGTCGCGTTGACGATCTGCAGCAACTCCGGGTTGTCCTTGTGTACCGCAAAACTGAAGCCGTGAGCTTCGTGTTTACCGAAATTGGCCATGCGGATGTTGTTAAGGTAACCCTTGTTGATCATGTAGTGGGTGGAAATGGTGTCGCCGAGAAAGACGTCAGCCTGGTCGAAAGCCACGGCGTTGATCGCATTCTGATAAGCGGGGTAGTCGGTGATGATCGCTTTCGGGTACAGCGCCTGCACTTCTTCACGCGGCAAATAGTGATAGACCATGCTCAGTCGCAGACCGGCAAGGCCCTCGGTCAGCGGTCGGGTTTCGCCTTCCCGTGTCACCAGCACCGGTTGATCCACGGCATAGGGTACGGACAGTTCAATGTCGGCATTGCGAGCTTCGAAACCATTGGCCGTTCCGAGCAGGTCGACCTCGCCCTGTTCCAGCGCCTCGATGGCGGCATGGCGGGTGGCGTAGCGCTGGACCTTGACCGGCAGGCCCATGGCCAGGCCGAGGATCCCGGCATAGTCAGCGGTGAAGCCCTCGTAGTCACGACCGCTGACAGTCAGGTCAAACGGCGGATAGTCCGGGGCCGAAGTGCCCAGTATCAGTTCGCGTTTGTTGTGAGCCCATTGCCGTTGCGATTTATCCAGCGGGACTTCCAGGTGCCCGACCGCTGCACGGCTGAGCAAGGTGTAGTTCTCGACAGCGGTATGTGCTGCGGACACTGAGGTGCTCAGGCATAAACCTGCGCCCAATGTTATTAGATAGTCCTTTACTCGGTTGGGCATCCTGTCTCTCACACTAACGCGTTACGTTTTGCCATCTCGATAAGCGCGACCAGGGATTTGGCCTTGAGTTTTTGCATGAGTCGTTTTTTATATGTGCTGACAGTCTTGTTACTCAGGAACATGCCTTTGGCAATTTCCTTGTTAGTGCGCCCTTGGGCAAAAAGTTGCAACACCATCAATTCCCGGTCATTGACGGACTTGAACAATTCAAGTTCGGCGTAACGCATGTCATCCGGGCGTACCGGGTTCAAGGCCTGGCTCGGGAAGTAGTTGTAACCCGAGAGTACGGCCTTGATGGCGCTCATTAATTCACTGAGGTCTTCCTGTTTGCACACATACCCCGAGGCGCCGGATTGCATGCAGCGAATGCCGAACAGTGTCGGGCATTGCGCCGTCAGTACCAGTGTTTTCAACGGGGTGCTCATCGCATTGAAACGAGCGAGAACTTCCAGTCCGTCGAGTTTGGGGATGCTGATGTCGAGAATGATCAGATCGGGCATGCATTCACGAACCATCTGCATGGCATCGACCCCATTATCGGTTTCGCCCACGACTTTATAACCCTCATGCTCCAGCAGCATCCGGACAGCCAGACGGATGACGGGGTGATCGTCGACAATAAAAACGGAGTTCATAATCAAGTCCCATACGTGCGCGAATAAAGCGCGCACCTTAGCTCAGTTAATTGAGAGGGCGCATGAACGGACGGGTCTGTAGCGGCGATATAGGACAAATCCTACAAATGAAAAAGAATAGGACTACGTATCAACTGGGTTTTGAGTGCGGAAATGTGAAAGTTCTTATTGTGTAATCAGAAAATGATGATGTTTACAGTGCACGTTACACGCTGGATGTGATTGGACTTTGCAATGCCAGAAGTTTGCTTGCTTTTATATCAGGGCCAGGTCAATAAGTTTCTGAAGCCGGTTTGTTTCAGCGGCGTGGTCAGTACCTCAACTGCTCAGCTCGACGCGTAGGGGAATTCGTTGAAATGCAGTTGACGGGCGAGCGACTCGATCAGCCGGTCAGAAGTCTCTGACACGGCTGATCCCGCGTTGTTATCCGTGGACGGAGCGGCCAGTCATTTCCTGGGCCATTTCGCTGGCGTAGCTGTCGGTCATGCCGGCGATGAAATCAATCATGCGCAGGAACGACGTATGCAACGGGCCGTTGGGATCGGGCGCGCTGTTACCCAGCAGGTCGAGTACCCGACGGCTCTTGAAGGACGGCGTGCGACCGTTGTGCTGTTCCAGCGCCGCGCCGCAGAAGGCGTTGAGCAGGATTTCCAGGGTGGTGTAGGCGCCGATTTCATGCAGCGTCTTGCGCTTGTCCTGGAAGATTTTTTTACGCGCCATGTCCTTGGCATTCAGCACGCAGCGCTTGGCCGGACCGTGCATGTGTTCCACCAGATCGCCGGGCAACGTGCCGGCCAGCAGCGCATCCTGTTGCTCGACGAAGGCGCGGGCGGCGGCGTTGGTCAGGTGTTCGATGGCCTTGCCCCGCAGGATCGCCAGTTTGCGCCGACGGGAATCCTGTGGCCCGAGCAGGCGATAGGTTTCCGGAATGTCGTCGCCCACCAGATTCAGCAGCAGGGATTCAACTTCAGCGTATTCCAGCAGGTCCATTTCCAGGCCGTCTTCGAGGTCGATCAGCGCGTAGCAGATGTCGTCGGCAGCTTCCATCAGGTACACCAACGGATGACGGGCCCAGCGCTGGTCTTCCAGTTGTGGCAGGCCGAGTTTGTGCGCGATCTGTTCCAGCAGCGGCAGTTCGCTCTGGTAGCAGCCGAACTTGTGCTTCTTGTAGCCCAGGGAGTCAGCGTGCTTGGCGGTCCACGGGTATTTCAGATACGTGCCGAGGGTGGCGTAGGTCAGGCGCGTGCCGCCGTCGAACTGGTGATATTCCAGTTGGGTGAGCACGCGAAAGCCTTGGGCATTGCCTTCGAAATTGAGGAAGTCATTGCGTTCGACCTCGCTCATTGCATCCAGCCAGCCACGTCCGGCGGCCTGCTGGAACCAGTGGCGGATCGCGTCTTCGCCGGAGTGGCCGAAGGGCGGATTGCCAATGTCATGGGCCAGGCAAGCCGATTGCACCACCATGCCCAGGTCGCTCGGCTCGCACCATTCGGGCAGCGCGCTGCGGATGGTTTCGCCCACGCGCATGCCCAGGGAACGGCCGACGCAACTGACTTCCAGCGAGTGGGTCAGGCGCGTGTGGATGTGGTCGTTGCTGGACACCGGATGCACTTGGGTCTTGCGTCCCAGGCGGCGGAACGCACCGGAGAAAATGATGCGGTCGTGGTCTTTGTGGAAAGGGCTGCGGCCGAGTTCTTCCGGGCTGTGCACAGGCTTTCCGAGGCGTTCGCGAGTAAGCAGGGTTTGCCAATCCAAGGCTGGTTCTCTCCGTCTGGTGACTGATGGCCCAGTGTCCTGTCTCGCCTGCGTGCCTGCAAGCAGAACTACAGCCCGGCGGCGTCGATATCGATGAGCAGCAGGCGCTCGCCGTTGTCGAAAAACTGTCCGGCCGTCAGGCAATACTGGTTGCTGGTGGCATCGCGGTAGGTGTTGGAAAGCGTCAGCCGACGCTCATCCCAACCCTCGGCGAGCAGGTGATAAAAGTACGGGCGCCAGGACCAGTTGTGGCCCAGGTATCGGTTATCGGCTTCCCAGCGGTGGTTGCGCCATTCCAGGTTGGGCGTCAGTTGCGTGCCGTGGCGATCGCATTGGTAGAAACGCAGCAGCCAGGGAAAAGCGTCCAGTTGGGGCAGGGCGGTGATGGGCGCGCGGGCCTGGGCCCAATCCTGCAGGATCGCCATCAGCTCGCTGAGTTGCCGGCGCATGACCATCAGTTTCCCGCGTTCAATCAGCTTGCGCTGTACATAGCGTTGGCGCAGTTGGGCGAACTGGTCGACGAAGGCGTCGGTGGCAAAGAAATCGGTTTGCGCCCGGGCGAACAGAAAACCCTGCACATAACGTGAACCGCATTCCAGAGCGAAACTCAGTTGGGCTTCGGTTTCTACGCCTTCAGCGATGATCCAGCACCCGGTTTTCTCGGCCATCAGCGCCAGGGCCTTGACCACCTCGCTGCTCGGCCCGCCCAGGGCTGCGGCCTGAAACAGGCGCATGTCGAGCTTGAGAATGTCGGGTTGCAGGGCCAGCACACGATCGAGTTGCGAGTAGCCGGCGCCGAAGTCATCGATGGCGATCCGCGCGCCGGCCTGACGATAACGCGCCACCACTTCGGCCAGGCGTTGGCTGTCACCGCCCAGTTCGGTGATCTCGAAAACGATGCGTTGCGGATCGACCCCGTGTTTGGCCAGTTGCTTGAGGCTTGGCAGGGCCTGTTCCGGGCGCAAGCGGCTGATCCAGCGCGGCGACATGTTCAGGCTCAAAAACCATTCCGCAGGTGCTTCGTGCAGACGGCTCAACGCGTTATCGCGGATCTGCCGGTCGAGGCGACGCAGGGCGATGGCGGGGGTTCGCGGGTCGGCGAACAGCGGCCCCACCGAGGTCAATTGACCATTGGCCTGGCGCAGTCGACCCAATGCTTCGACGCCCGCGATACGGCCTGTGGCGGTATCGATGAACGGCTGAAAGCAGGCGAGCGGTTGCCCGTCGATCACGAGGCCTCCTTAGTGAGGTTTTATTTTTGATTGAGCCCGACGCCGGGTAGGCACGCAGGATTGAACCCCTCGATAAAGAGGTTCAATCCCGGTGGTATTGCAAGAATGCAGCCAGATAGTGGCTTTTTAGTGTTTGTTCGAGGAGCCCTGCAGCACCAACTTGATCAGCGGTCCCAGGCTTGTGCCCAGTTGAACCAGGCGCGTGATGCTGCTGACGCCACCGTTCTTGGCGCCCTTGCCGGTCAGGAAACCGAGCAGGGTCACCGCGGCCATGCCCCAGAGCGGCGCATGCTTGATGCCAAAACCGTCTTGCAGGTTTTGCGTCATCCCGCGCACGCGTTGCAGGGGTTGCAGCAATTGCCGGGACTCCTGGCGGATTTCCTGGCGATGCATTTCCATGCGCAAGCGGATCAGCGCCTTGCGCATTTCTGTGCGCGAGCTGTTGTGCGGCAGTTCAGGCAGGCTCATGGCAACAGGCGCTCCCGATCATTGGCCAATTCTTCCAGGGTGCCATGGAAGGGCGAGGACTCATCGAATACCGCAGCCTTGAGGCGCATCCCGCAGAAAATCGCGGCCAGGGTGTAGAACACGCACAGCCCGATGATGGCGGCCAGGCGATAGGTGTCCCAAAACAGGATCAACACCAGCGTCGACAACCCCACCAGCAACAGCAAGGCAAACACCAGCGCCAGGCCGGCAAACAATAACAGGCTGACGGTACGGGCTTTCTGTTCCTGCAATTCGATGCCGAACAATTCGACATGGCTGTGCAGCAACCCTAGAAATGCCGCCCCCAGCCGCGGCGAGGAAGCGCTTGTGCCCGTCGCGGACGGGCCGGATTCGCCGATAGACATATCAGCGACGCGTGGCCAGCAGGCCAATCAGGAAACCCACGCCGGCGGCGATGCCGACCGATTGCCATGGGTTGGCCTGCACGTAATCTTCGGTGGCGGTGACGGCTGCCTGGCCGCGCTGGCGCAGGGAGTCTTCGGTCAGTTTCAGGGTTTCGCGGGCACGCAACAGGCTGTCGTGGATCTGGTCACGCAATTCATCGGCCTGATCGCCGGCGATGGATTTGGTGTGTTCCAGCAACCGTTCGGTGTCGCTGACCAGGGTCTGAAAATCGTTCATCAGGATTTCTTGAGCAGTCTTTGCCTTGATGCTGGCCATGGGTGGATCTCCGTAAGTGGCTTCTGATGCGTTCGAGTATGAGCCTTGGGCGAAGGTTCAGTACAAATGACTGGTACAACTTTTGCTATGCCATGGTGCGTCAGCCTGCGCCGTTGCGCTGTTGCTGGGCATGATTTGAGCAAAACCATAACTCAAATAATCAAAACCCGCGCAAAGGTCATGACCTTGTGCGCCAAAGCGGTTCATTGGAATCAATGCGTTGGTCTCGGCGAGCCGCAACTTGGTGCATGGAATACCTGCGCGAACTGCTTTGGTGCTTTTTTAGCCTTCAGGTCTGCCAACCCCATGGAAAATCTGCAAAGCGCTGTGGACAGTCTGGTCCATAGCTCCAATACGTTGTTCATTTTGATCGGTGCTGTCATGGTTTTAGCCATGCACGCCGGTTTCGCGTTTCTGGAAGTCGGCACGGTTCGGCAAAAGAACCAGGTCAACGCCTTGTCGAAGATCCTCAGCGACTTCGCCATTTCGACGTTGGCGTATTTCTTTATAGGCTACTGGATTTCCTACGGCGTGACTTTCATGCAACCGGCGGCGGTGATCAATGCCGATCACGGTTACGGTCTGGTGAAATTCTTCTTCCTGCTGACCTTCGCGGCGGCGATCCCGGCGATCATTTCCGGTGGCATCGCCGAGCGTGCACGCTTCGTTCCGCAGTTGTGTGCGACGGCGTTGATCGTGGCGTTCATCTACCCTTTTTTCGAAGGCATGATCTGGAACGGTAACTTCGGTGTGCAAGCCTGGTTGCTCCAGCACTTTGGCGCCAGCTTCCATGATTTCGCCGGCTCGGTGGTGGTCCATGCCATGGGCGGCTGGCTGGCGCTGGCGGCGGTGCTGTTGCTCGGGCCACGTCAGGGGCGATATCGCGACGGTCGGCTGGTGGCGTTCGCGCCGTCGAGCATTCCCTTCCTGGCCTTGGGCTCGTGGATTCTCATCGTCGGTTGGTTCGGTTTTAACGTGATGAGTGCGCAAACGCTGCAAGGTGTCAGTGGCTTGGTGGCGGTGAATTCGCTGATGGCGATGGTCGGCGGCACCGTGGCGGCGTTGATTGTCGGGCGCAATGACCCGGGCTTCCTGCATAACGGCCCGCTGGCCGGGCTGGTGGCGATCTGCGCCGGTTCTGACTTGATGCACCCGGTGGGCGCGTTGGTGACCGGTGCGATTGCCGGGGCCTTGTTTGTCTGGTGCTTTACCGCTGCGCAAGGCAAATGGCACATCGATGATGTGCTGGGTGTCTGGCCGTTGCATGGTTTGTGCGGCGTCTGGGGCGGGATTGCTTGCGGCATCTTCGGCCAGACGGCGCTGGGCGGCCTCGGCGGTGTGAGCCTGATCAGCCAGTTGATCGGCACCTCGCTGGGGGTGATCGTGGCACTGGCCGGCGGTTTTGCGGTGTACGGCACGATCAAGGCTTTCCATGGTTTGCGCCTGAGCCAGGAAGAAGAGTATTACGGCGCGGACTTGTCGGTGCACAAGATCGGCGCCGTGAGCCAGGACTAGTTTTCCTCATCTTCAGCTCCGGGATAAAACCGGTGCAGCAGGCTGTAGCGGTCATGCCGGACCTGATCGACCCTCTCCTGGACCTGATGCGCCGGCAAGCCCAGCATGATGAGCGCATGGGACGCGAGCATCAGGCTCGACTCCAGCAGTTCCGGCACCACCTCATTGGCGCCGGCCGCTTTCAATTCGGCCCACTGACTGTCGTCCCGGGTGCGCACCAGGATCGGCACGCTCGGGTTGTATCGACGGGCTTCCTTGAGGATCAGCAAGGCAATGTCAGTCTGGTCCACGGCGATCACCAGCAACCGGGCACGCTCCAGCCCCACGGCGGCGAGCAACTCGCCGCGACGTGAATCGCCGTAGTGCACGCTGCTTTCCTCGGCGGCCGCTTCCTGGACCCGCACCGGATCGTTATCCAGCGCGATATAAGGTTGTTGGGCGTTGTGCAGAAAGCGTCCGATGGACTGGCCCACGCGACCGTAACCGCAAATCACTACATGGCTATGCAGGCCGGCGTTGAGCGCGCTGATTTCCTCGAGTTTTGCTTCTTCGTTAGGTTTGCGGTGCAAGCGCGCGGCAATGCGTGGCGCGGCGCGCAGCAACAGCGGCGTGACCAGCATTGAACAGAACGTCGCCGCCAGCAGCAGGCCGCCAAGGTCGGCGGGCATCAATTTGTGCTGTTGCATCTGTGCCATCAAGGCAAAGCAGAATTCGCCGCCCTGGGCCAGCGCCAGGCCACTGCGCCACGCGGTCTCGCCGTCGCTGCCGCGCCATTTCACCAGCAGGGCCACCACGCTGCCCTTGATCAGCAGCAACCCGAGCGTCAGGCCGAGGATCAACAAGCCGTGGCTGGCAAACAGCTGCAAGTCGATCAGCATGCCGATACTGACGAAAAACAAGCCCAGCAGGATGTCGCGGAACGGCCGGATATCAGCTTCGATCTGATGCCGGTAATGGCTTTCCCCCAGCAGCATGCCGGCCAGGAATGCGCCGAGGGCGGGGGAGAGGCCAAGCAAATGCGTGAGCCAGGCAGTCAGCAGCACAATCACCAGCGCCAACAGCACGAACAGTTCCGCAGAACGGGACGCGGCGACTTCCTGAAACAACCGGGGCAGCAGCCAGCGGCTGGCCAGCAACAGGCCGACGAACAGAAATACGGTTTTGGCCAGTGTCAGGGGCAGTGCCCAGTACCATGCTTGATCGCTGCTGCCGGCGAACACCGGCACCAGGGTCAGCAGCAACACCGCCACCACGTCTTGAAACAGCAGCACGCCAATCGCATTCTGGCCATGGCTGCTGAAAATCTCCCCCAGGCTACCCAGCTCCTTGCTGACGATGGCCGTGGAAGACAACGCCAGGCCGGCGCCGAGCAACAAAGCCGGGGTCACCGACATGCCGAACAGCATCAGCAAGGCCCCCAGCAGCGACCCGGAAACCAGCACTTGCAGGCTGCCGAGGCCGAACACCACTTGGCGCAGTGCGAGCATTTTCGTCAGGGAAAACTCCAGCCCCAGGGAGAACAGCAGAAACACCACGCCCAGTTCGGCGAGGTCCGGCAGCTCTTCGCTTTTGTCCACCCAGTCGAATGCCGTCGGCCCGACCATCAGCCCCACGCACAGGTAGCCCAGCACCGGCGGCAAGCGCAGGCGCCGAAACAGGGCAATGACCACCAGGGAGGAGGCGAGGATGATCAACAGATTGGCAAACACTGAAAACTCCGGTGAAGGGCTCGGGCTATCCAAGCGTAGAGGCAAAAAAAGCCAAGAGCATCGCGCAAAGCGGATTGCGCGCAAATGATGTGCATCAGGAAATTGCCGAAACCTTTTGAAATCGACTGGCGGGCCCTGGGGGCGTTGGCTCGACGGTTGATGGTGGTGGGGCCTAGAATGAACCCATACTTTATCGGGTCTGTTTCTCATGCCTCCTGAATGTCAGCTGTTCGGCACCCTGGGTTGCCATCTCTGTGAACTTGCCGAAGAAGAACTGATGCCCCTGGTCGAGCACGGTTTGATGGTCGAGTTGGTCGATATCGCGGAAAACGAGGATTGGGTCGAAGACTACAGCCTGCGTATCCCGGTGTTGCGGCGTCTCGATACCGGTGCTGAGCTGGATTGGCCTTTCGATGCCGAGCAGGTCGTGGCGTTCTTGCGTTAGGTTTCCCCATCCGTCGCGGTGTTGTGTTCCGCCATTGGCGAAAAACAGGTTATTCGGTTACTGTATGTTCATACAGTTATTCGGATTGCCTGCCTTGCGTCTTCCCATTACGGATTTGGCTAGGTGATCCCGCTAGTCAGAGGGATGAACCGTGGTCAATGTCGAACAATTGAAGAACAGCGTGAATCGGATGCCGATCGACGTGGTGCGCGAGGCGGTTCTCGAACTGCGTCTGGATGGCCTGGTCACCGAAGGTAAAACCCCCTTCAACAAGCTGCATTTCAACACCTGTTTCGCCGAAATCGAAGCCTTGTTCCAGCGTGCGGGTTATCACCGGCAACTGGATGTCGTGGGGTATCAGGGTTTGATGTATGCGCTTTACGATCCCGGTCGCTGGGAAGCGGTGGATGTGTTGCGCTGGCTCAAGGAATTCACCGAGGCCGCCGCGCGGACCGCTTGAGGAATCTCCGCTAGGTTCGTTCTGATCGCTGTTGGATAATGCCGCCCTGTATTGAGGGTTAGAGCGTTCGTATGTCCACTTCATCGTTTTCCGCTGCACACAGCCAGGCCAGCACCCTCTATCTGCCACCTGGCCCGTGGCAGACCGTGCTCGACTGCCTGTGCGAGCATTTTGGCGCTATCGGTCGTGAACAATGGCTGGACCGCATCGCTCGCGGCCGGGTCCTCGACGGTCATGGCCAGCCGATCGCCCTGGACCTGCCGTACAAGGAAGGGCTGCGGATTCATTATTTCCGTGAAGTGCCGGACGAGAAGCCGATCCCGGTGGTCGAGTCGATCCTGTACGCCGACGAGCATCTGGTGGTCGCGGACAAACCGCACTTCCTGCCCGTGACGCCGGCTGGCGAATACGTGGAACAAACCCTGCTGCGACGGCTGATCCACCGTCTGGATAACCCGCATCTGGTGCCGCTGCACCGCATTGACCGGCATACGGCGGGGCTGGTGCTGTTTTCCGCCAACCCCCAGACGCGTTCGGCGTATCAGTCGTTGTTCCCGACGCGGCAGATCGAAAAGCGCTACGAGGCGATTGCCCGGGCGTTGCCTGAGTTGTCCTTTCCGTTGGTGCATAAAAGCCGGTTGGTGGATGGCGAACCGTTTTTTCGCATGCAGGAAGGCCCTGGCGTCAGCAATACCGAGACGGCTGTCGAGGTCCGGGAGAAAAACGGCGAACTCTGGCGTTACGGGCTCTACCCGGTAACGGGCAAGAAGCACCAGTTGCGGGTACACATGACCGCTTTGGGCGCCAGTATCTGCAATGATCCGTTCTATCCACAGGTCCTCAAGGATGTCGAGGATGACTACGCCAATCCCTTGAAGCTGCTGGCCCAGGGGCTGCGCTTTGTGGACCCGGTCACCGGTGAGGAACGCGCCTTCGAAAGCACCATCACCTTGCAGTGGTGATCGGCACCGCACTTTTCTACACCCACGAAAAAGCCCGCATTTAGCGGGCTTTTCTGTATCCGGTTGTCACTGCAAGGATTACAGATCCTTAACGGTACGAACCTGATCCTTGTTAATGCGGGTGTGCTTGCCGTCCAGCTGTTCGAACTCGTAGAAACCCGACTCTTCATCGAATTTAGGTTGGTCGACGGCCTGGATTTCACGACCATCATTCAAGGTGATCACTGTTGGCGAAGCGCAACCGGCGAGGGTAGCCAGGCCCAGTGCGAGCATGAAAGTGGCGAGGGTCCGTTGAGTCATGAGTGTGTCTCCGAATATGAATACTTTTGGTTACTGAGCTTGTAGACGTATGCAACGCGCGCAAGTTCCTTCTCGTGTCAGTCTGACACAGTGTTGTGTGCAGTTAACAGTTCTGGCGTGTTCAGATTGGCCAGTCGAGGGTCGTTGTCCGGGCATTGCAGGGCCGTGGCGCCCAGCTGCCGCATGATTCGGCCCGGGCTGCGCTCGCCCTCGTTCCAGGCATTTTCGAAGGCATTTGAAAGGACGACGGGAATAATGCACAGCAACGGTTCCCAGTGGTCGCCGTGGCGCAGCATCAACGGCTTGTCCGGATGCTGTGCGGCAGTTTCGCGCATGCCTTGCAGCAGCGCGGCATCGATACGTGGCACATCACAGGGTAAAACCAGCAAATGGGCATGGCGAGCCGCTTTCAGGCCGGCCCGGATACCGGCCAGCGGCCCAGGAAAATCGGCGTGATCATCCACCACCAGTTGGTCGGCGTAGGGCGCGTATTTTTCCTGGTTTCTGTTGCAGGAGATGATCAGGTCGTCGCTCAGCGCGCGGGTCTTGCGGTGCAGGTGGGCAATCAGCGGTTCTCCATGCCACTCGATCAGCCCCTTGTCCTGGCCGCCCATACGCTGGCCACGTCCACCCGCCAGGAGCAGAATTGAACAGGTCGGCAACGGTGTCGTTGAAGTCATGGCAGCTCTCCATGGGGGCGGCGAAAAATTGAGGCGCTGTGATATAACACCGGGCTGTTTTCCCTACAACTGGACGAGCCTATGAAAGCCAAGGCTGATGTACCTTTCGCGCCGCTCAACATCGCGGTGCTGACGGTTAGCGATACCCGTACCCTGGAAACCGACACCTCTGGCCAGGTCTTTGTCGACCGCCTGAGCGCTGCCGGTCACAACCTCGCGGCGCGGGTGCTGCTTAAAGATGACCTGTACAAAATTCGCGCGCAAGTCGCCACCTGGATTGCCGACGATGTGGTGCAGGTCGTGCTGATTACAGGCGGTACCGGGTTTACTGGCCGCGACAGCACGCCGGAAGCGGTGAGTTGCCTGCTGGATAAGCAGGTCGATGGTTTCGGTGAGTTGTTCCGGCAGATTTCCGTGGCGGACATTGGCACCTCGACCGTGCAGTCCCGGGCATTGGCCGGTCTGGCCAACGGCACGCTGGTTTGCTGCTTGCCGGGTTCGACCAACGCCGTGCGTACCGGTTGGGATGGCATTCTCGCCGAACAACTGGATTCGCGGCACCGCCCGTGCAATTTCGTCCCTCATCTGAAACAGGCGGCACCCTGTGAATCCCGCGGGTAAGCCCGGCAAGACCGGCAGCTTGATGCCGGTCGAGGTGGCACTGGCACGCCTGCTGGAAATGGCCGAGGCGGCACCGATCCGTGAAACTGAGCGCTTGCCGTTGGCGCAGGTTCAGGGCCGTGTGCTGGCAGAGGATCTGGTCTCGACGCTGGACCTGCCGCCCTGGCCCAACAGTGCCATGGACGGTTATGCCTTGCGTCTGGCCGACTGGACCGGTGAACCGTTGGTGGTCAGTCAGAAGATCTTCGCTGGCCAGGCCCCGCAACCGTTGCAGCCTGGCACCTGTGCTCGAATCTTCACCGGTGCCCCAGTGCCTGCCGGTGCCGACTGCGTCGAGATGCAGGAGAATGCCGAGGTCTTGGCGGACGAGCGCGTACGTTTCACCGAAATCATGACGCCGGGCCAGAACATTCGTCCACAAGGCCAGGAAACCACTGTCGGTGAACGGGTCTTGTCCGCCGGCACGCGTCTTGGTCCTATTGAACAAGGGTTGGCGGCTTCGCTGGGATGTGGCGAACTGGCGGTGGTGCGCAAGGTCCGTGTGGCGGTGCTGTCCACCGGTGATGAGCTGATCGAGCCCGGTCAGGCGTTGGGGCCGGGGCAGATCTACAACAGTAATCGTGTGTTGCTGTGCAGCTGGTTGCAACGTTTGGGCTGCGAGGTGATTGATGCCGGCATCCTGGTGGATGATTTGGTCATAACTCGTGCTCGTTTGGGCGAACTGAGCAATGTCGACCTGATTTTGTCCACGGGCGGTGTGTCAGTGGGTGAGGCCGACTTCCTCGGCATTGCCTTGCGCGAAGAGGGCGAGCTGGCCTTGTGGAAACTCGCCATCAAACCCGGCAAACCGCTCACGTTTGGGCATTTCCGTGGTGTACCGGTGATTGGTCTGCCGGGTAATCCGGCTTCGACGCTGGTGACCTTTGCCTTGCTGGCGCGGCCTTATCTCCTGCGCCGTCAGGGTGTCCAGGAGGTCGAACCGCTGAAATTCCCGGTGCCGGCAGGGTTTGTCTGGCCCAAGGCTGGCAATCGACGGGAGTACCTGCGTGGGCGCATCGAGAACGGTCGGGCAACCATCTACAGGAACCAGAGTTCCGGCGTATTGCGCAGCGCTGCCTGGGCTGAAGGCCTGGTAGAAGTGCTGGAAGACCGCACGTTGGTCGAGGGTGAATATGTCAACTTCATCCCCCTGAGTGAAGTCTTGGGTTGATGCCTGCCGAAGCAAGCCCGGTGAATCGAGCCGGGCCTTGCGTCCACCCTGCCGTTTAATGAGACAGCAGTGTCACGACCTGATCGAACCGGCTGTTGGCGATCCATCCCAGTAGCCCCAGGGCCACGGCACCTGCGCCCGCCGAGTAGGCCAGTCGCTGCTTGATGGATTTGACGTCACCACGCACTTCGTCCATGTCTCTGCGGATGTACTTGAGGTGGGTCTCCAGCTCAACGACGCGAGGTTCCATATCGACTTCTCCAGCAGGTTTTGCGCTGTTTTTGAATTCAGCGTGATGAGCCCTTAAGGCGTTTGCATTCATTGCGTGCACATCCTTGTGTGTTTGTAGGTTGATGATTGAAACCACAGGCCCCAACGTTGTACCAATCACCTGGCTCGGTCAATTGAGCCGATTCCTCATGTTTCGTAAGAAAAAATACCGGGTTGTAGGACCCTGGCCGCCGGGACTCTGAATTAATTCAAGTTTTCCTGACTTTTTTGCGTGCCTGTGAGGTCAACATCTCCCATACGGATTCCAATCATGGGAGTGATGACAATGGGTGAGCGCAAGGCGCTGTTGATTCTGCATGGCAAGCAGGCACTCAACGAGGAAGTCCGCGCGGCCGTTGAAGGCAAGCGCAAACAGGGATGGGAGCTGGCCGTTCGCCTGACCTGGGAGGCCGGCGACGCCGCGCGCCTGGTGGATGAAGCGCTGGCCGCTGGATACACGCAAGTGATTGCCGGTGGCGGCGATGGCACCTTGCGGGATATTGCCGAAGCCATGGCGGCGCATTCGAATGAGGCCAGCCTGGTGCTGCTACCGTTGGGCACCGCCAATGATTTTGCGCGCGCCGCCGGCATTTCCCTGGAGCCTGCTCAGGCACTGGAACTGCTGGACAGTGCCCCGAGCGCCATTGATCTGGGCACCGTCGGCGGGCAAGCGTTCCTGAACATGGCCACCGGCGGGTTTGGCAGTAACGTCACGGCCAACACCTCGGAGGACCTGAAAAAGATCCTCGGTGGTGCGGCGTATCTGTTCACGGGTTTATCGCGCTTCAGTGAATTGCATGCCGCCTATGGCGAATTGCAGGGGCCGGACTTTCATTGGCGTGGCGAACTGTTGGCGCTGGGCATCGGCAATGGCCGACAGGCCGGTGGCGGTCGTGTGCTGTGCCCGGAGGCACTGGTTGACGATGGGTTGCTGGACATCAGCATTCTGCCGGCACCCCAGGAGGTGGTCGGCACGTTGAAGAACTTGCTGACCGAGGGCTTCGGCATCGACAACATGTTCGTGCGGGCCCGTTTGCCGTGGGTCGAGATCAAGGTGTCGGAAGGCCTGCACATCAATCTGGATGGCGAACCCCTGGAGGGCGACGACCTGCGTTTCGAGGCGCGTCCGGCGGCGCTGCGCGTGCACTTGCCGCCGAACTCGCCGCTGCTGGGCTCAACACCAGCCGTCAATCGTCCAGGCTGATGATTTGCTCACGCACGGCGAACAGCACCAGGCCGGCCACGTCGTAGATCTGCAAGCGTTTCATGATCTGCGAGCGGTGGGTTTCGACGGTCTTGATGCTCAGGCCCAGGCCGTTGGCGATTTCCCGGGTGGATTTGCCGCGCACGATCAGCCGCAGGATTTCCAGCTGGCGCGCCGTCAGGTTGTGGGCGTCCGGTATCGGCGCCTGGTTTTTCTGGGTGCGAGTCAGCGCCTGGTTGATCACCGTGTGGGCGATGGCCGGGCTCAGGTAGCGCTCGTTATTACGCAAGGCGTCCAGGGCGTGTTCGAGTTCGACGGCCGTGGTGTCCTTGAGCAAGTAGCCGTGGGCCCCGGATTCCAGCGCCTGCATGATCAGCGTCGGGTCGGTGTGCATCGACAGGATCAGCACCTTGCTCTGCGGGCGAACTCTTTTGAGGCGCTGCAAGGCTTCGAGGCCGCCGGTCTCCTTCATGGAGATATCCAGCAGGACGATGTCCGGGGACAGTTGCTCGACCATCTCCAGCAGTTGCGAGCCGTCATTGGCCTCGCCGACTACCGCGTAGCCGGGAATATCCAGCACCAGAGCGCGCACGCCTGCCCGGATAAGCGAGTGGTCATCCACCAGAAGTAAGTTACAAGTCAACGCATAACCTTATTCGTACTGGCCCGTTCGAGCGCGCGGGGCGCCCAGGGGAAAAGTGCTTCGATTTGAGTGCCTTTGCCTGGCTCGCTGGTCACGGTCAAAGTCCCGCCCAATTGCTCGATCCGCTCCGACATCCCGGCCATTCCCCGCTGTCCCTCGCGCCCGGGGTTTGCCGCGGGCGCAAAGCCCAGGCCGTCGTCGCTGATCAGCAATGTCAGGCCCTGGGGCAGGCGTTGTACGCGTACCAGTAAATTCCGGGCCTCGGCGTGACGCAAAATATTGGTGACGGCTTCCTGGGTAATCCGAAAGGCTGCGACGGCCATTTCTTCCGGGAGGCCGGTCAAGCGCTGATGGCATTCCAGGCTCCAGTGCACCGAGGTGTTGGCCAGGGTCTTGAGCAAGTGTGCGCGCAGGCTGGCTTCCAGGCCAAGACTGGTCAACTGCCGGGGATTGAGAATGGCTGAAACGTCGCGCACCTTGGTCAAGGTTTCTTCCAGGGTGTCGCAAAGTACCGAGCACTGACCCTGCAGGTCTTCGGGGAGTCGGCGCTTAAGCCATTCACTTTGCAGTTTTGCAGCGGTCAGCAATTGGCCGATATCGTCATGCAGTTCGCGGCTGAGTCGATGGCGTTCGTTTTCCTGGACTTCCAGAAGCCGGTCGGCCAACTCTTGAGGCTGAAACTTGATCGATTTGCGCGACAGGCGATGCCCGACCCAGACACAGGCCAATGCTGCGATGTTGAGCACCAGCAGGCTCGCCGGCAGGCGAGTGGACAGGCCATAGACCAGCAGGCTGCCAAGTGCCGAGCAGGTACACAGCAACAGCGTGAACCGGCGCGCGTTTTCTCGGGAGGGTGGCCACGTGGTGATTGACTTGAGGCTGGCGTACATAGCAGATGGAGCCAATGGATGTTCGCTGCGGGTAGATCCGTCATGGTGGCTGACGGGTCTCTGTCTGAAAAACTTTTGGGTGAATCACCGACTTCAACGGGGCAAACCAAAGGACGAAATACAGCGTTGAAGTTTAGCGGGCTGCTCTCGTCTGGAATCAGAGTGCCATTAATTGACGCCAACTAATGGCCGGCATAATACCACTTAAGATACCGTTGGTCGCGTTTGGTATATATGTCTATACAGTCAGGAATTAAGGTGCGCTGGACGTTGGTTCCATAATGGAAAAAGTTTGGTTTTCTGTCACGTGAAGATAGTGAAGGTGCCTGGATTTTAATTTTAAAGTCAGGCATTACCTGAGCCCGAGACAGAAAGTCCGTGCTCGACAGGAATAGTTATTTGTAATGAGTTGTCGTTGACAGATATGAAATATTCAATTGCGACATGAGCGTTCAAGTTATTGCGCCGGGGTTTGGCAATAACAAAACCAGCCGACGAATAGTTGCCCGGCAAATTTAAGCTTGTCGTTCCGAGAAGGCCACGAGGGTCAGTGGTTTGGCGTGGACCGGTGGTTGAAACCGGCTTTGCCCGACCTGAAAGGCAAACGCTTCGATCAGCGATGTCTGCTCGCTGTCATCCAGGCTCAACTGGCCGGTTCGTGGGTCGATGAGTTCAAGTTGCCAGGCCAGTAGCGTCAGGCAATCTTTCAGCGCTTCCAGGGCCTGATCGTTCAGCAACATGTGATGCTGGGCGTGGTTCAACAAGCCATGAATATGCAGCGAAAACTCCGAGACCGCTTCCAGCGCCAGGGCGTCGGCCTTGTTCGCCAGCTTGAGCAGGGTGCTGAGCATGCAGTCGATGGCGTCCGTATCATTGCTGATCAGTTGCAGATGACTGAGACATTCCTCGGTTTTGCCCAGGAGTGTTTCAGCCTCGACAAGAAACTCGGGAAGCCCTTGAGTCCCCTCTTTATGGTCGTTCGGCATGCTTATCTCCACAACGTCATGTCAGATGAGGGAATGTCGTGTGTGTCGATGATCACGAGTTTTTGCGCGAGCGCACCCCGGCGGGCTTTTGCGCACGCTGGGTAACTCGAGAGGGTGGAGGGCCACTGACCTGCGATCGCACACAAAAGCCTGACTCCGTTCATGCAATGAGAATGGCGTCACATTAATGGCTATTGGATATTGCGAATATCAGGTTGGGCCTGATTGTTACTAGGGGAATCCCTTACACAGGGGAACCTATCGTGCAAACCGAGGTCGCGCGGCAGGGAATAAAGCGTGATGAAAATCACGAGGCCAGTAAAGCATGATGTTAATGTGACATCAATGCCTGAGCATGGCATTTTGTCGGGGGGTCAAGGTCCGGCAATAACAGCCGATAACCCTCTTTAGTGAATTCATCAGAACAAGCCCAGGAGTCATTGATGGCCGGCATTCTCGACACGGTAGACCAACGCACGCAACTGGTGGGTGAGAATCGCCTGGAAATTCTCATGTTCCGGTTGGCCGGGCGACAATTGTTCGCGATCAACGTCTTTAAAGTTCAAGAAGTCCTGCAACTGCCGAAACTGACCCTGATGCCCCAGCGTCACCCGTTTGTCTGCGGTGTGGTCAACCTGCGTGGCCAGACGTTGCCGGTGATCGACCTGTCCCAGGCCATCGGCATGCGTCCCCTGGTGCCAAGCCCAACCAGCACGATCATCGTCACCGAGTACAACCGCTCGGTGCAGGCGTTCCTGGTCGGTGGTGTGGACCGCATCGTCAACATGAACTGGGAAGCCATTCTGCCGCCGCCGACCAGCGCCGGTCGCCAGCATTACCTGACGGCTATCAGCAAGGTCGATGACCAGTTGGTGGAAATCATCGACGTGGAAAAAGTCCTCGCCGAAATCGTCCCTTACAACGCCAAAGTGTCCAAGGACAAACTCGATGACCCGGTGCTGGAACGCGCCCGTGGCCGTGAAGTGCTGCTGGTGGACGACTCCAACGTGGCGCTCTCGCAACTGCGTGACACCCTTGGCCAGTTGGGCGTGAAGATGCACATCGCCAGCGATGGCCTGAAAGCCCTGAACATGCTCAAGGCCTGGGCCGATACCGGCGTGGTCATGACCGACAAACTGCTGATGATCTTCACCGACGCGGAAATGCCGGAAATGGACGGCTATCGCCTGACCACCGAGATCCGTAACGACCCGCGCCTGCGTGGCCTCTACGTGGTCCTGCACACCTCGTTGTCCGGCAGTTTCAACGATTCGATGGTGAAGAAGGTCGGCTGCGACAACTTCCTCTCCAAGTTCCAGCCGGACAAGCTTGTGGATGTAGTGCGCCAGCGCCTGATGCTCGACGAAGTGCCGGCATAAGGTAGTACACGATCCACCTGTGGGAGCGGGCTTGCTCGCGAAAGCGGTAGGACAGTCGACATCAATGTTGAATGTTAAGCCGCTTTCGCGAGCAAGCCCGCTCCCACAGGTTTTTTTGCCTTTGATTCAGTGATCAAGCTCGTATAGGGTGGCTTTTTTTGCCCACCAGGGAGCAGGCAATGCTGCGTCTGAGCGCGCTTTATCGTTATCCGTTGAAATCCGGCAAGGGCGAGACCCTGCAACAGGTCAGCCTCGACAAACTGGGCCTGGACGGTGATCGACGCTGGATGCTGGTAGACGAAGCCAGCGGGCGCTTCCTGACCCAACGGGCAGTGGCGCAGATGAGCCAGTTGTCGGCGTTGTGGAATGCCGACGGCGGCCTGACCCTCAGTGCGCCGGGCCATGCACCGATCGATATCGCCTTGCCCGGCACGGAAGCAGAACTGCGCGGCGTGACCATTTGGCGCGACACCTTGCGTGTGCCTGATGCCGGCGACGCGGCGGGTGCCTGGGTCAGTCAATTCATCGGCAAGCCGACGCGGCTGGTGCAAGTGCCGCTGGATCGCGCGCGCACCACCCAGGCCGGTTACGGCAAGGACGACGATCAGGTGGCCTTCGCCGATGGCTTCCCGCTGTTGCTGATCGGGCAGGCGTCGCTGGAAGACTTGTCGAGCAGAGTAGGGCGTCCGCTGGAAATGCTGCGCTTCCGGCCCAATCTGGTGATCGAAGGCAGCGAGGCCTATGCCGAAGATGGCTGGAAACGCATTCGCATCGGCGACGTCGAGTTTCGCGTAGTCAAGTCGTGCTCGCGCTGCATCCTGACGACTATTGATCCGCAAACCGGTGTCCGCAGTGAAGATCGCGAGCCACTGGCCACGCTGCAGAAGTACCGGGCGGAAGAGGATGGCGCGATGTTCGGCCAGAACCTGGTCAACGACAGCAACGGTCGACTTAAAGTCGGCATGCCGGTAACGATCCTCGAGTAACCGGCACTATGAACGAAAAATGCCCGTGTCCTTGGACACGGGCATTTTTTGTCGCTGTGAAAACCCAGGGTTTTAGCCGCGGTATTCGCACAGGTAAGCGGTGTCGACGGCCACTTTCAGCTGGAATTTGCTGTTGGCGGGTACGTTGAACTGGCTGCCGGCGGCGAAGGTTTCCCAGTCGCTGCTGTCCGGCAACTTGACGGTCAGGGCGCCGGTCACCACGTGCATGATTTCACGCTGGCTGGTGCCGAATTCGTATTCGCCCGGGGCCATGACGCCGATGGTCGCCGGACCTTCAGCAGTGCCAAAGGCGATCGACTTGACGGTGCCGTCGAAGTACTCGTTGACTTTAAACATGGGCGATTCCTCGAAAAAGGGCTTAAAAGGGCCGGCCAGTATGCACAACGCCCCTTGTGTCGTCACCTGCCTAGATGGGAAGTACCAGTGGCAATAACCGCGCGGTATTGCGTGCGTCCTCCAGTGCCCGGTGCTGCTGGCCATTGAACTGCATGCCCGCCAGTTGCAGCGCGCCGTTGAGCCCCAACGGCCGTTCCAGTCGCCGTGCCTTGGCGAAACGCTGCTTGAGGTTCATGTGCGGCACTTGGCTCAAGAAACTCTCGAGTTGCAGGCGCTGCCATTCCTGAAGCAATTGTTTTCGGTCGTAATCGCCCCAACTGGCCCACCCCTCCAGACGCGAATGATGCTGGCCGAGCCAGCGCTCGAACGCCGGCCAGACCTCGGTCAGCGGCTGCGCGGTATCGATATTGGCCTGGGTGATGTGGGTCAACTCGCGGCAAAACGGTGTCAGCAATGGCCGGCGCGTCGGGCGTACGAAGCGCTGGAATTGATCCAGTTCCCGGCCTTTTCGGTCCACCAGGGTGGCACCGATTTCGATGATTTCCATCTCTGTGACTGGCCAGCCGCCCTCATCGGTGGTGGCTTCCAGATCAATGACCAACCAGTGAGGCATCGCAAGGTTCCTGGTATCCGCGTCCTGATAGGGCTTGAGCGTAGCCAAACCCGGCGGATCCGCCTAGCGCCTTATTCGACCTCCAACAAAATCTGACGATTTTTGACCTGGTCGCCGACCCTGACCTGCAAGCGTTTGAGCACGCCGTCGATGCCGGATTTCAGCGGATGCTCCATTTTCATGGCCTCCAGCACTACCAATAGCTGCCCCTTGCTGACGGTGCTGCCCTCACTGACCAGCACGTCGACGATCGCCCCGTCCATCGGTGCCTTGAGCGTGCCGGAGCTGACGCTGGCAAGGCTGCTGACCGGCTGTTGGGTGCGATCTTCCAGTCTCAGGCTGCCGGGGCGGGTAAACAGCCAGAGCTGTCCGGCGTCGAGGCGGTAGGCGTGACGTTGGCGGATGCCATCGATTTCCAGGGTGGCGTGGTGTCCGTCGCAGTGGAGGATCTTCAATGTGAGCATCCGATCGCCGACCTGTAGCCGGAACGGCTCACCAGGCTCCGCATTCAATTCCACGGTCCAGTCCCGGTCTTCCACGCCGATCCGGTAGTGCAGTGGCACGCTGGCATTGTTGCGCCAACCGGCCAACGGGATGGCGTGTTGCTGTGCTGAAGCCTGATAGAGCAGCGTCGTCGCGATGGCCAGTTCTTCGGCGCTCGGAACGTGGGCATGCAGGCAGGGATGTTCGGCGAAGTGCGTCGGGATAAACCCGGTGCTGAATTCGCCGCTGATAAATTGTGGGTGTTCGAGAAGGCTGGCGAGCAGGCGCTGATTGCTTTGCACGCCCAGCAGCACGCTGTCCTGTACAGCTCGCACCAACTTGCGCCGGGCTTCTTCACGGGTGGCGCCGTGGGCGATGAGTTTGCCCAGCAGCGGGTCGTAGAAGGGGCTGATGGGCTGGCCTTCGATCAGGCCATGGTCGATGCGCACACCGCTTTGCAACGCCGGCTCCCACGCGTCGATGCGTCCGGTCTGCGGCAGGAAACCCTGGGCCGGGTCTTCGGCGTACAAACGCACTTCGATGGCATGCCCGTCGAGTCGCACCTGATCCTGACGCAATGGCAGCGGCAGACCTTCGGCAACGTGCAGTTGCCAGGCCACCAGGTCCAGGCCGGTGATCAGTTCGGTCACGGGGTGTTCCACTTGCAGCCGGGTGTTCATCTCCAGAAAGTAAAACTGCCCGCGTGCATCCAGCAGAAACTCCACCGTGCCAGCGCCGACATAACTCACCGCGCGTCCGGCCTTGAGCGCCGCTTCGCCCATGGCCTGGCGCAATTCGGCGGTCATCACCGGGCAAGGCGCTTCCTCGATGATTTTCTGGTGCCGGCGCTGGATCGAACAGTCGCGCTCGCCGAGGTAGATCAGGTTGCCGTGCTGGTCGCCGAACACCTGCACCTCGACGTGGCGCGGATCAATCAGCGCCTGTTCGAGAATCAATTCATCACTGCCAAAGCCGTGCAGGGCTTCGGAACGTGCCGTGCGCAGTTGTTCCAGCAAATCACTGGCATCGTGCACCAGACGCATGCCACGCCCACCACCGCCAGCGCTGGCCTTGATCATCAGCGGGTAGCCGATTCGATCGGCCTCGCGGCTGAGGGTCTCGTCGTCCTGTGCGGCCCCTTGATAACCGCTGATGCAGGGCACACCGGCTTCAATCATGGCGAGTTTCGACAGGCGTTTGCTGCCCATCAGCTCAATGGCTTCGGGGCTGGGGCCGATGAAGGTGATGTTGGCCTGTTGGCAGGCGAGGGCGAATTCGGCGTTTTCCGAGAGGAAGCCATAGCCGGGATGGATCGCATCAGCGCCGGTGCGGCGGGCGGCCTCGATGATCGCCGGGATGTTCAGGTAGGACTGCTGCACCGGGGCGGGGCCAATGTTTACGGCTTCGTCGGCCATCTGAACGTGCAGGGCAGCGGCGTCGGCGTCGCTGAACACCGCGACGGTACGGTAGCCCAGGGCCTGGGCGGTGCGCTGGATGCGGCAGGCGATTTCACCGCGGTTGGCGATCAGGATTTTGCGGAGTCCGGGCATGGTTTATTCCCTTGGTTTTGCGGTGGATGTGATGGCCTCTTCGCGGGCAAGCCTCGCTCCCACATTTGGAATGCGTTTACACTGTGGGAGCGGGCTTGCTCGCGAAGCTTTTAAGAGGCCCACCCCGGTTTTCGCTTTTGCACAAAGGCCATGGTCCCCTCGACCCCTTCAGCCCCGGTCACCGCTTCGCTGAACCACTCGGCGGCTTGATTCAACAATTCATCGGAAGGCTGTCCGGCACTCGTCAGCAACAGTTTTTTCGTCAACGCATTCGCCCCCGGCGCGCAGCACAACACATGCGCCAATACTTCTTCGAGGCGTTCGGCCAGGGCCTGCGCGTCATGTTCGACAAAATGCACCAGCCCCATGCGCCGCGCCTGGGTGCCATCGAACCGCGCCGCCGTCAGGGCCAGTCTGCGTGCCTGGGTCAGCCCAATGCGCTGGACCACGAAGGGCGCAATCTGAGCCGGCAGCAGACCGAGGCTGGTTTCCGGCAAACCGAATTGCGCCTGATGATCCGCCAGCGCGACATCGCTGACGCAGGCCAGACCGAAACCACCGCCGAGCACTGCGCCTTGCAGCACCGTGATCACCACTTGCGGGGCGTGTTGCACCTCTTGCAGCAGCGCACCGAATGCACGATTCAAGTCGCGATAAGCGTCCGGGCCTTGGGCGCGGGCGTTGGCCATGTCCTTGATGTCGCCGCCGGCGCAGAAATGCCCGCCGGCACCGCTGATCACCAACGCTCGCACGGCCCGGTCGTCATGCACTGCCGTCAGCACCGCGCGCAGTTCGGCGACCATTTGCAAGCTCATGGCATTGCGGCTTTCCGGGCGGTTGAGGGTGATGTGCAACACGCCGTTGTGGCGCTCGAGCAACAGCGTCTGGCACTCCGGCAGGCTGTTCATTTCTTTTTCCCCGGCAGGGTGCCCATGAGCTTGCAGATGATGCCCAGCATGATTTCGTCGGCACCGCCGCCAATCGACACCAGCCGCACGTCGCGGTAGGCCCGGGCCACCGGGTTGTCCCACATGAAGCCCATGCCGCCCCAATATTGCAGGCAACTGTCGCTGACTTCCCGGCCCAGGCGACCGGCCTTGAGTTTGGCCATCGAGGCCAGGCGCGTGACGTCCTGGCCTTTGATGTATTGCTCGGTGGCCTGGTAGACCAGCGCCCGCAGGCATTCGATTTCGGTTTGCAGTTCCGCGAGGCGGAAGTGGATCACCTGATTGTCGATCAGCGCATTGCCGAACGTCTTGCGCTCCTTGCAGTACTCGATGGTGCTGTCGATGCAGTATTCCAGGCCTTTGATCATGTTCGCCGCGCCAAACAGGCGTTCCTCCTGGAACTGCAACATCTGCATCATGAACCCCGCGCCTTCGTGGCCGATGCGGTTGCGCTGGGGCACGCGCACATTGTCGAAAAACACCTGGGCGGTTTCCGAACTGCGCATGCCAAGCTTGTCCAGGTGTGAACTCAGGCTGATGCCCGGCGTATTCATCGGCACCATGATCAGCGACTTGTTGACGTGGGGTTTGTCGTCCGAGGTGTTGGCCAGCAGGCAGATGAAGTCGGCGCTCGGCGAGTTGGTGATCCACATCTTGCTGCCGTTGATCACGTAGTCGTCGCCGTCCTTGCGCGCAGTGGTTTTCAGCCCGGCGACATCAGAGCCGGCGCCGACTTCCGAGACGCCGATGCAGCCGACCTGCTCGCCGGTGATCGCGGGCCTCAGGAACTCATCACGCAATTCATCGGAGCCGAAACGGGCGAGGGCCGGGGTGCACATGTCGGTTTGCACGCCGATGGACATCGGGATCCCGCCGCAATGAATGGTGCCGAATTCTTCGGCAGCGACAATCGAGTAGCTGTAATCGAGGCCCATGCCGCCGAATTTTTCCGGCTTGGAAATCCCCAGCAGACCCAAGTCGCCGGCCTTGCGGAAAATCTCATGGATCGGAAAGCGTCCGGCCTTTTCCCACTCCTCGACGTGCGGGTTGATCTCGTGATCGACGAACTGGCGAACGGTGCGGCGCAGTGCTTCGTGTTCCTGGGTGAAGATCATTTTTATTGTTCTCCTGATCTGATCGTTCCCACGCTCTGCGTGGGAATGCAGCCTTAGACGCTCTGCGTCATCAAAAACGTGCGACACCAAAACTGTTGGCTTGCAGCGGCCGAACCTCGGCTTCATGACAGATATCCAGCAAATACCCGAGCAACGTCCGGGTGTCCCGCGGATCGATCAGCCCGTCGTCCCACAAACTGGCGCTGCCATAAAGTGCGGTGGATTGGCTGTCGAGTTTCTGCGCGGTGACCTGCTCCAGCATGTCGAGCATTTTCGGGTCCGGCACCACGCCGTCCTTGAGCTGTTTGGCCTCGGTGACGATCCGCAACACCTTGCCGGCCTGGGCGCCGCCCATCACGGCGGTCCGGCTATTCGGCCAGGCGAAGATGAAGCGCGGGTCGAGGCCACGGCCACACATCGCGTAGTTGCCCGCACCGTAGGAACCGCCGACGACGATGGTCAGTTTCGGCACTCGGGCGTTGGCGACTGCCTGAATCATCTTCGCGCCGTGCTTGATCACGCCTTGCTGTTCCGACTCGGTGCCGACCATGAACCCGGTGGTGTTGTGGAAGAACAGCAGCGGCGTCTGGCTCTGGTCGCAGAGCTGAATGAACTGCGCAGCCTTGCTCGCGCCCTTGGGCGTGATCGGGCCGTTGTTGCCGATGACGCCGCAGGCGCGACCCTGGATTTTCAGGTGGCCGCAGATCGTCTGCTGATCGAACTCTTCCTTGAATTCAAGGAAGTTCGAACCGTCGGCAATCCGCGCGATGATCTCGCGCACGTCGTAGGGTTTTTTCGGATCGTCCGGGATCAGCCCAAGCAATTCGTCGATGGGGTAGAGCGGTTCTTTCCATTGGCGCTCGGGTAACCATTGCAGCTGATCGTTCCACCGCAACAGGCTGACAATCTCCCGCACCAGGCGCACACCGTCGGCATCGTTCTCGGCCAGGTATTCGGCGGTGCCGGCGGTTTGTGCGTGCATCTCGGCACCGCCCAATTCTTCATCGGTGGCGACTTCGCCGGTGGCGGCTTTTAACAGCGGCGGGCCGGCGAGAAACAATTTGGCCTTGCCGCGCACCACCACCACGTAATCCGACAAGCCCGGTTGATACGCGCCGCCCGCCGTGGCCGAGCCGTGGACGACGGTGATCTGCGGCAAACCCATAGCCGACATCCGCGCCTGATTGGCAAAGCTGCGCGCGCCTTCGATGAAAATCTCGGCGGCGTAATTGAGGTTGGCGCCGCCGCTCTCGGCCAGGGTAATCACCGGCAGTTTGTTTTCCATGGCGATCTGTTGCAGGCGCAGGGACTTTTTCAAACCACTGGGGGAAATGGTCCCTCCCTTGATCGCGCTGTTGTTCGCCACTACCAGCACCCGCGCGCCGGATACGTAACCGATCCCGGCAATCAGCCCGCCACCGGCAGAACTGCCGTCCTTGTCGTCGTGCAGCTTGTAGCCAGCCAGGCTCGCCAGTTCAAGGAACGGTGCGCCGGGGTCGAGCAGCAGGTTGAGGCGTTCACGGGGTAGCAGTTGGCCGCGCTTGTCGAATTTGGCCTTGGCTTCGGCAGCCTTGTTCAGCAGGTTTTGTTCGAGTTGGCGGACGTGCTCGATAGCCATCAGCATCGCCGCACGGTTTTGCGCGAACTGTTCGCTGAAAGGGTCGATCTGGGACTCAATCACCGGCATGGCTTACTCCTTGTCCTTGAGCACGTCGGGTAAGTAGGCGCGGTGAAAGCCGTTATACGATTCGCTGTTCTGCGCCTTGTGAATCGGCCACGCCCGACCGCCCAGGCTCGCCGCGCCGTCGATGCGCAATGTGCTGCCACTGACAAACGCCGCCGCCGGGCTGAGCAGGAACACAATCGCCGCGCTGACTTCCGATTCGGTGCCGATACGCTTGAGCGGCACATGCTCGCGCAGGGTCGGGATCACGGCTTTGAACGCACCTTCGTAGGTGTCCATACCGCTGGAAGCAATCCAGCCCGGCGCCACGGCATTGACCCGCACCCCGGCGTAACCCCATTCGAACGCGGCGGTCTTGGTCAGGTTGTCCATGCCCGAGCGCGACGCCCCCGAATGACCCATGCCGGGCATGCCGCCCCACATGTCGGCGAGCATGTTGACGATGGCCCCGCCGTGTTTGCTCATGGATTGGTTGAACACTTCCCGAGCCATCAGGAAACCGCCCACCAGGTTGGTGCGCATCACGGTTTCGAACCCCTTCTGATTGATCGAGGCCAATGGCGACGGGAATTGCCCGCCGGCATTGTTGACCAGACCATGAATCGGCCCATGCAGGCGGATCAACTCGCTGACCAGATGCTTGACCGCTTCTTCCTCGCGAATATCGCAGGCCTTCCAGTCCGCCTTGCCACCGTCTTCGGCAATCTCGGCGGCGACGTTTTTCAGTTTGTCGGCATTGCGCCCCACCAGCAGCACATGGGCACCGAGGGCCGCCAGTTCGTGGGCGGTGCAACGGCCGATGCCGCTGCCGCCGCCGGTGACAATAATGGTTTGGCCAGCGAACAGATCGGGTTTGAAAATCGAGTCGTAAGCCATGGCAGCGGTCCTCTAGTTGACCTGGTCGGCGATGTGCTGGGGCACTGGAATCTGCATCTCCAGCAGTTGCTGGGCGAAGGCTTTGCCTTGCGGATCGATCCGCAGGCTGGCCACGCCGCCACCGCCGAGGGCGTTTTCCAACAGGAAATTCAAGCTGTGGGTGCCGGGCAGATACCAGCGCTCGACGCGCCCGTGGACCGGGTCGAGCACGTGGCTCATCCAGTCAACGATGACTTCCGGCGTCAGCGCTTCGGCGATCCATGGCAGGAACTGTGGATCACGGGCCATGACCCCGATGTTGCTGTGATTGCCCTTGTCGCCGGAGCGCGCCACCGCGAGTTTGATCAACGCAACACTGGCGTCGGCCCGCTCGGTGGGTTTGGGCGGCTCAAACGGCTCGGGCAAATCAGCGGTGTCGAGCGCATCAAGGGCGGGAAGGGCGCAGGAATGGCGTTGACCCTTGAGATCAATCTCCAGCGTGCAGGCCGTTTTGTCGATCAGGAACGAGAACAGCCGGATCAGCGGATACACCGTTGGCCGGCCGCCGACGATCCCGGTCAGTCCCGGTGCCATGCCGGTGGCGGCCTGGGCGATTTCCCGGGAGAACACGATCAACGCCTGTTTGCTCGGGTGACGCACCGCAAGTTTGATCACCACTTCGCGGCTGTCCTGGCGTTGGCCGTGGGGGCCGTAGGTGGCCTCGCTGCCGAGCAGTTCGATGTTCACTTCGCTGTAGGGCGCCCAGCCGCGTTGGCTGAAAATCTCCGACGTCTTGTTGATGATCGCCTCGCTGACCCGCCGGGCCTTGTCCACTGCATCGATGCCGGCAATCAGGCAACTGGCGGTGCAGCGGAAACCGTCCGGGTAAGTCGCGCTGACCTTGTACTGATCCGTCGGCGGCAGGCCTTTGGCGCCGTGCACCTGAACCGCGTTTTTGCCTTGTTGCTGGAGTTTGACCTGACTGAAATCGCAGACCACGTCCGGCAACAGATAGGCCCGTGGGTCGCCGATTTCATAGAGCATCTGCTCGCCGACCGTCAGTGGCGTGACCAGTCCGCCGGAGCCTTCGGGCTTGCTGACGATGAACTGGCTGTCGGCGCTGACTTCGACGATGGGAAAACCGATGTGTTCGTAGTCGGGCACGTCGCGCCAATCGGTGAAGTTGCCGCCGGTGCATTGGGCGCCGCATTCGATGATGTGCCCGGCCAGCGCGGCCTGGGCCAGTTTGTCGTAGTCGTGCCATGACCAGCCGAATTCATGCACCAGCGCGGCGCTGACCACGGCGCTGTCCACCACCCGCCCGGTGATCACGATGTCCGCCCCCAGGCGCAGGGCTTCGACGATGCCCGGCGCGCCGAGGTACGCGTTGGTGGACACGCACATCGGTGGTAACGGCGCGCCGCTGAACATCTCGCGAATGCCTTGGCTGCTGAGTTGTTTGAACTGGGGTTGCAGGTCATCGCCCAGCAGCACCGCGATCTTCAGCGCCACACCGGCCTTGTCGCATGCCGCTTGCAGGGCGGCGGCGCAGGCCTGCGGGTTGACCCCGCCAGCGTTGCTGATGACGCGGATCTTCTGTTCGGCGAGTTGCGGTAACAAAGGGCTGAGGACTTCGATGAAGTCGCTGGCGTAGCCGGTCTGGGGATCTTTCATCCGGGCGCCGGCCATGATCGACAGGGTGATTTCGGCCAGGTAATCGAACACCAGATAGTCCAGGCGCCCGCCTTCTACCAGTTGCGCGGCGGCGGTCGAGGTGTCGCCCCAGAAGGCACTGGCGCAACCGATGCGGATGGTTTTTGGCACAGTCAACTCCATGCTCAGCTCCGACAGAAGTGTCTCGAGACTACCAAGCAAGCGCTTGGTTTGTAAACGCCCAAAATATCTTCGCCCCAAGCGCTTGCTTGGTTGCCCCGGCCAGCTTAAATTGCCCGCGCAACCCTGCTGTTTTGGCGGCGAGCAGCGCATCTGACTGAACGACTGTAGGAGAGAACGGGTGGACGAGCAAAAAGCCCTGAGGGTGATGCGCGAATTGGTCGACAACGGCCAATTGACCGACCCGGACAGCGCCCGCGGCAAACTGCTGCAAGTGGCGGCCCATCTGTTCCGCAATAAAGGTTATGAGCGCACCACGGTGCGGGATCTGGCCAGTGCGGTGGGCATTCAGTCGGGCAGTATTTTTCATCACTTCAAAAGCAAGGATGAGATCCTGCGCGCGGTGATGGAAGAAACCATTCGCTACAACACCGCGCTGATGCGTGCCGCCCTGGCCGAGGCCGGTAATGTGCGCGAGCGAGTGCTGGCGCTGATCCGCTGCGAATTGCAGTCGATCATGGGCGGCAGCGGCGAAGCCATGGCGGTGCTGGTTTATGAATGGCGTTCGTTGTCCGCGGAAGGGCAGGTCCAGGTGCTGGCCCTGCGGGATATTTATGAAGAAATCTGGTTGCAGGTGCTGGGGGAGGCCAAGGACGCCGGGTTTATTCGCGGCGACGTGTTCATCACCCGGCGCTTCCTGACGGGCGCCTTGTCCTGGACCACTACCTGGTTTCGTGCCGGCGGCAGCATGAGCCTCGATCAATTGGCCGATGAGGCGTTGATTCTGGTGCTTGAAGAGAAGCAGTGAGACGTCTATCTCGACGATAAACTGGCTAAGTAGGCGAAACCGCCTAGCTTGAATGGATTGATGCGTATTTTTTCGGGGAGTGGTTTGTTTTGATGTCTTCGCCAAGTTGGACGGTCTCGCGGCTTTTACTGGCGGCACTTGCAGTGCTATGGGTGTTGCCGTCCCAGGCGGCGCAACAAGTGCGGGTCGGCGCGGCGCATTTTCCGCCTTACACCGTGCGCCCGGAGTCCGGCGCCGACACCGGCCTGTTGCCGCAATTGGTGGAAGCCTTGAATCAATTGCAGACCGACTACCAGTTCGTGTTGGTGCCAACCTCGATTCCCCGGCGCTTCGGTGATTTCAAGCAGGGCCGGGTGGACATGGCGATCTTCGAGAACCCGGACTGGGGCTGGAAGGAGATTCCTCACACCACGGTCGACATGGGCCTGGAAGACGCCGAGATTTTTGTCGCGCAACGTAAACCCGACCGTCAGCAGAGCTACTTCGCCGACCTCACGGGCAAGCGTCTGGCGCTGTTCAGCGGCTATCACTATGAATTCGCCAACTTCAACGCCGACCCGAAATTCCTCGCGCAGAATTACAACGCCACGCTGACCTATTCCCATGACAGCAACTTGCTGATGGTCCTGCGTGATCGCGCGGACATTGCCCTGGTCACGCGCTCTTACCTGAGCGATTACCTGCTGCGCAACGAGAAAGTCGCCGATGAATTGCTGGTGTCCCAGCGCATCGATCAGGTCTATCACCACTACGCACTGCTCAGCCCGAGCGCGCCGATCAGTGGCCCGGCGTTCAGCAAGTTGCTGCAAGGCTTGCGCGACAACGGCCAGATGCTGAAGATTTTCGAGCCGTACAAGATCGCCGTGGTGCCGGTGCCCAAGCCTTGAAACGTGCCACAGATCGCGGATTTAAAGACTTCGCTTAAATTTCCCGCCCCGGCTCACGTCACATCGTTGAACTGTCGACGATTACTGTGAGCCCGACCCATGTCCAATCTGAATGACCTGTCCGCCCTGGTGTTACCGTCCGGGCGCAGTCTTGTAGCCGATGAAACCGAAAGCCGGCTGAGCCTCAGCCTGGAAGGGCAACCGCTGATTCGTTTGCGTCTGTCCCGCGAGCCCGGGTTGCACATCGAGGTGGAAGAACGCTTCGGGTTGCCCGCCGGTCAGGCGTTCTGGGCGGCGTGTTATTGGCTGTTTGCCCGTGATCCGGATTGCCAGCGCCTGACCTGGCGCCTCGGCGAAGCGCCGACCGAAGCCTTGCGCAGCGGTTTACTGATCCCGACCGAAAAGCTGGGTGAGTACCGTTGTGAACGCACGCTGTTCTGGCAGTTGCCGCAGCCGTGGCTGGGCGAGTCCCTGACGGGCATTTATCCACAGCAAATGGTCATCAGCGCCGGCAAGCGTCATCCCTTGCGCCCGGCCAAACCTCGCGGTGAAGTCTATCGACGTTTCGACGCGCGCCTCGGTGCGTGGATTTCCTTGCGTACCGTGGAAATCGAACAGGACCTGACACGCTTCAATCGCTGGCAGAACAGTCCGCGAGTGGCGAGTTTCTGGGAGGAGCAGGGCAGCCTCGAGAAACATCGCGAGTATTTGAGCAGGCTCGACGCCGACCCGCACACCCTGACGTTGATCGGTTGTTTCGATGATCAGCCGTTTGCGTACTTTGAGGCTTATTGGGCCAAGGAAGATCGCATCGCGCCGTTCTACGACGCCGGCGATTACGACCGTGGCATTCACATGCTGGTGGGGGAAGAAGCGCATCGCGGTCCACATAAAGTGGCGAGCTGGTTATCGGCGCTGGTGCATTACCTGTTTCTCGACGATCCGCGCACCCAGCGTGTGGTCGCCGAGCCGCGCGCCGACAACGCCAAGATGATCGGGCATATGCACAACCAGTGTTTTCACTGCGAGAAAGAGTTCGACTTCCCGCACAAGCGCGCGGCGCTGATGGTGTTGGGGCGTGAGCGGTTTTTTGATCGGTGCAGGTTGGCGTGAGCGGTATGACTCAAGATCTTCTGCGGTCTTGAGTCAGCCTTCGCGAGCAGGCTCGCTCCCACAGGTTCAACGCAAACCCTGTGGGAGCGAGCCTGCTCGCGAATGGATGGGGCGATGAGGTTCTGGATCTTAACGCCGAGCAAACGTATCCGCCCGACTGCCCGACACCTTGCGGCAGTGCACCAGCGCATCGCGAATCATGAAATTCACCAGGGTCGGCGAGACACCGAGTTCCTTGGCGATGTCCTTTTGCGGCACGCCGTGCAGGCGGTACATCTCGAAGGCGTAACGCGTGCGGCTGGGCAGCTCGGTCAGCGCGTCGGCGATGTGTTCCAGGGTCGAGAAATTGATGTGCGAAGTTTCTGGCGAAGCGCCCTGGATCACCACGTTCAGACCTTCCTCTTCAGGGCCTGAATACTTCTGCTCCAGCGCCTGTTTGCGGTAGTGATCGATCGCCAGGTTGCGCACGATCTGGAACAGGTAGCTGAGCTGAGCCTTGAACGAAGAGGTGATCTGCGGCGCCGATTGCAGCCGGAAAAACGCATCTTGCACCACGTCCTCAGCCCGCGACCGGCAGCCGGTAATGCGGGCTGCAATTTTGACCAGAATCAGTCGGTTGTCGACAAAGGCCTGAAGTAGCGGTGAATCGCACCTGCTTGTGGATACTTGTTCCGTCATGGAAATCACCTTGCTGCAAATAGGGTTGCGGGACGACAAGCGGTTCGGAGCCGTCCTACACATCGAGCGACAAATTATGTTGAATGATAATGATTGTCAATTGAGAAAGAGAATTAATGCTCCACAAAAGTGCAGAGTGAGAACTGCGACACGCTGACGCACCCGGCCCTGTTGGGGTTGAAGCCTGCCGACTAATTATTTCAAGACATCAATCGTTCTCATTGGTGAATGGTTCCGGACACGTCCCGGCCAAAACAGCATTCCCAAGCCTTGCGCGGTCGGCGAAGACCGCGCCCTGCACGCCATTTGTATGAGCGTGACGTAGGAAAACCGATTCCAACTTGTAAGCCGAATTCAGGCAGGAAACCTCATGACCGACGCGTTCGAACTCCCCAGCACACTGGTCCAAGCCCTCCAGCGCCGCGCGGCCCTGACGCCGGATCGCGTGGCTTTGCGTTTTCTCGCCGAAACCCCGGATCAGACGGTGGTACTCAGTTATCAAGAGCTGGATCAGCGCGCCCGCACCATTGCCGGCGCATTGCAGGACGAGGCCGGATTTGGCGATCGCGCGGTGCTGTTGTTTCCCAGCGGCCCGGATTACGTCGCGGCGTTTTTTGGCTGCCTGTATGCCGGTGTCATCGCCGTGCCGGCCTATCCGCCGGAATCGACCAAGCGTCATCACCAGGAGCGCCTGCTGTCGATCATCAGCGACGCCGAGCCGCGTCTGCTGTTGACCAGCGCCAGCCTGCGCGACGCCTTGCTGCAAATTGAAGGCGCGCCGCCGCTGCTTTGCGTCGACACCCTCGACAGTAATCTGGCCGAACGCTGGGTGGCGCCGGATCTGGAAGACGACCACATCGCCTTCCTGCAATACACCTCTGGCTCCACTGCATTACCTAAAGGCGTGCAAGTCAGCCACGGCAACCTGGTGGCCAACGAACTGTTGATCCGCCACGGCTTCGGCATCGACCTGAACCCGGACGACGTGATCGTCAGCTGGTTGCCGCTGTACCACGACATGGGCCTGATCGGCGGCCTGTTGCAGCCGATTTTCAGCGGCGTGCCGTGCGTGTTGATGTCGCCGGCATACTTCCTCGGCCGGCCGTTGCGCTGGCTGGAAGCGATCAGCGAATACCGCGGCACCATCAGTGGCGGGCCGGACTTCGCCTATCGACTGTGCAGCGAACGGGTCAGCGAATCGGCGCTGGAACGCCTCGACCTGAGTGGCTGGCGCGTGGCGTATTCCGGGTCCGAGCCGATTCGTCTCGACACCCTGGAACGCTTCGCCGAGAAATTCGCCCCGTGCGGCTTCACCCCGGACAGCTTCATGGCGTCCTACGGTCTGGCCGAAGCCACGCTGTTTGTGGCCGGCACGCCGCGTGGCCTGGGCATCGGCAACCTGCGCGTGGACGATCAGGCGTTGGCACAAAACCGTGCCACAGCGGGCGAGGGCGCGGCGATCATGAGTTGCGGCATCAGCCAGCCGGATCACGCGGTGCTGATTGTCGATCCTGTCGGACTCACGGAACTGGCCGACAACGCCGTCGGCGAAGTCTGGGCCACCGGGCCGAGCATCGCCCACGGTTACTGGCGCAACCCTGAGGCCAGCGCCAAGACTTTCGTCCAGCACGCGGGCCGTACCTGGTTGCGAACCGGCGACCTGGGCTTCAAGCGAGAAAATGAGTTTTTCATCACCGGGCGTCTGAAAGACATGCTGATCGTGCGCGGCCACAACCTCTATCCGCAGGACATCGAGCAAACCGTCGAGCGCGAAGTGGAAGTGGTGCGCAAGGGGCGCGTCGCCGCGTTCGCGGTCAATATCGACGGCCAGGAAGGCATCGGCATCGCCGCGGAAATCAGCCGCAGCGTGCAGAAAATCCTGCCGCCCGACGCATTGATCAAAGCCATCCGCCAAGCCGTGGCCGAGGCGTATCAGGAAGCGCCGAGCGTGGTGGTGTTGCTCAATCCCGGCGCGTTGCCGAAGACCTCCAGCGGCAAGCTGCAACGTTCGGCGTGCCGCAATCGCCTGGCGGACGGCAGCCTCGACAGCTACGCGCTGTTCCCGTCGGCAGAGGTTGAAAGCGAAGCCACGGCGCCATCCGCTTCCGAGCTGCAAAGCCTGATCGCCACGATCTGGCGCGAGCAGCTCAGCGTCAAACAGGTCAACGCCGACGATCACTTCTTCCTGCTTGGCGGCAACTCTATTGCCGCCACTCAGGTGGTCGCGCGCTTGCGTGAAGAGCTGGGCCTGGAGTTGAACCTGCGCCTGTTGTTCGAAGCCCCGACTCTCGGCGCCTTCGCCGAAGCGGTCGCCCGTTTGCAACAGGACGGTGGCCTGGCCCAAGGCGCGATCACGCCGCTGTCGCGCAGCGAAGCGATGCCGCAATCCCTGGCGCAAAACCGTTTGTGGATCACCTGGCAACTCGACCCGCAGAGCAGCGCCTACAACATTCCCGGCGCCTTGCGTTTGCGCGGCGAACTGGACGAAGACGCCTTGCGCGCCAGTTTCCAGCAGTTGATCGAACGCCACGAATCCCTGCGCACGCGCTTCTTCGAACGTGACGGCGTGGCCCTTCAAAGGGTCGATGGGGCTGGCGAATTCAACCTGCAACTGATCGACATCAGCGATTTGCCCGTCGACAAACGTGAACTGCGCGCGCAACAAATCCGCGAGGACGAAGCCCGCAGCCAGTTCGATCTGGAGAAAGGCCCGCTGCTTTGGGTGACCCTGGTGCGCCTCGACGACGAGGATCATCAACTGCTGGTGACGATGCACCACATCATCGCCGACGGCTGGTCGCTGAATGTGTTGATCGACGAGTTCTCGCGGCTGTACGCAGCGGCTTCCCAAGGACAAACAGCCACGCTCGCGGCACTGCCGACCCAGTACGCCGATTACGGTAGTTGGCAGCGTCAATGGCTGGCGCAGGGTGAGAGTGAGCGGCAACTGGCCTACTGGAAAAACCAGTTGGGCGACGAGCATCCGGTGCTGAGTCTGGCCACTGATCATCCGCGAACCTCGCAGCAAAATCACAGCGCCGCCCGCCACACCGTGCGTCTGGGTGTGAGCCTGAGCGAAGCCATCCGCCAGACTGCCCAGACCCACGAAGCCACGCCGTTCATGTTGTTGCTCGCGGCGTTCCAGAGTCTGCTTCACCGCTACAGCGGCCAGCGCGACATCCGCATCGGCGTGCCGAACGCCAACCGTCCGCGCCTGGAAACCCAGGGCCTGATCGGCTTCTTCATCAACACCCAAGTGCTGCGCGCCGAGGTTGATTCACGCCTGTCGTTCGTTGAGCTGCTGGCGCAAACCCGCCAAGCCGCGCTCGGCGCCCAGGCCCATCAGGACCTGCCGTTCGAGCAATTGCTTGAAGCCTTCCCCCAGGCCCGCGAGTCCGGTTTGTTCCAGGTCATGTTCAACCACCAGCAGCGGGATTTAAGCGCACTGCGCCGCTTGCCGGGACTGCTCGCCGAAGAGTTGCCGTGGCACAGCCGCGAAGCCAAGTTCGACCTGCAGTTGCACAGCGAAGAAGACCGCAACGGGCGCCTGAGCCTATCCTTCGATTACGCCAACGAACTGTTCGACGCCGCGACCATCGAGCGCCTGGCTGAGCACTTCACCAACCTGCTGCGCGAGGTTTGCGCACAGCCACAACAGGCCATCGGCGACCTGCCACTGCTGACCTCAAACGAGCACGATCAGCAAGCCTCGTGGAGCGCGGCACCCTGCGCACTGGCCAGCCAATGGCTTCCGGAATTGCTCAACGAACAACTGCGCCTGACCCCGGAACGCACCGCGCTGATCTGGGACGGTGGCCAACTCGATTTCGCCGAACTGCACGCCCAAGCCAATCGCCTGGCCCATTACCTGCGCGACAAAGGTGTCGGCCCGGATGTGTGCGTGGCCATCGCCGCCGAGCGTTCGCCGCAACTGCTGATCGGCCTGCTGGCGATCACCAAGGCTGGCGGCGCCTACGTGCCGCTGGACCCGGATTACCCGGCGGAACGCCTGGCCTACATGCTCAGCGACAGCGGCGTCGAATTGCTGCTGACCCAGACCGAATTGCTCGACCGCTTGCCCGCCACCGACGGCGTCAGCGTGATCGCCATGGACGCGTTGCACCTGGAAAACTGGCCGAGCCACGCACCCGGCCTGCACCTGCACAGCGACAACCTGGCCTACGTGATTTACACCTCAGGCTCCACCGGCCAACCGAAAGGCGTCGGCAACACCCACGCGGCCCTCGCCGAACGCCTGCAATGGATGCAGAACACTTATCGCCTGAACGACACCGACGTGCTGATGCAAAAAGCGCCGATCAGTTTCGACGTGTCGGTGTGGGAATGCTTCTGGCCGCTGATCACCGGTGCGCGGTTGTTGATTGCCGGTCCCGGCGAACACCGCGATCCCCATCGTATTGCGCAACTGGTCCAACAATATGGCGTAACTACGCTGCACTTCGTGCCACCGTTGCTGGCGCTGTTCATCGAAGAACCGCTGACCGCCGAATGCACCAGCCTGCGCCGGATTTTCTCCGGCGGCGAAGCCTTGCCCGCCGAGCTGCGTAACCGCGTGCTGGGGCAACTGCCGGCGGTGCAACTGCACAACCGCTACGGCCCGACCGAAACCGCGATCAACGTCACCCATTGGCATTGCACCACGGCGGATGGCGAGCGCTCGCCGATTGGCCGGCCGTTGGGCAATGTGATCTGCCGCGTGCTCGACAGCGACCTCAATCCTGTCCCGGCCGGTGTGCCGGGTGAGCTGTGCATCAGCGGTATCGGCCTGGCCCGGGGTTACCTCGGTCGTCCGTCCCTGACTGCTGAACGCTTCGTGGTCGATCCACTGGGCGAGCAGGGCGCGCGTTTGTATCGCACCGGTGACCGCGCGCGCTGGACCGCTGATGGCGTGATCGAATACCTCGGGCGCCTCGATCAGCAGGTCAAGCTGCGCGGCTTCCGGGTTGAGCCGGAAGAAATCGAAGCGCGTCTGCTGGCCCAGGACGGCGTCGCCCAAGCCGTGGTGCTGGTGCGCGAAACGACCGCTGGTGGCCAGTTGATCGGTTACTACACCTCAACGGATTCCTCCGAAGACATTGATGCTCAAACAGAACGCCTGAAAACCGCATTGGCCGCCGAGCTGCCGGAGTACATGGTCCCGGCGCAACTGATGCGCCTGGATGAAATGCCCCTGAGCCCAAGCGGCAAACTCGACCGCCGTGCCTTGCCGGAACCGCAATGGCAGGTTCGCGAACACGTCGAACCGGTCACCGCTCTGGAACAACAAATCGCCGGCATCTGGCGCGAAGTGTTGGGCCAGAAGCAAATCGGCCTGCGCGATGATTTCTTCGCCCTCGGCGGCCATTCGCTGCTGGCCACGCAAATCATTTCCCGCACCCGTCAGGCTTGCGACGTCGAATTGCCCCTGCGTGCGCTGTTCGAAAACAGTGAGCTGGGCGCGTTCGCAGAACAGGTGCGTCTGATCCAGGCCAGCGGCCACACCAACAAGCAACCACCAATCGAGAAAGTCGACCGCAGCCAAGCGGTGCCGCTGTCCTATTCCCAACAGCGCATGTGGTTCCTCTGGCAAATGGAGCCGGACAGCCCGGCCTATAACGTCGGCGGCATGGCGCGGCTGCGCGGAGTGCTGGATGTCGGGCGGTTCGAAGCGGCGCTGCAAGCGCTGATCATCCGCCACGAAACCCTGCGCACCACGTTCCCGAGTGTCGATGGCGTGGCCCGGCAACAGGTGCATGCCGACACCGGCATGCGCATGGACTGGAAGGATTTCTCGGCCCTCGACGCCGAGCTGCGCGAGCAGCGGGTCCAGGCCCTGGCGGATAGCGAGGCCCACACGCCGTTCAATCTGGAAACCGGTCCGCTGCTGCGTGCCTGCCTGGTCAAGACTGGCGAGCAGGAACATTACCTGGTGCTGACCCTGCACCACATCGTCACCGAAGGTTGGGCGATGGACATCTTCGCCCGTGAATTGAGCGCGCTCTACGAAGCCTTCGTCGATGACCGCGAATCGCCGCTGGAACCGTTGCCGGTGCAGTACCTGGATTACAGCGTCTGGCAGCGTCAGTGGCTGGAATCCGGCGAGCGTCAGCGCCAGCTCGACTACTGGACCGCGCAACTGGGCCGCGAACATCCGTTGCTGGAATTGCCCGCCGACCGTCCACGTCCGCCAGTGCAAAGTCACCAGGGCGAACTGTTCCGGTTCGACCTGAGCGATGACCTCGCGGCACGGGTTCGCGCCTTCAACGCGCAAAACGGTCTGACCCTGTTCATGACCATGACCGCCGCCCTGGCCGTGCTGCTTTACCGATACAGCGGCCAGACCGATTTGCGCATCGGCGCGCCGGTCGCCAACCGTATTCGTCCAGAAAGCGAAGGGCTGATCGGCGCGTTCCTCAACACCCAAGTGTTGCGTTGCCAGCTTGACGGGCAGATGTCCGTCGGTGAATTGTTTGAGCAGGTGCGTCACACCGTGATCGAGGGCCAGTCCCATCAGGACCTGCCGTTCGATCACTTGGTCGAAGCCTTGCAGCCACCGCGCAGCGCTGCTTACAACCCGTTGTTCCAGGTGATGTGCAACGTGCAGCGCTGGGAGTTCCAGCAGAGCCGCACCCTGGCCGGCATGACCGTCGAATACCTGGCCAACGATGCCCGAGCGACCAAGTTCGACCTTAACCTGGAAGTCACCGACCTCGACCATCGCCTGGGTTGCTGCCTGACGTACAGCACCGACCTGTTCGACGAACCGCGCATCGCACGGATGGCCGGGCACTGGCGCAATCTGCTGGAAGCCTTGTTGGCGGATCCGCAACAACGCCTCAGCGAACTGCCATTGCTGGAAACCACGGAACAGAAAAACCTGCTGAATAGCCTCGGCATCGAGCCGGGCGAACATCGCCTGGACCAGTGCATTCATCACCTGTTCAGCGAGCAAGCCCTGGCGCGCAAGGATGCACCGGCCCTGACGTTTGCTGGCCAAACCCTGAGCTACGCCGAACTCGAAAGCCGCGCCAATCGCCTGGCCTGGATGCTGCGCGAACGCGGTGTCGGCCCGCAGGTTCGTGTCGGCCTGGCGCTGGAGCGTTCGCTGGAAATGGTCATCGGCCTGCTGGCGATCCTCAAGGCCGGCGGCGCCTACGTGCCGCTGGACCCGGAATACCCGCTGGATCGCCTGCACTACATGATCGAAGACAGCGGCATCGGTCTGCTTCTCAGTGACAAAGCCATGTTCAACGCCCTCGGTGAATTGCCCTCGACCGTAGCGCGCTGGTGCCTGGAAGACGACGCCGCCGAACTGGCCAATTACCCGGCTACCGAGCTGCCGTTTATCAGCTTGCCGCAGCATCAGGCGTACCTGATTTACACCTCCGGCTCCACCGGCAAACCGAAAGGCGTGGTGGTGTCCCACGGCGAAATCGCCATGCATTGCCAAGCGGTGATCGAGCGTTTCGGTATGCGTCCGGACGACTGCGAACTGCACTTCTATTCGATCAACTTCGACGCTGCCACCGAGCGTCTGCTGGTGCCGCTGTTGAGCGGTGCGCAAGTGGTGTTGCGCGCTCAAGGACAATGGGACGCCGAAGAAATCTGCGGCCTGATCCGCCAGCATCAAATCAACATCCTCGGCTTCACCCCGAGCTACGGCAGCCAGTTGGCGCAGTGGCTGGCGACCCAGGGCGAAACCCTGCCGGTGCGCATGATCATCACTGGCGGCGAAGCTTTGACTGGCGAACACCTGGCGCGGATTCGCGCGGCGTTTAAACCGAGCCTGTTCTTTAACGCTTACGGCCCGACCGAAACCGTGGTCATGCCGCTGGCCAGTCTGGCGCCGGACGTGTTGGAAGAAGGCCTCGGCAGCGTGCCAATCGGCAGCGTGATCGGCGCGCGCGTGGCGTACATCCTCGACGCCGACCTGGCCTTGGTGCCCCAAGGCGCGACGGGCGAGTTGTATGTCGGCGGCGCGGGCCTGGCCCAGGGTTATCACGAACGGGCGGGCATGACGGCGGAGCGCTTTGTCGCGGATCCGTTCGCGGACAACGGTGGGCGTATCTATCGCACCGGCGACCTGGTGCGCCAGCGCGACGATGGCTTGGTGGAATACCTCGGGCGTATCGACCATCAAGTGAAAATCCGTGGTTTCCGCATCGAACTGGGCGAGATCGAAACCCGTCTGCTGGAACACGAATCCATCCGTGAAGCCGTGGTCCTGGCGCTGGATGCACCGAGCGGCAAGCAACTGGTCGGCTACCTCGTCACGGAAGTCGCCGAGCAGGACGAAACACAGCAAGCCGCACTGCGCGAAGCGCTCAAGGCGCATCTCAAATCCCAACTGCCGGACTACATGGTGCCGACGCACCTGATCCTGCTGGCCAGCATGCCGCTGACCGCCAACGGCAAACTCGACCGCCGCGCACTGCCGGCACCGGATCCTGAGTTGAACCGCCAGCACTACGTGGCGCCGAGCAATGAACTGGAGCTGACCCTGGCCGGCACCTGGTGTGAAGTGCTGAACGTGGCGCAGGTCGGCCTCAACGATAACTTCTTCGAACTGGGCGGCGATTCGATCCTGTCGATCCAGGTGGTCAGTCGCGCGCGACAGCAGGGCATTCACTTCAGTCCGCGGGACCTGTTCCAGCACCAGACTGTGCAGACCCTCGCCGCCGTCGCGACGCGCACCGAGCAAGTCACCGCCGAGCAAGGTTTGCTGGTTGGCGAATCGGGTTTGACGCCGATCCAGCACTGGTTCTTCGACACTGATATCCCCGAGCGCCAACACTGGAACCAGGCGTTGTTGCTGGAGCCGACTGTGGCCCTGGACCCCCATCGTCTGGAGCAAGCGCTGCTGGCGGTGATCGAACAGCACGACGCCTTGCGCCTGCGCTTCACGGCAACCGATGGCCAGTGGCACGCCGCGCACCAAGCGGTGAATGACACCCCGGTGCTGTGGCAGGTCCGCGTCGCGTCCATGGACAAATGCACCGCGCTGTTCGCCGATGCCCAGCGCAGCCTCGACCTCGAACAAGGCCCGCTGCTGCGTGCGCTTCTGGTCGACGGTCCCGAAGGTCAGCAACGCTTGTTCATGGCCATTCACCACTTGGTGGTGGACGGTGTTTCGTGGCGGGTGCTGCTGGACGATCTGCAAACGGTTTACCGTCAACTCGACGCTGAACAGTCGGTGAAACTGCCGGCGAAAACCAGCGCCTTCAAGGACTGGGCCGCACGCTTGCAGGCCTATGCCGGCAGCGAATCCCTGCGCGAAGAACTGGACTGGTGGCAATCACAATTGGCCGGACCAAGCGTCGAACTGCCATGTGATCGTCCGCAAGGTGGCCAGCAGAATCGTCACGCACAAACCGTCAGCGTACGCCTGGATGCCGAGCGCACCCGGCAATTGCTGCAACAGGCGCCGAGCGCGTATCGCACCCAGGTCAACGACCTGCTGCTGACCGCGTTGGCCCGGGTCATGTGCCGCTGGAGCGGCGACGAATCGGCGTTGATTCAACTCGAAGGCCATGGCCGCGAAACCCTGTTCGACGAGATCGACCTGACCCGCACCGTGGGTTGGTTCACCAGCGCTTATCCGCTGCGACTGATCCCGGCGCTGGAGCAGGGCGACTCGATCAAGGCGATCAAAGAACAACTGCGCGCCGTGCCGCACAAAGGCCTGGGTTATGGCGTGCTGCGTTACCTCGCCGATGACCTGTGCCGCCAGACCATGGCCGCATTGCCGGTGGCGCCGATCACTTTCAACTACCTCGGCCAATTCGACCAGAGCTTCGGCGCGGACGCGTTGTTCCGTCCTCTCGATGAGCCAGTCGGCGCGGCCCATGATCCCCACGCGCCGCTGCCGAACGAGTTGAGCGTCGACAGTCAGGTCTACGGCGGTGAACTGGTGCTGCGCTGGACCTTCAGCGCCGAACGCTATGATCCGCAAACCATCAGCGATCTGGCGAATGCTTATCTGGGCGAGTTGCAAAGCCTGATCGAACATTGCCTGCAAGACGAGGCCGGTGGCCTGACGCCGTCGGACTTCCCACTGGCGCGACTGACTCAGCCGCAACTCGATGCGTTGCCGATTCCGGCGGCCGTGATCGAAGACGTCTACCCGCTGACCCCGATGCAGGAAGGCATGCTGCTGCACACCTTGCTGGAACCGGGCACCGGCCTCTACTACATGCAGGACCGCTACCGCATCAACAGCGAACTCGACCCCGAGCGTTTCGCCCAGGCCTGGCAAGCGGTGATCGCCCGTCACGAAGCCTTGCGCGCCTCGTTCTGCTGGAACGTCGGCGAAGACATGCTGCAAGTGATCCACAAACCGGGCAGCACGCCGATCGAGTATCTGGACTGGACTGCGATTGCCGACGCTGAGCAAGAACCGAAGCTGCAAGCGCTGCTGAAAAGCGAGCGTGAGGCCGGGTTCGATCTGCTCAACCAGGCGCCGTTCCACCTGCGCCTGATCAAGGTCGGCGCGGCGCGCTACTGGTTCATGATGAGCAACCACCACATCCTGATCGATGCCTGGTGCCGCTCGCTGTTGATGAACGATTTCTTTGAAATCTACATGGCGCTCGGCGAAGGCCGGGACGCGCAATTAGCCGTGCCACCGCGTTATCGCGACTACATCGGCTGGCTGCAACGCCAGAGTCTGGCCGAAGCGCGGCAGTGGTGGAAAACCAACCTGCAAGGCTTCGAACGGACCACACCAATTCCGAGCGACCGCCCGTTCCTGCGCGAACACGCCGGCGACAGCGGCGGCATGATCGTTGGCGACCGCTACACCCGACTCGATGCCCGTGACGGCGCGCAATTGCGTGAACTGGCCCAGGCCCATCAACTGACCATCAACACCTTCGCCCAGGCAGCGTGGGCTTTGGTATTGCGGCGCTTGAGCGGTGATTGCGACGTGCTGTTCGGCGTGACGGTGGCCGGGCGTCCGGTGGAAATGCCGGAGATGCAACGCACCGTCGGACTGTTCATCAACAGCATCGCGCTGCGGGTGAAAATGCCGCAGGACGATCAGCCAGTCAGCGTGCGCCAGTGGCTCAGCGGTTTGCTCGACAGCAACATGCAACTGCGCGAGTACGAATACCTGCCGCTGGTGACGATCCAGGAGAACAGCGAACTGCCGAAGGGCCAGCCGTTGTTCGACAGCCTGTTCGTGTTCGAAAACGCCCCGGTGGAAGTCTCGGTGCTGGATCGGGCGCAAAGCCTCAACGCCACCTCGGATTCGGGCCGCACCCACACCAACTTCCCGCTGACGGCGGTGTGTTATCCGGGGGATGACCTTGGTTTGCATATCTCCTACGACCAGCGTTATTTCGACGAAACCACGGTCGAGCGCATGCTCGGCGAGTTCAAGCGTCTACTGCTGGCGCTGGTGCAAGGGTTCCATGGCGACATGGCGGACTTGCCGCTGCTGGGCGGCGAGGAACAGGACTTCCTGGTCCATGGCTGCAACCAGAGCGAACACGAATACCCGCTGGAGAAAAGCTACGTCGAGTTGTTTGAAACCCAGGTCGCCCAGCATCCGCAGCGCATCGCGGCGAGTTGCCTCGATCGGCTGCACAGTTACGTCGAGCTGAACCAGCGCAGCAACCGTCTCGGTCACGCGTTGATTGCGGCGGGTGTCGGGCAGGATCAACCGGTGGCGTTGCTCGCCGAACGTAATCTCGATCTGCTGGGCATGATCATCGGCAGCTTCAAGGCCGGTGCCGGTTATTTGCCGTTGGACCCGGGCCTGCCGAGCCAGCGCCTGAGCCGCATCATCGACCTGAGCCGGACGCCGTTGCTGCTCTGCACCCAGGCCTGCCACGAGCAAGCGCTGGCGTTGCTGGACGAGTTCGGTTGCGTCAATCGACCGAAGTTGCTGGTCTGGGAAGACGTGCAAGCGAGCGATGCTTCGGTGCAAAACCCCGGCATCTACAGCGCCCCGGATAACCTGGCGTACGTGATCTACACCTCTGGCTCCACCGGTTTGCCGAAGGGCGTGATGGTCGAGCAACGCGGCATGCTGAATAACCAGTTGAGCAAAGCCCCGTACCTGAACCTGAGCGCTGCGGATGTGATCGCGCAAACCGCTTCGCAAAGCTTCGATATTTCGGTCTGGCAATTCCTCGCCGCGCCGCTGTTCGGGGCACGGGTGGACATCGTGCCGAACACCATCGCCCACGATCCGCAAGGCTTGCTGGCCCACGTGCAGAGCCAGGGCATCACCGTGCTGGAAAGCGTGCCGTCGCTGATCCAGGGCATGCTTGCCCAAGAGCGGATGAGCCTCGACGGTCTGCGCTGGATGTTGCCGACCGGTGAAGCGATGCCGCCGGAACTGGCGCACCAATGGTTGCTGCGCTACCCGGAAATCGGGCTGGTCAACGCCTATGGTCCGGCGGAATGTTCGGATGACGTGGCGTTCTTCCGCGTCGACATGGCCTCGACTCGCGGCAGCTATTTGCCGATTGGTACGCCGACCGACAACAACCGTTTGTACTTGCTCGATGGCGCGCTGGAACTGGTGCCGTTGGGTGCCGTGGGCGAGTTGTGCGTCGCGGGTACGGGCGTCGGTCGCGGTTACGTCAGCGACCCGCTGCGCACCGCCCAAGTGTTTGTGCCGAACCCGTTTGGCGAGCCGGGTGATCGTCTGTATCGCACCGGCGACCTGGCTCGGCGTCGCAGTGACGGCGTGCTGGAATACGTCGGTCGCATCGACCATCAAGTGAAGATTCGCGGTTACCGCATCGAGCTGGGGGAAATCGAGGCGCGTCTGCACGAGCAACCGGAAGTCCGCGACGGGGCGGTGGGGGTGCAGGAGGGCGTGAACGGCAAGCACTTGGTCGGCTATCTGGTGGCGGCGGATTCGGCGCTCAACCCGAGCGAACGCCTGGAACGGATCAAGCAACGCCTGCGCGCCGAACTGCCGGAATACATGGTGCCGCTGCACTGGTTGTGGCTCGACAAGCTGCCGCTGAACGCCAACGGCAAACTGGATCGCAAGGCATTGCCAGCGCTGGAAATCGGCCAATTGCAGAGCCAGGATTACCAGGCGCCGCGCAATGAGCTGGAGCAGACCCTGGCAGATATCTGGGCCGAGGTGCTGAAGGTCGAGAAGGTCGGTATTCGCGACAACTTCTTCGAACTGGGCGGCCATTCGCTGCTGGCGACACAGATTGCTTCGCGGGTACAGAAATCCCTGCAACGGGACGTGCCGCTGCGGGCGATGTTCGAGTGCAGCACGGTGGAGGAATTGGCCGAGTACATCGACGGGTTGGCGGCGAATGATATGACCGAGGAGAAGGTGGATCGGTTGAATGACTTGATGGCGGAGTTGGAGGGGCTGTAGTTCTCTAGCGTTTGTTCTGGCCTCTTCGCGAGCAAGCCCGCTCCCACAGGTATCGCATTCCCCTGTGGGAGCGGGCTTGCTCGCGAAGGCGTCAGACCTGCCGCTACAATTTGCGCGTTGACTGTCGAGCTGTACCGGTTCAGCCTGCCAAGGCTTTTTCGGTAGACCCCTTCACAAAGGAGACACTCGATGCCCTTCGCAACAATAGACGGACAACCCCTGTACTACATCGACCAAGGCACCGGCCCTGCCGTGTTGCTGGCCGGCAGTTACCTGTGGGACCAAGCCATGTGGGCGCCGCAGATTGCCGCGCTGTCGCAGCATTACCGGGTGATTGCCCTGGACCTCTGGGGCCATGGTCAATCCGGTCAACTACCCGAAGGCACCACATCGCTGGATGACATCGCTCGCCAGGCCCTGGCGCTGCTCGATCATCTGGACATCGACCGCGTCACCCTGGTCGGTTTGTCCGTCGGTGGCATGTGGGGCGTGCGTCTGGCGCTGTCCGCACCGCAACGGCTCAACGGCCTGGTGCTGATGGACACCTACGTCGGCGTCGAACCCGAGCCGACCCGCCAATATTATTTCTCGCTGTTCAAACAGATCGAAGACACCGGCGTGATATCGCCGCAACTGCTGGACATCGTGGTGCCGATCTTCTTCCGTCCGGACATCGATCCGCAGTCGGCGCTGTATCAGGACTTCCGCGCATCATTGGCAGCGCTGCCGGCGGAACGACTGCGCGAAAGCATCGTGCCGATGGGGCGGATTACGTTTGGTCGGGATGATTTGTTGCCGCGTCTGGGCGAGTTGAACGCTGAAACCACGCTGGTGATGTGTGGCGATCAGGACAAGCCACGACCGCCGTCGGAAGCACGGGAAATGGCCGGGTTGATTGGTTGCCCGTGTGTGCTGGTGCCAGAGGCGGGGCATATCTCCAATCTGGAGAATGCCGGGTTTGTGACGGAGGCTTTGTTGAAGTTTTTGGCTGAGAGGAATTAGTCGATCGTTCTGACGCTTTCGCGAGCAAGCCCGCTCCCACAGGGGAACGCATTCCAATGTGGGAGCGGGCTTGCTCGCGAAGGCGTCGGTGAGGTCACTGCTGCGCTAACGGCAATAAAACTACTTAGGCCCCAGAATCTTCACCAACTTGTCCGGCGACGGCGCGCCTTGCTGTTGCTGCAGTTCACCCTTGTCATCCATATAGAAAATCGCCGGGGTTGCCTGCAACTCCAGGTCTTCCATCAACTGCATGTTCGCCGCCAGTTTCGCCTGGATCGCCGGTGGCACGTCTTTCATCGCTTTAAGCGAGCTTTCCTTGCCGGACTTCTCATGGTCTTCCAGGGCTTTGCTCGGGTCCTTGGCCGCCAGCAGCGCGGCGGATTTGCCGGGGCTGTCTTCGCGGATGATGCCGACCATGATGTGGCGCAATTGCACCTTGCCGGACTTGACCCACGGCCGCGCCTGTTCCCAGAACATGTTGCAGTAAGGGCAGTTCGGGTCGCTGAACAGGTACACCACGCGCGGGGCGTCCTTGTTGCCGTCGCCGATCCAGTTGCTTGCTTCCATCTTGCCCCAGACTTCCTTGGACATTGGTGCGTAGACCAGTTTCTGCAACGGCGCGCTGCTCAGGTCATTGCCGTCGGCGTCGTACAGGTTGCCGAGCAGCACGTGCTTGCCATCCGGGGTCAGGTACAGCGCCATGCCGCGGTTCTGGTATTGCGCCGCGTAACCGCGCAAACCGTCCGGCGCATCGAACTGGCCGACGATTTTCGCGCCTTTGGCTTCGATTTTCTTGATCGCCTCGGGCAATTCTTCAACAGCCTGCGCCGACGGCAGGTGCAGCAGGGCTGCGCCCAGGGTCAGGGTCAGCAGGTGGCGGAGGCGGGGCATGGCAATTTCCTTGCAGAGGTGGCCGGTGCGGCAGGATTGGGGGTGTCGAAGTTTTCCAGGGCACGGGCCAGACTGGCTTCGGACAATTCGCCCAGATGGCTGCCCAGCAGGCGACCGTCATGGCTATAGAACAGCGTAGTCGGCAAGGCCATGGAGCCGACGGCCTGGCCCAGTCGACCACTGCCGTCGAACAACACGTTGGACAGGCTCAGGCCCTGGGTTTCCAGGAAGGTGCTGACGCTTTGCATGCTTTCGGCCTGGTTGACGAACAGGAAGGTCAGGTCCGGGCGATGTTGCTGGGCGTTTTCCAGCACCGGCATTTCCCGGCGGCACGGTGGGCACCAGGTCGCCCAAAGGTTGATCACCAGCGGGCCGCCCTGATAGTCGGCCAATTGCACGGTTTCGCCCGCGGCATTGCGCAAGGTGATTTCCGGCAGGCGCGTGCCTTGTTCGTAAAGACTCAGGGAGAAGGTCGCCAGCAACCAGAACAGCAAGCCGCTGCCGACCCCGAAACCCAGTGGCCGGCGCAGGCCCGGTCGGCGCCAACCGCGATACAACGCCGCCAGCACCAGCACGATCACCCCCGGCCAGGCGAGAAAACCGCCGTCGCGCAAGTCGATGATCTGCCACGGATCGTCGCGATAGTGCGCCCAGTAGGCGATCACGAAACTGATCCGCGCCGCCAGCATGCCCAGCAGGAACAGGCTGAACAGCACCGACTCGGGGTTCTCGCCGCCGCGCTTGGCCACCCGCCAGCCGACGAAGGTGGCCAGCGCCAAAGCACTGATCAGCAGCAGGTGGTTAAGCGCGATGGCAAAAGTGCCGAGTGTAAAGGTCAGCATTAACGGGCATCTCGGGTGGTGGTCCAACGTTGCAGGAAAGTCTCGGCATCGACCTCACCGGTGATGCGCTGGCTGCGGCGTTCGTTGCCATCGGCACCGATCCACAACAGACTGGGCGGCCCCGGCACTTTGTAGTGGCCGAGCAGCTCGCGACTGGCGGCATTGTCGGCGGTCACGTCCAGCCGTAGCAAGCGTACGTCTTTCAAGGCGTCCAGGACCTGCGGTTTGGCGAAGACCTGTTTCTCCATGACTTTGCACGACACGCACCAGTCGGCGTAGTAGTCCAGCAACACCCACTGACCCTGGGCCTGCGCCGCATCGAGTTCCCGTTGCAGGGCGGTGGGGTCCTTGATCGTGGTGAAGGCGTCGTGATCGACCGGCGCGCTGTTGGCGCGTGCGGCGGTGTAAACCTGCAACGGTTTGAACAGATCATCGCTGCCCCCCGCCGCACCGACCACCAACAGGCTGCCCCAGACCCCGAGCAACAACGAGCTGGCGCCGAACACCTGGGCCACTCGGCCGAAACCTTCGGATTGCTTCCAGGCACTGTAGGCGGCGACCAGCAGCAGGGCGCCGCACAAACCGATCCACAACGATTGATCCAGCACCGGCCGCAGCATCAACAACGCCGTGGCGAGGAATAGGAAACCGAACACACCTTTAAGCAGGTTCATCCAGGCGCCGGGCTTGGGCAGGAAACGGTTGCCGACGGTCACCAGCAGCAACAGCGGCACACCGATGCCGATGCCCATGGCGAACAGAATCAGCCCGCCATGCAGCGCGTTACCACTCTGGGCGATGTAGAGCAGGGCGCCGGCCAGGGGCGCGGTCATGCATGGGCCGACCAACAGACCGGACAAGGCCCCGAGCACACCGGCGCCGATCAGGCTGCCGCCGCGTTGATTGCGCGAAACGTTTTCCAGCCGATCCCGCAGCGCCACCGGCAATTGCAGTTCGAAGAAGCCAAACATCGGCAATGCCAGCAGTACGAAGATCGCCGCGAAACTGCCCAGCAACCATGGGTTTTGCAGCAGTGCCTGGAGGTTCGCCCCCAGTAGCGACGCCAGAACGCCCATCGCCGCATACACCAGCGCCATGCAGATCACATAGCTGCTGGCCAGGGCAAAACCGCGCTTGGGTGTGGCGCCGCTGCCGACGATCAAACCGGCGAGAATTGGCAGCATCGGCAAGGTGCAGGGCGTGAAGGCCAGCAGCAGACCGAGGCCGAAGAACACCAGCAAACTCCAGCCCAGCGCCCGCTGTTGCAGATTGCTGGCCAGGGCCTGGTCCGGTGCTTCATTGACTGCGCTCGCCGCGTTGCTGTTGCCCAGGTCCACGATTTTGGTCTGCGGCGGATAACACAACCCTGCATCGGCACAGCCCTGGAAGCCGACCTTGATCTGACCCGTGGCACCGGCGGGGATCTTCAGTTCCAGGCCCTGGCGATAGACTTGTTGTTCACCGAAGAACTCATCGCTGTGGGATTCGCCCGCCGGTAACACGGGCTGCTGATCCGGGGCCAGGCCATCGAATTTCAGGCGCTTCTGATACAGGTAATAACCGTCGGTGATCTGCCAGAACAGTTGGGTTTCACCGGAGTCCAGGCGTTCGGAGGTGAAAACGAATGCCTGATCAACAGGGAGGAAATCCGGTTTGGTCTCGAACGGATTGGTCCCTGCCTGGGCCAGACCCGAGATCAAGAGAGCAAAGAGGAAAAACAGTCGACGCATGGGTAAGCCTTGTCCCGGTGCAAGTGAGTTGCACAATGGTGGGCGGCGATTAACCGATGATTAACCGTCATGGCCTTGTGGCGCCGGTGATCGGGGCATAATGTCCGCTTAATCGGCCAACGGCCTAATCAGCTTTTTTCTACGGGGCTTTCCATGCACGTACTGGTTTGCGAAGACGACGAGTTGATCGCCAGCGGCATCGTCGCCGGCCTCACTGCTCAAGGCCTGACCGTGGAGCATGTCGCCACGGCGTCCGCCGCCCGGGCGATGCTCAAGGTCGCCGAGTTCGACGTCATGGTGCTCGACCTCGGCCTGCCGGACGAAGACGGCCTCAAGCTGTTGCAGCAGTTGCGTCACAGTGGCCTGGAGATTCCGGTGCTGATCCTCACGGCGCGGGACTCGGTCACTGACCGGGTCGATGGCCTGCAGGCCGGTGCCGACGATTACCTGCTCAAACCCTTCGACCTGCGTGAACTCGCCGCGCGCCTGCACACGTTGCTGCGCCGGGTCGCCGGACGCAGCGTCAACCTGATCGAGCACGGCGCCCTGACGTATGACCCGAGCAGCCGCGAAACCATGCTCGCCGGCCAACCGGTGGACCTGTCGCGCCGCGAGCAGTCGCTGTTGCAGGCCTTGCTGCACAACCGGGGCCGGGTGTTGTCCACCGAGCAATTGAAGGACAGCGTCTACGGTTTCAACGATGAGCTGGAAAGCAATGCGCTCAACGTTCATATCCATCACCTGCGGCGTAAACTCGGCAATGGCATCGTCGAAACGGTGCGTGGCCTGGGCTATCGCCTGGGCCCTGCGGATGGCGGAGATCAATCGAAGTGATGAGCCTGCGTTTGCGCCTGAGCCTGACCCTCGGCGCCGCTTTTGCGCTGATCTGGGCCCTGGCGGCGGCCTGGATGCTCAGCGACCTGCGTAACCAGATGATGTTTTCCCTCGACCAGCGCCTGGTCGCCTCGGCGCGGATGGTCGCCGGCCTGATGGAGCAATTGCCGGCCTTGCCGACCAAGGGCGAGGGCACTCATTTCAGCGCGGAGCAATTGAACGTCCCCGGCGGCATGGCCTGTCAGGTCAGTTCGTTGCGCGGCGAAATCCTCGCGCGCAGTCACACCGACCCGCAACAGACCCTCGAAGCCGAGAAAATGGGCTTCCATGACCAGATGATCGATGGCGCGCCGTGGCGCAGTTTCACCCTGGCCCGGGGCGATTTGCGCATCACCACGGCGGATCGGCAGATCGAGCGCGAAGCCCTGAACATGTCGATCCTGCTGGCCGCTTCGGTGCCGGTGGGCGTGGCATTGCTCGGCTGCCTGTGCCTGCTCTGGCTGGGGATCGGCCAGGGGTTGGCGCCGCTCAATCGCATGCGCGATGCCTTGATGCGCCGCAGCGCCGACTCCCTCGAACCGTTGCAGATCCAGCCGCTGCCCAGCGAGTTGCAACCGTTGCTGGACACCCAGAATCAGCTGTTCCAGCGCATCGGCCGGACCATCGAGCGCGAACGCCGCCTGACCGGGGACGCCGCCCATGAATTGCGCAGCCCGTTGACCGCGATCAAGACCCACCTGCAAGTGGCGCGCATGACCGACGGCGCGGCCCGGGATCAATCCCTGGCCCGGGCCGAAGAGGGCGCTGATCGCCTGCATCGCACCCTTGAACAGTTGTTGCTGCTGGCGCGGGTCGAGGGCAGTTTGTCGTTCGATGACGGTGTGCAATGCAGCGCCGAGCAAGTGGCGAAACTGGCGATTCAGGATGCCGTCAGCGGTGATCGCCAGCGCATCAAGTTTCAGCCGCCGACGAAGTGCTCGGCGGCCCCTGTGCAAATGCCCGCGGTGCTGTCGATTGCCGCGCTACGCAACCTGCTGGACAACGCCCTGCGCCACACCCCGAGCGATGGGGCCGTGGAGTTGAGCCTGGAAACCACTGGCAACCGCGTGCGCTTCGTGGTCCGCGACCATGGGCCGGGGATTGCCGAGGATGACCTGCAACACCTGACCCAGCGTTTCTGGCGCAACGGCCAGAGCACCGGTTGCGGATTGGGGCTGGCGATTGTCCAGGCGATTGTTCAGCGTTGTGCGTGTACGTTGCATTTCGACAGTCGCCCGGATGGGTTGCGGGTCGAACTGACGATGCCATTGCAAACGGTCTAAAAAACACCACAAAAACCCTGTGGGAGCGGGCTTGCTCGCGAAGAGGGAGTGTCAGTCGACATCAATGTTGACTGACCTGCCGCCTTCGCGAGCAAGCCCGCTCCCACAGGGGGATCTCGGTTGCACATCAAATGTAACTTCTCTCCATTAGCCATCTCGTCGCCCACAGCGCTATCTTCCCGGCAGCTTTGACTCAATGGATTGAGGTATCAGCGCCATGGAAGCACCCCCGCACATCTGCAAGGCAACCCCCGCCGACGCCGGCATTATCAGCCGGATCGTCGAACGTTCGATCCGGGTCGGTTGCGCCCTCGACCACCGCAATGACGCGAAAATCGTCGCTGCCTGGACCCACAGCAAAACCGCCGACCACATCCACGCCTGGCTCACCGACCAACGGCTGTACCTGAACATCGCCTTGCTCCAAGACAAACCAATCGGCGTCGCCATGGCCGCGAGCAGTGGCAAAATCGCCTTCTGCTACGTGCAGCCGGAATGGTTTCGCCGTGGCGCCGGGCAGGCTCTGATTCGCGATCTTGAAGCCTGGCTGCGCGACCAGGACTTGCACCAGGTCCGACTCAACAGCACCCGCACCAGCGAAGCCTTTTATCGGCACCTGGGTTATCGCAGCAGCGCTGAAACCTTCAGCGTGGCGGGGTTGCAAGCCATTCCCATGCATAAGGCACTGGCACCACCTTCATAGAAAGCTGAGCGCGGGTCTAAATCCTCAAGGCTCTGATGCGTTTCCAGAACAGGAAAACCTGCAAGTGCGCCCCGTGACCGGAACGCGCACCTGCCCGGTGTGCAGTTTTGGTCACTATCCACAGCGTATTGAGGGGTCGAGAGATGTCAGTCGCTACCAGCCTTATCGAAGATCAGCCGGCCCGGGTCGCCCCGACGCCTGCCGAGACGCTTTACCAGTTCAACGAATCGCCGTTGCTGGCCCGTCAGAGCCAGCAGGAATCCAATGCCCGCAGCTACCCGCGGCGTATTCCCCTGGCGCTCAAGCGTGCCAAGGGAATCTATGTCGAAGACGTCGAGGGCCGCCGGTTCATCGATTGCCTGGCCGGCGCCGGGACCCTGGCTCTGGGGCATAACCACGCGGTGGTGATCGAAGCGATCCAGCAAGTGCTGAACGACGAACTGCCGCTGCACACCCTCGACCTGACGACACCGGTCAAGGATCAGTTCGTCCAGGACCTGTTCGGTCTGCTGCCACCGGCATTGGCGGCGGAAGCCAAGATTCAATTCTGCGGCCCCACCGGCACCGACGCGGTAGAAGCCGCGTTGAAACTGGTGCGCACCGCCACCGGGCGCAGCACCGTGTTGTCGTTCCAGGGCGGTTACCACGGCATGAGCCAGGGCGCGTTGAGCCTGATGGGCAGCCTGGGGCCGAAAAAGCCATTGGGCGCCTTGCTCAGCAGCGGCGTGCAGTTCATGCCGTATCCCTACGATTACCGCTGCCCGTTCGGCCTCGGTGGTGCGCAAGGGGTGCAGGTCAACCTCAACTACCTGGAAAACCTGCTCAACGACCCGGAGGCCGGCGTGCAATTGCCGGCGGCGGTGATCGTCGAAGTGGTGCAGGGCGAGGGCGGAGTGATTCCGGCGGACCTCGACTGGTTGCGCGGCTTGCGGCGCATCACCGAGCAGGCCGGCGTGGCGCTGATCGTCGATGAAATCCAGAGCGGATTTGCGCGCACCGGCAAGATGTTTGCCTTCGAACACGCCGGGATCATTCCGGACGTGGTGGTGCTGTCCAAGGCCATTGGCGGCAGCCTGCCGCTGGCGGTGGTGGTTTATCGCGACTGGCTCGACACCTGGTTGCCGGGTGCCCACGCAGGGACGTTCCGTGGCAATCAGATGGCCATGGCTGCCGGTTCGGCGGTGATGCGTTACCTGAAAGACAACAACGTCTGCGAACACGCCGCGGCCATGGGCGAGCGCTTGAGCGAACACCTGCGCATCCTGCAACGGGACTTCCCGCAGTTGGGGGATATTCGCGGTCGCGGACTGATGCTCGGGGTCGAACTGGTCGACCCGAGCGGCACACCGGACGTGCAAGGCCACCCACCGTCGTTCGGTCGCCTGGCGCCGCTGGTGCAGCGTGAATGCCTCAAGCGCGGCTTGATCCTCGAACTGGGCGGCCGACATGGCGCGGTGGTGCGTTTCCTGCCGCCGCTGGTGATCACCGCCGCTGAAATCGACCGGGTCGCGGAGATTTTCGGCCGGGCGTTGGCGGCTGCCACCGCCAGCCTCTAAATTTTCCGGGGCCTCGAACGTTCCTTCTACATACCGGCTGCACGCGCCGTGCAGCCCACCCCTACAACGATGGAGAGACACCATGACGTCAGTATTCGACCGCGAGGACATCCTCTTTCAGGTCGTGGTCAACCACGAAGAGCAATACTCGATCTGGCCCGACTACAAAGCCGTGCCACAAGGCTGGCGCACCGTGGGTAAAAGTGGCCTGAAGAAAGAATGCCTGGCCTACATCGAAGAAACCTGGACCGACATGCGTCCGCTGAGCTTGCGCCAGAAGATGGAAGAGCAGGCGGCAGTGGCTCACTGAGCTGTTGCGTGAGACGCGGAGCGTCTCTGGCTGCATTCCCACGCGGAGCGTAGGAACGAGAAGCCCGCTGAACCGGTAAGGTCAGCGGGCTTTTTCATGTCTGGAATTTGTGTTGATCGTTCCCACGCTCTGCGTGGGAATGCCTCAACGGACGCTCTGCGTCCGCTTTGGGACGCGGAGCGTCCCGGGCTGCATTCCCACGCGGAGCGTGGGAACGATCTTTTGATCTTAGGCCGAAGGCCCGTGACTCAACCCCTTGATCACCAAATCCACATTCCCCTCCAACTCTGCCACCGGATCCGCCCCGTCGGTGCTCAATACCACCAACCGGCTCCCGGCCTCGCTGATCACTGCTTTCAACGCCTCCGACGGCTGGCGATGGTGCAACACCACCGCCACGTCATTGTCCTTGAGCGTCGTGCCCAATTGCTTGAGCGCTTCCGGGGTCCACTCGGCATCCGGCCGTGCGTCGAGACCGACCAGTTCCAGGTTAAGCCCGCCGACCAGATAGCCGAAGTGATCGCTGAGGCTCATCACCGTAAGGTTGTCAGCGCTGGCCAGCCGCGCCTCACTGTCGGCGCTGAGCTTGAGCAAACGCTGCTTGAGCGCCGCCAGGTTGGCTTCGATCTTCGGCTTGGCCTCGGGTGCCAGGCGCACCAGGTCCGCCGCCATCACGTCCGCCATGCGCCCCATGTTGTTGCTGGAAAACCACGGCTGACTGTTCAAGCCATCAACCTTGTTACCCGGCTGCACGGCGATGCCGGGCAGGGCGCCGTCCACCGGGCGGGCGGCATCGATTTCAATGATGCGGATATTGCTGCGGCGCGCGTTCGGGTACAGCGGATCGTCCGGCCACAACGAGCGGATGCCGATCACCGCATCAGCGTCGGCCGCCAGTTTGCTCAGCTCGGCTGCGCCACGCCCGGTGAAGTAAGCGGTCTGCCTCGTACCGGGCAGGTTGGCCGGTGCCGCGCGTTCGATGGCGACGTCGGTGCCTTCCAGCAACACGCTGCCGAGGCCATAGGTCACCGGCAACGACGCCAGGACCAGGGTTTTGTGCGCTGACGACGAGGCGAACAAGGCGGTATTACCGACGCCGTGATTGGCCACCAGACGCATCGGTTCGAAGCTGTCGCCCGCCAACGCGTTGAAGGAGGCCGTCCCGCACAGGGCCACGGCCAGGCTCAATTGACGCAGAGTAAAAGACATTTATCCGAGATTCCCTTTCAGACTTGGAACGACACCGCGCGCGATGGCGGAGAGGGCGAAGGCGATACCGGCCACCAGAATGATCGCGGCACCGGACGGGATCGGCAGGTCGAAGACAATCGGCGCCAGAATCCCGCACAGGGTGCTGACCGTCGCAATCGCCACCGAGCACCAGAAAAACCCCTTCAGCGATTGGCTGAGCAACCGCGCGGCCGCCGCCGGAATCACCAGCAGGGCACCGACCAGAATCGCGCCGATGACTTTCACCGCGGCGACGGTGATCAGGGTCACCAGAATCACGAACAGGTAATCCAGGGTCTTCACCGCGACCCCGCGCACCGCGGCCAGTTGCGGATTGAAGCTGGCGAGCATGATGCGGTTGTACAGCGGCAAAGCCAGGGCCATTACCAGCGAACCGACGATGGCCAACACCAGCAAGTCATTGCCGTTGACCGTCAGCACCGAACCGAACAGCACGTTTTCCAGAATGTGCACGTTGATCTTGCCCGCCAGAATCAACAGCAGGCTCGCCCCCAGCGCCAGGGACACCGAAAGGAACACGCCGATCAGCGTGTCCGGTGCCAGGCCGGTACGGTTGCGCAGGTAGTTGAGCAGGATGCCGAACAACAGGCAGTAGCCGAACAGGCTGCCGTACGGCCCGGTGTAGGGTTCGCCGAGCAGGATGCCGATGGCCACACCGGTCAGTGCCGCGTGCCCCACCGCTTCAGAGAAAAACGCGAAGCGCTTGACCACTACCAGCGTACCCAGACCACCGAGCACCGGGCCGATCAGCAATCCGGCGAGCAGCGCATTGACCACAAATCCGTAGGCCAGCGCTTCCGGCAAATAACCGGAAGAGGCCCAGCCCTGGACCATTAAACGAAAGGCTTCGTAACTCATCAGACAGCGCTCCGTGGATGGGTCGAGAACAGGGTCAACAAGCGTTCCGGGGTCAGCGCCTGTTTTGGCGTGGCGTCGAACAGCACCCGGCGATTGAGTCCGGTAACCCGGTCCGCCAGACGCCCGACGGCTTCCAGGTCATGCTCGATCCACAGCACGGTGATGCCGCTCTGGCGCCAGTCGCCCAGCAGCCGTTCGAATACTTGAATACCGGCTTCATCGAGGGCCGACATCGGCTCGTCGAGTACCAGCAATTGCGGCGCCGGGATCAGCCCTTGGGCCAGCAACACCCGTTGGCGTTCACCGCCGGACAGCGCGCCCATGCGCCGCTTGCGTTTGTCCTGCATGCCGACCCGTTCCAGCGCTTCGCCAATCGCGACGGCGTAATGCTTGCTCAAGCCGAGAAACGCCGGGCGCCGCTGACACATGGCGGCCATGAAATCGTCGACGGTCATTGGCAAGCCACGATCAAACTCCAGCGCTTGCGGCACGTATCCGATGGTGCCGGGCTCGCCGGGCCATTGCAGGCTCAGACGACCTTGATGGGGCATTTGTCCGAGCAGGGTTTTGATCAGCGAACTCTTGCCGCCACCGTTGGGGCCGACCAGCGCATGCACGGTGCCGGGCTGAACGGTAAAGGTGACCTTATCGAGGATCGTCGTGCGACCCAGCGTCAGGCTGACCTCCGCAAAATCCAGCGTCGGCCCGGAAACCTGTGGGAGCGAGCCTGCTCGCGAAAGCGGTGTGTCATTTAACGATGATGCTGGCTGACCGGGCGCCTTCGCGAGCAGGCTCGCTCCCACAGGGGACTCGCTGATAGTTTCTTTTGCGGTCATGACCCCGACTCCTGAATCGCCCGCACTACGGTGTTGAGGTTGCCGGTCATTTCTTTTTCGTACTTGTCGGCGGTGTATTCGCCGTAGGAAATGTGCGACAGCGGGTACAGCTTCACGCCGGATTCGCGCCGGATGGTATCGACGTAGGTGGACGGGAAATCCATCTCCGAGAAGATCACTTTCACGTCGAGTTCGCGCAGTTGATCGATGGTCTTTTTCAACTGGCTCGGGCTCGGCTCGATGCCGTGGGCCGGTTCGACCACCGCCGTCACTTCCAGGCCGAATTCGCGCAGCAGATAGTCGTAAGCCGCGTGTACCGTGGCCACCCGCAGTTCGGCGTTCGGCGCCTGGGTCAGTTTGGCCAGGGCATCGGCACGCATCTGGCGCAGGCGTTTGCCGTAGGCGCGGGCGTTCTGGGTGTAGGTCTTGGCGTTGTCCGGGTCGAGCTTGCCCAGTTCCCGGGCGATGTTGTTGACCTGGGCAATCGAGGCGCTGATCGACAAAAACGTGTGCGGGTTGACCACCTTGCCGGCACCACGCGCAGCGACCCCGGTGGCGGCCAGCAGCGGCACATTTTCGTTGGCTTCGATCACCGGGATATTCGGCGTTTCGCTGGCGGCGATCATGCGGTCGGCGAAGTCGTCATGCCCGACGCCATTGAGCACGATCACGTCCAGCCCGCTGATGCGCTTGATGTCTTCAGCGCGCGGCTCGTAAGCGTGGGGGTTGAAACCGGCCGGGATCAGCGGCACCACTTCGGCCTTGTCGCCGACGATGTTGGCCACGTAGCTGTAATAAGGGTGCAGGGTGATGCCGATGCGCAGGCGCTTGGCCTGATCGGCGCTGGCCAATGGCGTCAGCAGCAAGGCGCACAGGCCGACCAGCAGCAGGCGCAAAAACGAACGATGAGATGAAATGGGCATGGGAAAGCGATCTTCTCTCGGGTGAAGGCGAGGGTTCAGTGCCGGTGCTGGCGGGTCACGCCGGCATCGAATTGCGCGACGATCTGCTGCCAGCCAGCGCTTTCCAGCGCGGCGTCAGTCAGGTCGGTCGGGGCGGTGAGGGCTTTGCCGCGATTCAGCCAGACGTCCGGCGCATCGTCGTCAGCGGTCAAACGCATCAGAAACGAACCCGCCACGGAGGGCGTCTGGCTCTGGCCGAAATAGGCCTTGGCGTTGAGCAACTGCCAGGCATGACCGCCACGACTGACGGAGCTGGCGTCCTGGGCAAACGGCGCAAAGCCTTCCTCGGCCAACGTTTCAGGCGTCGGCAGCGTTGTTTGCTCCTGGCGCAGCAAGTGAATCTCGTCCAGGGTCACCCGCAGATCGGCGTAGATACCTTGTTCGGAAGCACTCAAATCCCGGCGCGCATCCAGTTGATGGCTACTGACAGTGCTCACGGCCTGGGATTCGTGGCGCCAGGCGACCACCGAGCCGGCCACCGCGAGAATGATCAGGCACAACAGCAACACATAAAGGGTTTCATGACCGGCACCGGCCGGGCGGACGACTTGGGTAGTGGGCGTACTCATGTTCAGGGCGCCTCGATGTCGGCTTGGTCGATTTCGACCACGTGGCCGGGACCGGCGTCGAACAGCACGTAGAACTCGGCGCCGGGTTTCTTGAACACCAGGGTCGAGTCGGCGCCGAGTTTGCCCGGCACGAGGATGGTTTCGTCGTAGCCGATCACGTCCAGGGTCACCCCCGGTGCGCCGCTGCCGTCGGAGAAACCGCCGGTGCATTTGATCTGCTCGGCGTCGATGGCCTTGCATTCGCACATCGGGTTGTGGGCGAGGGCGCTCGCACTGAAACCGGCGCCGAGCATCAGCAGCGCGACGCGCAGCGGGCGAGAAAAGTTGATCATGGTTTGCCTCCTTGTTTGTTCAGCCAGGCGATGGTGGCCGGGGATGCCTGGCTCAGGGGGATCGAGGCCTGATGCATGCTGCCGTCCCAACCTTCCATGGTGATCCACAGTTCAGCGTCGGCCGGGGTTTTGACCGGCACCGGCAACGAGGCGCCCATGCGGTAGGGCGTGCCGAAGAAAATCACCCCGGCGGCGCGCAGGCTGCGGGGTTTGCCGATGCGCAGGTACGTGGCTTTGACCTGTTCGACACAGGCGTTGCACAGGGCGGCGTTGAAGTTTTTCAGGTGACTGGCTGCGCCGTCCGGGCGTGGTGCTTCGTCGCGAAGCTCGGCCAGACGCAGGCTCCACGGGCCGACCTGAATCTCGCCGATTTCCCGTTCGCCCAGGCCGCTGTCACCGCGAAGCAGCGAGGCTTCGCTGAAGTATTTGGGCATGAAACCCAAGGGGATCAGCAGCAACAGGATGTTCAAGTGGAAACGCCATTTGTGCCAGAACACACTCAGGCGCGACGGTTGCGGGGCGACGGTGGTTTTGCTCACAGGCTGGCCTCCGAAGTTTCGCGGCTGATGCTTGATTGCGCCGCGGCGGTGCGCTGTTTTTTATCGCTGCGCTTCAGCGCATTGGCGGTGGCCAGGGCGGTGCGTTTGGTCCAGATCAGCAGGCCGCTAAGGACCATCATGCTCAGCACCAGGCCAAAGAAGAACCAGATCAGCTTGATCCACAGCCCACCGAAATCCCCGGTGTGCAGCGGTCGCATGGACTCGGTGACGAACTCCAAAGCGGTGCGGTCCGACAGCAGTCGCGAAGCGGCGATTTCACCGTTGTACGGGTTGATCGTCGCGGTCTGGAACATCAGCGGATACCAACCGCGGCCACCGATGTCGAGGTGGCTGTAACCATTGCCCGGCAGGCTGACAAAACTGGCTTCGAGCCCGGGAATTTTCTGCATGGCGATGTCAATCGCGCGATCCAGATCGATGCGCGGTGGCGGCGAGCCGTCGGCGGAGAGCGGCACCGCTTCACGGGACATGGCAGGAATGACTGGCTCGCTGGAGATGGAAATCTGGTTGTCGTACAGCAGGGCTTCAATCAGGAACCACAGACCGGTGACGGAAATCACGGCGATGAACCAGATCGACCAGATGCCGCTGAGGCGGTGAAAGTCGCCCCAGAAAATCCGCGCCCCGTGACGAAAGCGCAAAGTCGGCTTGAAGAAGCCTTTCCAGAATTTCTTGTAGACCACCAGCCCGGTAATCAAAGAAACCAGCAGCGGCAAGCCGAGGAACGAAACCAGGTACCAGCCCCAGCTGTAGCCATTGGTGAACGGCACCAGCCACCAACCATGCAAGGCGCGGGTGAATTGTTTGAAGTTGAACGTGGGCGCAACGCCCTGAATCACCCCGGTATACGGGTTGACGTAGACCGTCACCGAACGCCCGTCGGGATAACTGACGCTCACGTCGAGGGCGAAGTGCGATTCGTCGGGGCGCTTGATGGATTGAACCAGGGTCAGGGGTTCAGCTTTCTTGAGGGCCGCGAGGACCTGGTCATAACTGAGCCGTTGCGCGTCGTCCGATGGCGGGCTGGCGCGCATTTGCGGGTTGGCCAGCCAGACGATTTCCTGGCTGACGACCGCCAGGGTACCGGTGACGCAGACGATCAACACGAAAAACCAGATCGGCAGCGCCAGCCAGCTATGGACGAGAAACCAGAGTTTGGAACGGGATTTCTTCGACATGATTAAAGGTCTTGTTTCGATGAAAGGACCTCTACTGCGGGCTTCGCAGCGTGAGGGTCCTCGAAAAGCCCGGCCGTGGCTTTTGCCTACGCGACCGGGCTGCATCTAGATAAGACGGATGAGCAATGAAAATCCCGAAGGCTTATATGAAAGTAAATGTTTCGCGTTCGCCGATCACCCGGGAGCCCTTGTGGGAGCGGGCTTGCTCGCGAAGGCGTCGTGTCAGGCGACATCACTTTGCCTGACCCACCGCTTTCGCGAGCAAGCCCGCTCCCACAGGGGGGGCGATGTGTTTACTCGGGAGCGCTATTCAACACGAACCATGGTTCACGGAATCACTCTCCAGCCATTGATGGCCAACCCCCGCTCCCTATGATGGAACCCAGACGCCTGCGGCGTACCGTCCTCTGAGCGAGTACTTCCATGACCCCAGCAAGAACCCTCTACGACAAACACATCGATGCCCACACGGTGTGTCGCCTCGATGACCAGGGCCACGTCCTGTTGTACATCGATCGCCAGGTCATCAACGAATACACCAGCCCGCAAGCCTTCAGCGGTTTGCGCGAGGCCAGGCGCGGGGTCTGGCGCCCGGAAACCGCGCTGGCCGTGGTCGATCACGTCAACCCCACCGCGCCGGTGCGCATCGCCGCGATGCCGGATGCCGGCGGGGCGCGGCAGGTGTCGTACCTGGCGGAAAACTGCCGGGATTTCGGCATCGAACTGCTGGACATCCTCGACAAGCGCCAGGGCATCGAACACGTGATCGCCCCGGAGCAGGGTTTCATCCTGCCGGGCATGGTGATCGCCGCCGGTGACAGCCACACCACCACCTATGGCGCCCTCGGCGCTTTCGGTTTCGGCATCGGCACCTCGGAAATCGAACACCTGCTGGCGTCCCAGACCCTGGTCTACAAACGCCTGAAAAGCATGCGCGTGACCGTGGACGGCGAACTGGCCACCGGGCTGACCTCCAAGGATGTAATCATGGCGCTGATCGGCCAGATCGGCGCATCCGGCGCCACCGGGTATGCCATCGAATTTCGCGGCTCGACCATCGATGCCTTGAGCGTCGAAGCGCGGATGACCATCTGCAACATGGCAGTGGAGGCGGGAGCGCGCGGCGCGTTCATGGCGCCGGACGAGAAAGTCTTCGCCTACCTCAAGGACAAATCCCGCGCGCCCAAAGGTGAATTATGGGATCGCGCGGTGGAGCAGTGGCGCCACTTGCACAGCGACGCGGATGCGCAGTTCGACCGTGAGGTTTTTCTGGACGCCAGTGTGCTGGAACCGATGGTCACTTGGGGCACCAGCCCGGACCAGGCCTCGCCGATTGGCGCTAGGGTCCCGGATCCGCAAGACGTCAGTGACCTGATCCTGCGCCAGGACATGCGTCGCGCCCTCAACTACATGGGCCTGGAGGCCGGCATGCCGTTGAGCGATATCGTCATCAGCCATGCTTTTATCGGCTCCTGCACCAACGCCCGCATCGAAGACCTGCGCGATGCCGCCAGCGTGGTGCGCGGCAAACACGTCGCCGAGCATGTGCGGGCGATGATCGTGCCCGGCTCCACTGAAGTGCGGGATCAGGCCGAAGCCGAAGGCCTGGCGGCGATCTTTATCGATGCCGGGTTCGAGTGGCGGCAGTCCGGCTGCTCGATGTGCCTGGCGATGAACGACGACGTGCTCGCGCCGGGTGACCGCTGCGCGTCCAGCACCAACCGCAATTTCGAAGGCCGCCAGGGCGCCGGTGCCCGCACGCATTTGATGAGCCCGGCGATGGTCGCCGCCGCCGCGATCACCGGTCGCCTGACCGACATCCGTCATTTTGGAGAACGCGCATGAGCCAGCAACCCTTCACCCAGGTCAGTGGCAAAGCCGCGCCGATGCTCGCGGCGAATATCGACACCGATGTGATCATGCCCAAGCAATTCCTCAAGGGCATCGACCGCGCCGGGTTGGATCGTGGGTTGTTTTTTGATTTGCGGTTCCTGCCGGACGGTTCGCTTAATCCTGAATTCGTGCTCAATCAACCGGCCTGGCAAGGCGCGAGTTTCATGGTGGTCGGGCCGAATTTCGGCTGCGGATCGAGCCGGGAACATGCGGTGTGGGGCTTGAAACAGATGGGAGTTCGGGCGTTGATCGGCTCAAGCTTTGCCGGGATTTTTTATGACAACTGCCAGCGCAATGGGGTGTTGTTGATTACGCTGGACGAGCCGGTATTGCAGCGGCTGGGCCGGGTCGTCAGTCAGCCCGACAGCGCGCAAATCAGCGTAGACCTAGAGGCGCAAGAGATTCGTCTTCAAGGTGAAGTCATTCCGTTCCAGATCGATACCTTGCGCAAGACCGCGTTGCTGCTGGGGCTTGATGCCATTGGCAGCACGTTGCAGCGAGCCGAGCAGATCATAGCCTTCGAACGCGAGCATCTGGCGGCCAACCCCTGGTTGAGCTGAATGCAAATCCCCTGTGGGAGCGGGCTTGCTCGCGAAAGCGTCGTGTCAGTCACCATCAACCTTGACTGACACACCGCTTTCGCGAGCAAGCCCGCTCCCACAATTTTGGATTGTGTTGGCCGGGCTACACCGACAACCCCTTGAAATGCTCCTGCAAAAACTCCACACACGCCCGCAACTTCCCGGAATACGCCAACCGCGTCGGATACACCGCCCACACATTCGCACTCTGGGTGTAATCCGCCAGCACCTGCACCAACCGTCCTTGTTCCAGCAACGGCTTCACATCCCACAATGAGCGCAGCAACACCCCGCGCCCATCCAGTGCCCACTGCAAGACAATCTCGCCGTTATTCGACGACAGCGGCCCGCTGACCCGCACGCTCTCCTGAACCCCGTCACGCTCCAGGTTCCAGATGCCGAACGCGTTGTCGCGCTCCTTGATCACCAGGCAGTGATGCTGTTCCAGATCCGCCAGCATCTGCGGCGTCCCGTGGCGTTGCAGATACGCCGGCGCCGCGCACAACACCCGCCGATTGCTCACCAGGCGCCGGCCGATATGCTGGCCGGGAATGTCATCGCCGACGCGGATTTCCAGATCGAACCCTTCGCTGACGATGTCCACCACCCGATCGAACAGGTCCAGGCGAATCTCCAGTTCCGGATACCGCTCGGCCAGCAGCGAAACCGCCGGCGCCACATGGTTACGGCCGAAACCAAAACTGCTGCACAAATGCAGACGCCCGCGTGGGCTGTCGTGGGCGTCGGAGAGTTCGTCGTGGAGTTGCTGGAAGTCATCAAGGATGCGCAGAGCCCAGCGCTGCACCCGTTCGCCGTCTTCGGTCAGGGCGATGCGGCGGCTGGTACGATGCAGCAGGCGGGTGCCGAGGGTGGTTTCGAGAATCTGGATTCGTTTGCTGACGTAAGCGGGGGACAGGCCCAACTCATCGGCCGCTGCGGCGAAACCGCTTTTGCGGATGACGGTGAGCAATACACGCAGGTCTTCGGGTAGGGGCACGGTGTCTTTCTTGGTGGTCATGACAGAACGAGCACTGGCGGCATGAGCCGCCAGCATAGCATCGGTGTGTGGGCTTTCTATTCAGCGGAGAGCTTGGCCGCGGCCCGGGCATGTCGCCCACGCTTGAGGGCAATCGGCGCCATTTTGCTGCGGTCGAGTTCACCCTCCCATGCCGCCACCACCAGCGCTGCGACCGCGTTGCCGATGATGTTGGTCAGGGACCGGCATTCCGCCATGAATCGGTCGACACCGAGGATCAACACCATCGCCGCCACCGGCACGGTCGGCACCACCGCCAGGCTCGCCGCCAAGGCAACGAAACCTGCACCGACCACCGCGCCGGCACCTTTGGACGTGAGCATCGCCACCGCCAGCAAGGTCAGTTGCTGCTCCAGCGTCAGGTCGATATTGGTCGCCTGAGCGAGGAACAACACCGCCAGGGTCATATAGATGTTGGTGCCGTCCAGGTTAAACGTGTAGCCGGTCGGCACCACGATGCCGACCACACCTTTCGATGCGCCGAGGCTTTCCAGTTTCTGGATCAACTGTGGCAGCGCCGATTCCGAAGAGCTGGTGCCGAGCACGATCAACAGTTCAGCCTTGATATACGCCAGCAGTTTGAAAATGCTGAACCCGGCGTAACGGGCGATGCTGCCCAGCACACAGGCGACGAAAATAAACGCGGTCAGGTAGAAAGTGCCGATCAGTTTCAGCAGCGGCAGCAACGAGCCGAGGCCGTACTTGCCGATGGTGAACGCAATCGCACCAAACGCGCCGATTGGCGCTACACGGCTGATGAAGCCGACGATGCGGAAAAACACCTCGCTGGCCTGATTGATGATGCCCACCAGCGGCCGGCCCTTTTCCCCGACCATCACCAGCGCAATCCCGAACAGCACTGAAACGAACAGCACCGGCAGAATTTCACCCTGGGAGAACGCCTCGAAAAACGTCGTCGGAATCACATGCAGCAGAAACCCGGTCACGCCTTCGCCGTGTTGCGCCTGGCCGACGAAACCGGCGATGGCCGTTGAGTCCAGCGTCTTCACGTCGATGTTGAAACCGGCGCCCGGATGCAACGCATGCGCAGCGAGCAACCCGATCAGCAGCGCGATGGTCGAGACGATTTCGAAGTACAGCAACGCCTTGCCGCCGACCCGGCCCACCTGTTTCACGTCGTGCATGCTGGTGATCCCGGAGACCACGGTGCAGAAGATGATCGGGCCGATGATCATCTTGATCAGCTTGATAAAGCCGTCGCCCAACGGCTTGAGATCGATACCGACCTGGGGCCAGTAATGCCCGATCGCAATGCCAAGGGCGATGGCGATAAGCACCTGCACATAGAGGGTTCCCAGCAGTTTTCTGATTGTCATTTTTATTATCTCGAGACGGTTTTTGGGCATGACGATCCCGCGCGGGCCAGTAACGGCCCGCGACGGGAGGTGGATTCAGGTCAGGCTGTTGCGGGTGTCAACGCAGGGCTGTCAGTGCAGGAAAGGCAGGACCTCGGCGAGCAGCAGTTCGGGGGCTTCTTCGGCGATGTAATGGCCGGCGGGCAACGCTTTGCCACGCACGTCGGTGGCCACCAGTTGCCATTCCTTGAGCGGCTCGAAGCAACGGCCGACGGTGCCTTCAGCGCCCCACAGCACCAGCAGTGGCAGGTTCAAATCGCGGCCAGCGTCGATATCCGCGCGGTCGTGGTCCAGATCGATGCTGGCGCTGGCGCGGTAGTCCTCGCAGATCCCCCGCGCGGTGCCGGGCAGTTTCAGGCAACGCAGATATTCGCCGAACGCCTCGGCGGTGAACGGCTTGAGCCCGGCACTGCGGCTACCCATCACGCTGCGCAGGTAGGATTCGGGATCGGCTTCGATCAGGGTTTCCGGCAACGGCGCCGGGCGGATCAGGAAGAACCAGTGCCAGTAAGCGCGGGCGAACGCTTCGTTGGTTTGCGCGTACATCGACAGGGTCGGGGCGATGTCCAGCAATACCATGCGTTGCACGGTGTCGGGATGGTCCAGCGCCAGGCGATGGGCGACACGAGCGCCACGGTCGTGGGCCAGCACCGAGAACTTATCGAAGCCCAGGGACCGCATCAGCTCGACGCCGTCCTTGGCCATTTCCCGTTTGGAATAGTTAGTGTGGTGATCGTTGGCCGGCGGTTTGCCGCTGTCGCCATAACCGCGCAGGTCGGCGGCGACCACGGTGAAATGCTCGGCCAGTTGCTCGGCGATCTTGTGCCAGATGACGTGGCTCTGCGGATGACCGTGCAACAACAGCAGGCCCGGCCCGGTGCCACCGATGCGGTAGGCAATGTCCACGCCGTTGACGTGGCGCTGGTCTTTCAGGAATCCGGCGAACATGGGGAATGACTCCTTGTTGTAGTTGCCTGCATCCTGAAATTGTTGAGCGGTTACGGCAAGGCGCAAAGCGTGGGGTGGTTGTTCATGAAGTGTGTTGAAGCAGATCGGCGGTGTCTGGGAGGGCGCCTTCGCGAGCAAGCCCGCTCCCACAGGGGATCGGCCGTGTACACAAAATGTGTGTTCAATCCAATCCCCTGTGGGAGCGGGCTTGCTCGCGAAGAGGCCCGATCAGGCGCTGAAAACTTCAACCCTGCTGGAACATCTCCTTCGCCCGCTGCTCAATCTGTTCCTGGGTCAAATCTTCCTTGCGCGTCGCCAGAAACCACAAATGCCCATAGGGATCCTTCAAGGTCCCCGAGCGGTCGCCGTAAAACTGATCCTTGACCTCGGACACCACCGTGCCGCCGACCGCGATTGCCTGTTTGTAGGACTTGTCGACATCGGTCACGTACAGGTGCAACCCCACGGACGGTGATGTGTCCGGGTTGCTCAACGGCCCCTGATCGCATGGCGTGCCGAGCATGATCGGGCAGTCGCCGATGCGCAGTTCGGCGTGGCCAATGCCGCCGTCGGGCATGCTCAGGCGCATGACTTCGATGGCGTTAAAGGCTTTTTTGTAGAAGTCGATGGCTTCGGCGGCTTTCTGGATGCCGAGGTAGGGGGTGATGCTGTGATAGCCCTCTGGAATGGGGTTGACGCTCATAACGGTTCTCCCTTTTTGTTGTGGATTGAAGGTGTTCCTTCGCCGATTTCCGGTCGCATAACTATAGGTCACGGTCATTAGCGTCACCGAGTGCCCGACGAGCAGCAACGCCACTGTTCAGCCATCAACAGTGAAGCAGCAGATTGCTCGGGTTTATCACTGAAAAGTCCGCTGAACCCCCGAAAACATTGGCCCATACACTCGGCACAGAAGCTGCAATGACTCCCTCAAAACCCTGTTGTCGAGAGTCGTGTATGCCTGAATCTGCCGTTTATCCGATCAACCCGCCGGCCGCCCATCGGATCGCCGACGAAGCCGAAGCCCTGCGGGTCGCCGAACGCGTAGCCGCCGTTTTGCTGGAGCACGACGCCGAGCGCGACCGCACTCGCCAGGTGCCTGCGGAGATCGTCGATCTGTATTCCAACAGCGGTTTGTGGGGCATCAGCGTGCCGAAGGAATTCGGTGGCGCGCAGGTGTCCTACGCGGTGCTGGCGCAGGTGATTGCGATTATCTCGGCGGCGGATCCGTCCCTCGGGCAGATCCCGCAAAACCACTATTGCCTGCTCGAAGACATTCGCCTGCAAGGCACGCCGGCGCAGCAAGCGCACTTCTTCGAACTCGCGCTGCAAGGGCATCGCTTCGCCAATGCGTTGTCGGAAACCGGCGGCAAGAACGTGCAGGACATTCAAGCGACGATCCGCCGCTACGGCGACGGCCATGTGATCAACGGGCGCAAGGGTTATTGCACCGGTTCGCTCTACGCCCATTGGCTGGCGGTGCTGGCCGTGGACGAAGAGGAGAAGGGCCAGTTGTCGTTCGTCGAGCGCGGCACGAAAGGGCTGGTGATCGTCGACGATTGGGACAGCATCGGCCAGCGCACCACCTCCAGCGGCACGGTGTTGGCCGAAGACCTGCACGTCGCACCGTTCAATGTGTTCCCGACCTATCGTTCGTATGAAAGCCCGACCCTGGCCGGCCCGTTCGCGCAATTGACCACCGCCGCCATCGACGCCGGCATCGCCCGCGCGGCCCTGCGCGACACCATCGCCTTCGTCCAGCAATTCGCCCGGCCATGGATCGACGCGGGGGTGGAAAAGGCCAGCGAAGACCCGCTGACCATCATTCAGGTCGGAGGCCTGGAGATTCGCCTGGAAGCTGCCGAAGCCTTGCTCGAACGCGCCGGTCGCGCGCTGGATGCGGCACGTCCGGCGCCGGATGAAGACAACGTCGCCCGCGCTTCACTCGCGGTCGCCAAAGCCAAAGTGCTGACCACCGAAATCGCCATCGAGGCCAGCAACAAACTCTTCGAACTCGGCGGCACCCGCTCGACCCTGAAGAAACACAACTTCGACCGCCACTGGCGCAACGCGCGGGTCCACACCCTGCACGATCCGGTGCGGTGGAAGTACCACGTGGTCGGCAACTGGTTGCTCAACGGCGTCAAACCGCCACGCCACGACTGGTCCTGACCATGGCCGAGTGGTTAAAGAACATCTATTGGGCCGACATCGCCCAGGCCTGTCTCGACACCCTGACCATGCTCGGTGCCGCCCTTGGTTTTACCGTGTTGCTCGGGTTGCCGCTGGGGGTGGTGCTGTTCCTCACCGGCAAGCGCCAGTTGCATGAAGCGGTCGGGGTTTACCGGGTGTTGTCGGTGATCGTGAACATGCTGCGCTCGCTGCCGTTCATCATTTTGCTGATCGTGCTGATTCCCCTGACCACGCTGCTGGTGGGCACTTCGCTTGGCGTGCCGGGGACGATTCCGCCGCTGGTGGTGGGCTGCACGCCGTTCTTCGCGCGACTGGTGGAAACCGCGTTGCGCGAAGTCGATCGCAGGGTGGTGGAAGCGACCCAGGCCATGGGCGGCACCACTTGGCAAATCATTCGCCACACCTTGTTGCCGGAAGCCCGGGGCGGGTTACTGGCGGCGGTGACGGTCACCGCGATTGTGCTGGTGGATTACACCGCGATGGCCGGGGTGATCGGTGGCGGCGGGCTCGGCGATCTGGCGATCCGCTACGGCTATCAACGGTTCCAGACCGATGTGATGGTGGTCACCGTGGTGTTGCTGCTGATCCTGGTGCAAGCCCTGCAAATGACCGGCGACCGCCTGGTGGCGCGTTACAGCCGACGCTAATTATTCGTTTCGACAAAACAATCAGGCCCCACGTCCACCCCACGACGGCCACTCAATCTGCCTTGGAGCACAGCATGAAAAAGACCCTGGCCATTCTGGCTGCCGTCCTGTCGTTCAGCGTTCACGCCAACGAAAAACTCATCGTCGGCGCCACCCCGGTGCCGCACGCGGAGATCCTCGAATTCGTCAAACCGACCCTGGCCAAGGAAGGCGTGGACCTGGACATCAAGGTCTTCACCGACTTTATCCAGCCCAACCAGCAACTGGCGCTGAAAAACCTCGACGCCAACTATTACCAGTACCGCCCGTTCCTCGATGATTTCAACAAGACCCGCCACACCGATCTGGTGCCGGTGGTCGGCGTGCACATCGAACCGTTTGGCGCTTACTCGACCAAGATCAAGAACATCAGCGAGTTGAAGGATGGCGCCACTGTGTCGATCCCCAATGACCCGGTGAACACCGGCCGTGCGCTGGTGCTGCTGCACGAAGCGGGGCTGATCAAACTCAAGGACCCGAGCAACACCCTGGCCACGCAACGGGACATCATCGACAACCCGAAACACCTGAAGATTCGTGAACTGGAAGGGGCGTTGCTCGCGCGTTCGGTGAGCCAGGTGGATTTGGCATTCGTGTTTGCCAACTACGCGTTGGAAGCGGGGATCGACACCAACAGCGCGTTGATCGTCGAGAAGGGCAAGAGCCTGTACATCGAGTTCCTGGTCGCGCGCCCGGACAACATCAACGACCCGCGCATCCAGAAACTGGCCAAGGCGTTGAATTCCGATGAGGTTCGGCAGTTCATATTGACCCGCTACAAAGGGCAGATAGCACCAGGGTTTTAATGAACGGTTGACCACCAGGACGCCTTCGCGAGCAAGCCCGCTCCCACACTGGATCTGTGGCGCTCACAAATCCCCTGTGGGAGCGGGCTTGCTCGCGAAGGCCGCACCGCTATTCCGGGTCAGACTCCGATTCCAACAGCCGCGCCCCCGTCCCACGCTCCCCCAGCACATCGCCAAAGTTGCGCAACGGACACGCCTCCATCGACAAACACCCACAGCCGATGCAGCCATTGAGCCGGTCCCGCAACAAGGTCAGTTGGTGAATCCGCTGATCCAGGTCCCGGCTCCACTGCGCCGACAACACCTGCCAGTCCGCCGCCGTCGGCGCGCGGTTGTCCGGCAACGCCTTCAACGCCTCGGCAATCTCCGCCAACGGAATCCCCAGCCGTTGCGCCACCTTGATCAACGCCACCCGCCGCAACACTTCCCGGGGATAACGCCGTTGGTTGCCCTGGTTGCGATGGCTTTTGATCAAACCCTTGGTTTCATAGAAGTGCAGGGCGGTGACGGCCACGCCGCTGCGGGCGGCCACCTGGCCGACGGTGAGTTCCTTGTGCAGGTTTTCCGAGGTGACCATCTGAAAAAAGCCTCTTGACCTCTAGTTAACTTGAGGTTTTACCCTGCAGGCCTTCGGATCGCAAGATCCGGTTTTAAGGTGAGTGGGGACTATTCATGCAAACGTCAGAGAAAAACCGCAGTTTCACCCAATTGATCGAATTCGAGATCGAGCCTCATCAACAACCCGCGCTGGTCTCGGCGCTGTCCGCCCAGACCGAGCGCCTGGCCCAGGATTTCAGTGGTTTCCTGAGCGCGAGCATCCAGGCCAGCGACGATGGCCGGCGGGTGCTCAATTACCTGCAATGGCAGTCCCGCGAGGCCGGGGAAGCCGCGTTCCAGCGCTTTGAAAGCGGCGAGCAGGATTTCTGGCAACTGATCCGCGCCCATCAGGCGAAAACCGTGACCTTCGGTTCATTCCAGGTGCTGCACAGCCTGGAGCGCAGTCACGATGATGCGCTGCACTGCAATCTAGTGAACTAGATCGACAACTGCATCAAGCGTTCGCCCTGCACATTCTCCGTGGGTCGGCGCTTGTTCACCGCCAGTTCGCCGATCTTGATCAACCGCGTGCGGGTCACGTTGCGGCTCAAGCCGAGCAGCGCGGCGGTGTGCACCTGGTTGTAATGACTGAAGCGATACGCCGCGCGCAACAACGCGTCTTCGACTTTTTCGTGCAGCGCCCCGGCCTGTTCCTCGAAGAGCTTTTGAAACGCGCGGTCGAGCAGGGCTTCCGGTGAATCGTCGACGGTGCCGTGGTGATCGTCCTGGCGTTCGATGCGCATGTTCGACAGGCGCAAGTCATCCCGTTCGATCACGCCGTTGCGGCAGATCAGCAGGGTGTGGTGAATCACGTTTTCCAGTTCGCGGATATTGCCCGGCCAACTGTAGCTGCGCAGTTTCAGCTCGGCTTCTTTGCTGATGGTGACGGTGCCGTAGCCGAGGCGCTGGCTGTAGGCTTCGACGAAGTGGCGGGTCAGCGGCAGGATGTCGCCGGGACGGTCGCGCAATGGGCTCAGTTCCAGGCTGACCACGTCGAGGCGGTAGTACAAATCCTCGCGGAAATGCCCGGCGTTGATGGCTTTCTCCAGTTGCACGTTGGTTGCCGCCAGCACCCGCACGTCGATGGGGATGCTCTTGCGCGAGCCCAGGCGCACCACTTCACGCTCCTGCAACACCCGCAGCAACTTGACCTGGATCGCCATCGGCAAATCACCGATTTCATCGAGGAACAAGGTGCCGCCATCCGCCTCTTCGAACCACCCGGCCTTGGCGCTCAACGCGCCGGTGAACGCGCCTTTTTCGTGGCCGAACAGCTCGGCTTCCACCAGGGATTCGGAAAACGCGCCGCAGTTTACCGCCACGAACGGTCGGTTGCGTCGGGCGCTGAGGTTGTGGATATGCCGCGCCACCAACTCCTTGCCGGTGCCGGTTTCACCGATGATCAGCACGCTGGCTTCACTCGGTGCGACCTGTTGCAAATGCGCGAGCAAGGCCTGGGATTTCGGGTCTTCGAACACCTGCGCGGTGGCGCGGATCGACGTAGCCAGGGCGGGCGAGGGCGGTAGGGTCAGCAGTTGCATGGCAGGCTCCATGAAGAGAGGGTTAGGAATAGAAAGTCGGAATCGGCAGGGACTGGTTCAACGCCCAATCACCCAGTTCATGGAGTTTGTAATCCACCGGGTCGTGCAGGGTTTGCGTACGCAGGTTGCGCCAGTGTCGGTCCAGTCGCAGCGAGGCGTGGGTCGAACGGGCGCCGGTCACTTCGAACAGTCGGCTACAGAGTTCCAGGCCATTGCGGGTCGCGGCGACCTTGGCCGTGGCAATCGCCGTGGCGAGATGCCCGCGCTCTTCGGCGCTGAGATTCGGGCCCTTGGCCCAGGCCTTGTCGAGCAGGTCGGCGGCGCGCTCCACCAGCAACCGAACACCTTCGAGGGCGACCCAGAACTCGCCGTAATGGGCGAGCACATACGGATCTTCGCGCACATCCTGGGTGCTGGATTTATGCCAGGGCCGGGTTTCGGTGAGGGTGTATTGCCGCGCTTCTTCGAAGGCACCTTCGGCGATGCCGAGGAACATATGCGTGAAGGTCAACTGCGCGATCAAGGGCCGCAGGCAGGCGAACGGGGTACTCAACGGTCCGGGATCGAGCAGCAATTCCGACTCTTCGACCCGCACCCGTTCGAAGGTGGCACTGCCGCTGTCGGTCTGGCGCTGGCCCATGTTGTTCCAGTCGTTGTGCAGGGTGATGCCGCTGCGACCGCTGGGGATCGCGGCGATCAACAGCTTGCCGCCAGCGCTTTCGTCGACCGCCGAGGCGATCAGCATCTGTGAATCGCTGGCGCCGGAGCAGAAGCTTTTCTTGCCGGAAAACTCGCGCCAGCCGCCGAGGTTTTTCACCACGGTGCGGGTGTCCAGCGGGTTGAGGGCGTTGCCCCAGAACCAGTTTTTGCGCGCGGTTTGTTCGAACCATGGCTGCCACTGTTCGGGTTTGGCGAACAGGCGCACGGTGGCGAGCATCAGGTGATGGAAACCGAAGACGTGGGCAATCGAACTGTCGACCTTGGCGAACTCGCGCACGATGTTCAGGGTTTCACTCCAGCTCGCGCCGAGGCCGCCGTACTGGGTGGGAATGCTCAGCGCGAGCAAGCCGCTGTTGCGCAGGGCGTCACGCTCGGCCTTCGGCGTACCGCCGCGTTCGTCGCGCTCGACGGCGGTCAGGGCAAACTCAGCCGCCAGTTGGCGGGCGGTGTGCAAGGGAGAGAGCAGGGCGCTTTGTGGTTTGGCCGTCACGCGGGGGTTCCTTATTGAAATCGACGCAGATCCCCTGTGGGAGCGGGCTTGCTCGCGAAGACGGTGTGTCAGTCGCCATCATTGTTGACTGACCCACCGCTTTCGCGAGCAAGCCCGCTCCCACAGGGATATCAGGGTCAGGCGGAAGCTTTTGCCGGCAGCACATCATTGGCAATCATTTCGCCAAACGGCCCGGTGAGGTTGGTCACGCCACGTCCCGCGAGGCTGGCATACGGCTCCGGCAACAGCGGGAACACCAGTTCGGCGAAGCGATAGGCTTCTTCAAGGTGCGGATAACCGGAGAAGATAAAGCTCTCGATCCCCAGGTCCGCGTATTCCTTGATCCGCGCCGCCACTTGTTGTGGATCGCCCACCAGCGCCGTCCCGGCCCCGCCGCGCACCAGGCCGACGCCGGCCCACAGGTTGGGAGCGATTTCCAGGTTGTCGCGCCGCCCGTCATGCAGCGCCGCCATGCGCCGCTGGCCTTCGGAGTCAAAACGCGAGAACGACTTCTGCGCCGCCGCGATGGTTTCATCGCTGATGTGCTCGATCAGTTTGTCCGCGGCTTTCCACGCCTCTTCGGCGGTTTCGCGCACGATCACATGCAGGCGAATGCCGAACTTCACCGTGCGCCCGTTGCGCGCGGCACGCTCACGCACATCGGCGAGTTTTTCCGCCACGGCGGCCGGTGGCTCGCCCCAGGTCAGGTACACGTCCACTTGCTCGGCGGCGAGTTCATGGGCCGCTTCCGAAGAACCGCCGAAGTACAGCGGCGGATAGGGTTTCTGCACCGGCGGATACAACGCCTTGGCATTTTGTACCTGCAGGTGTTTGCCTTCGAAGTCGACGGATTCGCCTTGCAGCACCCGACGCCAGATGTGCAGGAATTCGTCGGTGACTTCGTAGCGCTCGCTGTGATCGAGGAAGATTCCGTCGCCACGGTTTTCATCCGGGTCACCACCGGTCACCACGTTGATCAGCAAGCGGCCGTTGGACAAGCGATCCAGCGTTGCAGCCATGCGTGCCGAAACCGTCGGCGAGATGATCCCCGGACGAATCGCCACCAGATATTTCAGGCGTTCGGTCAACGGCACCAGCGCCGAAGCGATCACCCACGAGTCTTCGCAGGAACGCCCGGTGGGGATCAGTACGCCGTAGTAGCCAAGGCTGTCGGCAGCTTGCGCCACTTGTTTCAAATAGTTGAGCGTCACCGGGCGGGCGCCCTGGGTGGTGCCCAGGTAATGGCCGTCGCCATGGGTGGGCAGAAACCAGAAAACATCCATGAAGAGATCCTTAAGCGATTTTCAGCAGATTTTTGGGGTGCACGCCAAACAGTGGCGCGGCGCGTTCTGCAGCAAGACGAATGCGGGCCTTCAAGGGCTCACTGGTTATTTGATAATTCGAGAAATCGGCCTCGGTGGCGTACACGCCAATCGGCAGGGTCAGGGCCTGGAAGAAGCTGAACAGTGGCCGCAGTTGATGATCGAGCACCAGGGCATGGCGTTCGCTGCCACCGGTGGCCGCCAGCAACACCGGGGTGTTGATCAGCGCATTCAGGTCGATCAGGTCGAACAGGTGCTTGAGCAGGCCAGGGTAGGAACCGCGATAAACCGGCGCGGCGACGATCAGCAGGTCGGCGCTTTCGATGGCTTGCAGCTCGGCTTCGATCTCGGCACTCAGTTCCTGACGGGCGAGGGCGGCGCCCAGTGGTCGGGCGATGTCGCCCAGTTCGATCAACTTGCTCTCGATCGGCAATTGTTCGCCAAGTTCGGCCAGCAGAGCCTGGGTCAGCACCAGCGTGCGGGACGGACGCCAGGTACCGCCGGAGAGGGCAACGACTTTCAATGGACGCGACATGATCAGTTCCTTTTTAAACAGTTGCTCAGGGAGCAGTGAATAGTCACTGGGCTTGAGCAAGACCTGTACCAATCCTTCGAAGCCCCGTATTCCGGGGCTTTCAGCGTTGCGCTCGACGCGAACTGTGTGACTGGCAGGGCCATTTGTTGAATGACTGTTGCCAGGCCAACAGTTGCGTGGGCAACAGCAGGTGAAGCGATGCCGTTGTTATAAAGGCTTGTTGTTATTCCGTAAAAGATCATTAAAAGATATTTATAGATCTTTATTGAATATGTAGTGCTCCGGTCCCGTGGTCCCTGATACCCACTATCGAGAGCGTTGATTTCTGCCGAACGCAGGCCGGGCGTAGCCTTCACCCATCGCCAAACACAACTTTGTCAGGACGCTCCCCATGAACCGCTTTCTCACTGTTTCCTTGCTGCTCGCCGTCTCCGTCCTCGCCGGATGTGCCAGCCATGTTTCGCCGGAATTGCGTCCCTACACCGCCGAAGAAACCAAGGAATTGGCGCTGGAAGCGTTGAATCGCCAGGGGTTGTCCTTCGAGGAATACCACGCGAAAAAAGCCGCATTGCTCGGCCAACCGCAGAAGTCCTTTGGCTTCGATAGCCAGGGCGAAATGAACGCGGAACGGGCCGTACACCTGCACGGTCGTCCAAGCTGAATCGCGACTGTACTGCTCGAACTTTTACCCAACTGTCCGTGGGTTTCCCGCAAGGCGTGCGATAGGGTCAATACCTGACTGACCCTGACGGACTGCCACCCATGCTCTCGCTCGATTTGCTGCTGGGCTTCGCCCTGTTTGCCCTCGTGACCTCGATCACTCCCGGCCCGAACAACACCATGTTGCTGGCATCGGGCGTGAACTTCGGCTTTAACCGCACGATCCCCCATATGCTCGGCATTACCTGCGGCTTTTTCGTATTGGTGGTTGCGGTGGGTTTTGGCCTGGGCGCGGTGTTTCAAACCTATCCGTTGCTCTACACCATCTTGCGCTACGTCGGCGCGGCGTATTTGCTGTACCTGGCGTGGAAAATCGCTCACTCCGGGCCGGTGTCCGAGAGCGAACAGGGCGAAAGCCAACCGATCAGTTACCTCAGCGCCGCGGCATTCCAGTGGGTCAATCCCAAGGCCTGGATCATGGCCATCGGTGCCATCAGCACCTACACGCCGATGCAGGGCTACTTCACCAATGTGCTCGTGATTGCCGCAGTGTTTGCCTTGATCAACCTGCCGAGCGTCGGCGTGTGGGCGGGTTGCGGCACGTTGTTGCGCAATGTGTTGAAGGATCGCCGCTGGTTGCGGATCTTCAATTGGGGCATGGCCCTGCTGCTGGTGGCTTCGCTGTATCCGTTGTTGATCGAAAGCTTTAGCTGACGCATTGCTTCAACCGGTTGGCCGATGCCTGTTAAGCTCGACTTCAGGAGCGTTCCTACGCACTTTTAAATGAAGTTGTTCTTCTTTAACGGCCTCCGATCAGGTATTGCTGGGGTGCGGATAATTCGGCGTCGCCCACAAGGTGGCGCTTTGAACTGTCCAGTGACGAGCCTCCTGATCCCGGAACACGCTCTGCGAGTCTTTTTATGAATAAACGTCCGTTGTATTTCGACTACGCCGCCACCACGCCGGTGGATGAGCGGGTCATCAAGGTCATGGTCGAGTGTCTGGGTTTCAACGGCAATTTCGGCAACCCGGCGTCCAGCTCCCATGCGTTTGGCCAGCAGGCCCGGCAATCGGTAGAGCAGGCGCGCCAGCAAGTGGCCGAATTGGTAGGCGCCCAGGCCGATCAGATCGTCTGGACCTCCGGCGCCACCGAATCGAATAACCTGGCGCTCAAGGGCGTCGCCCAGGCCCGAGGCGTGTCCGGCGGCCACATCATCACCAGCCAGATTGAACACAAGGCAATTCTCGACACCGCGAAACAATTGCAGGACGCCGGTGTGGCGGTGACCTATCTGGTGCCTGACGCCGAAGGCCTGATCACCCCGCAAGCGGTCAGCGAAGCCATGCGCGACGACACTTTCCTGGTGTCGCTGATGCTGGTGAATAACGAATTGGGTACGGTCAACGACATCCCGGCCATCGGCCAGGTGGTGCGCAATCGTGACGCGTTGTTTCACGTTGATGCGGCCCAGGGCGCGGGTAAAGTCGTGATCGATCTGGCCGAATGGCCGGTGGACCTGATGTCGTTCTCGGCGCACAAGATCTACGGTCCAAAAGGCATCGGCGCGCTGTACGTCGGCCCACGGGCGCAACAGCGCTTGCAGGCGCAGATCCACGGCGGCGGTCACGAGGGCGGCTTGCGTTCCGGCACCCTGGCCACACACCAGATCGTCGCCATGGGCGAAGCGTTTGCGCTGGCGGCGAGCTTGTTCGATGACGAGAAAGCCACCATCGTGCATCTGCGCGAGCGCTTGCTCGAACAACTGCTGAGCCTCCCCGGCGTGCGCCTCAACGGCAGCACGACCCAACGTATTCCCCACACCTTGAGCCTGACCTTCGGCGAAGGTGAATTCAACGCGGCGACGCTGGGCCATTCGATCGCGTTTTCCGCGACCTCGGCCTGCAATTCCGCAAGTAACGCGCCATCCCATGTGCTGCTGGCCCTGGGGCACGATGCCCGCTCGGCTAGTCGCACCATCCGCTTGAGCCTCGGGCGATTCACCACCGAGCAAGATATCGACCAAGCGATCGAACTGATTAAAGCGGCCAATGCCAGCGCTCCGGCGTTCTGGCAGTAAGTCGTTAAAGCGCCGACTCAGATCGGCACTCAACAATAATGATGAAGTGGTTAGCAGGAGACATGATGAGTACGCAGCCTTTGACCAATGGATTGGTACCCCAGCGCCTGGCGCAAACCCGTGAGCTGATGAACCGCGAGGGCATTCACGCCCTGCTGGTGCCGTCGGCCGACCCGCACTTGTCGGAATACCTGCCGGGTTACTGGCAAGGTCGGCAATGGCTGTCGGGTTTCCACGGTTCGGTGGGCACCCTGATTGTTACGCCGGATTTCGCCGGTGTCTGGGCCGACAGCCGTTACTGGGAACAAGCGAGCAAGGAGCTCAAGGGCAGCGGCATCGAACTGGTCAAGCTGCAACCGGGTCAACCCGGTCCGCTGGACTGGCTGGCCGAGCAAACCCCGGAAGGTGGTGTGGTTGCCGTCGATGGTGCAGTGATGGCCGTGGCCTCGGCACGCACGCTGGGCGGCAAACTCGAAGAACGCGGTGCGAGTCTGCGGACCGACATCGACCTGCTGAGCGAAGTCTGGAGCGATCGCCCGAGCCTGCCGAACGAACCGATTTATCAACACTTGCCGCCGCAAGCGACGGTCAGCCGTGGCGAGAAGCTCGCCAAGCTGCGCGAGGTGTTACAAGAGCGCGGTGCCGACTGGCATTTCATCGCGACCCTCGACGACATTGCCTGGCTGTTCAACCTGCGCGGCGGCGATGTGTCGTTCAACCCGGTGTTCGTGTCCTTTGCCTTGATCAGCCAGCAGCAAGCGACTTTGTTTGTGGCTCTGAGCAAAGTCAGCGCCGAACTGCGCGCGATCCTCGAACAGGACGGCGTGACCCTGCGCGATTACAGCGAAGTGGCCGATGCCTTGCGCGGCGTGCCGAGCGGCGCGAGTTTGCAAGTCGATCCGGCCCGCGTCACCGCCGGTTTGTTGGATAACCTGGACAGCGGCGTCAAACTGCTGGAAGGGCTGAACCCGACCACGTTGGCCAAGTCCCGCAAAAGCCTGGATGACGCTGAACACATCCGCCAGGCCATGGAGCAGGACGGCGCGGCGCTGTGCGAATTCTTCGCCTGGCTGGAATCGGCCTGGGGCCGAGAGCGCATCACCGAACTGACCATCGACGAACACCTGACCGCCGCCCGTACCCGGCGTCCGGATTATGTGTCGCTGAGTTTCAACACCATTGCCGCGTTCAACGCCAATGGCGCGATGCCGCACTACCACGCCACCGAAGAAGAACACGCGGTGATCGAGGGCGACGGCCTGTTGCTGATCGACTCTGGCGGCCAGTACCTCGGCGGCACCACCGACATCACCCGCATGGTGCCGGTCGGCACGCCAACCGACGAGCAGAAACGCGATTGCACGCGAGTGCTCAAGGGCGTGATTGCCTTGTCCCGTGCGCAATTCCCTCGGGGTATCTTGTCACCGTTGCTGGATGCCATCGCGCGCGCGCCGATCTGGGCGGAGAGCGTGGATTACGGTCACGGCACCGGGCATGGCGTCGGCTACTTCCTGAACGTTCACGAAGGCCCGCAAGTGATTGCCTATCAAGCCGCCGCGGCACCGCAAACCGCGATGCAGCCGGGGATGATCACCTCCATCGAGCCAGGGACGTATCGTCCGGGTCGTTGGGGAGTGCGGATCGAAAACCTGGTGTTGAACCGTGAGGCAGGCAAGAGCGAGTTCGGCGAATTCCTGAAATTCGAAACCCTGACCCTGTGCCCGATCGACACTCGCTGCCTGGAACCGTCGTTGCTGACTGAGGACGAGAAACAGTGGTTCAACGCCTATCACGCTGAGGTGCGCGAGCGCTTGAGCCCGTTGCTCGATGGTGCGGCGCTTGAGTGGTTGAACACGCGGACCGCGGCTATCTGATCGACTTGAGTTCAGGCGCTCGCTCGAGCGCCTGGCTCATGCCATTCAGCTCAGGGCTTCGAGAACGAAGTCCAGTCGGTCCTGGCCGAAGAACAGCTGATTATCGATAAACATGCTCGGCGCACCGAACACGCCGCGTTGCACGGCTTTCTCCGTGTTGTCCTTGAGGGTGGCTTTGACTTCCTCATCGGCGGTCAGGGCCAGCACTTCGTTCGGGTCGAAATCGTTTTCCTTCAATACGGCCGCGACGGTCGCCGGGTCATCGAGGCTGCGGCCTTCAACCCACAACGCCTTGAACAGACAATCGATAAACGCTTTGAAACGTTGCGGATGACGCAATTGCACGCCGGTGACGGCACGCATGAGCATCAGCGTATTAATCGGGAAATGCGGATTGTACTTCAGCGGTACGTCGTAACGTTTGGCGTAACGGTCCAGGTCCTGAAACATGTAGCGACCCTTGGCCGGGATCATCGCCGGTGAGGCATTGCCGGTGGCTTTGAACACGCCGCCCAGCAGCATCGGAATATAGGTCAGTTGACTGCCGGTCTGCGCGCAGATCTTAGGCAGTTGGGTGTACGCCAGGTAGGTGGCCGGGCTGCCGAGGTCGAAGTAAAACTCCACGGTTTTGCTCATGGTTGATGCACTCTGCTTATTGTTATTGGGGAGGGCTTACCAGCGTTCGTTCCAGGGGCGCAGATCGAGCTCGAAGGTCCAGGCGTCCCTCGGCTGACTGTGCAGGTACCAGTAATTTTCGGCAATGTGCTCGGGGTTGAGAATGCCATCCTGATCCTTGGTCGCGTATTTTTCCGGAAAGCTTTCGCGGATGAAGTCGGTGTCGATGGCGCCGTCGACCACGACGTGGGCAACATGGATGTTCATAGGGCCCAGCTCCCGGGCCATGCTTTGGGCGAGGGCGCGAATGCCGTGCTTGGCGCCGGCGAATGCGGCAAACCCCGCCGCGCCGCGCAGGCCTGCGGTAGCGCCGGTAAACAGGATCGTGCCCCGTTGGCGCGTCGCCATGCGCTTGGCCACTTCGCGAGCATTCAGGAAGCCAGAAAAGCAGGCCATTTCCCAGATCTTGAAATATTTGCGGGCGGTTTCTTCGAGGATGCTGCACGGCACATTGGCGCCGATATTGAAGACGAACGCTTCGATGGGACCGATCTGGGTTTCGATCTGCTCCACCAGCGCAATCACATCCTCTTCCTTTCGCGCATCGCAGGCGAAACCATGGGCTTCGCCGCCGCTGGCCCTGATGGCGTCCACCAATGGCTGGAGTTTGTCGGCGCTGCGACGGGTGACGCAGGCGATGAAGCCTTCCTGGGCGAAACGCTTGGCAATGGCGCCGCCGGTAGCATCTCCTGCGCCGACAACCAGTACGACCTTCTTGTTATTCATGGGTAGATCCCTTTGGTAAACGATCGTTAACTGAACGAACGTTATGCTACGATCCGCCCAGCGTCAAGGCGATCAATCCCGAGGACAAGGCAATGCGTTATTCGCCCAATCACAAGCTGGAAACCAAAGAAAAATTGCTGGAAAGCAGTTCCGTGTCGGCCAAGAAGTCGGGTTTCGCCACGGTCGGTGTCGACGGTTTGATGAAGGCGATCGGCTTGAGTGGCGGGGCGTTCTACAGTCACTTCTCGTCGAAGGATGAACTGTTCGCGGCCATCGTCGAGCGAGAGCTGTGCCAAAGCCTCGACCGATTAGGCGGGCGTGGTGAGCAGGATTTTGCCAGGCTCGAGCGCTGTCTCAAGCATTACTTGAGCATGGCTCATGTCGAGCAGCCAGAGGCCGGGTGTGCGTTGCCGGCGTTGGGGGCGGAGATTGCTCGTTCAGAGCTGGTGGTACGCCAGCAGGCAGAAATCTGGATTTGTCGGCTTCAGGAGAGTTGGGCGCGGATTCTGGAGAGCGACAGCCTGGCCTGGGCGATTCTGTCGCAATGCATCGGTGCACTGGTGGTGGCGCGAATGTTGGCCACTACGGATATCCAGCGAACCGTGCTGCAGTCCAGTCAAGACGAGATTGGCCGCCAGATTGCCGGGCGGCTTCCAGCTACTTGCAAATGACGATCATGCTGCGGCTGGTATAACCGGCGGGGTTGAGGCCGAACGGATAGTCACCCGGTTCTTCCACGCTGTCCCCCGATTTGGCGATGACCTTGTAACCTTTGGGCGCACACGAGTTGGCGGCGCTGGTGTAGCACTTGTCCCAGGAGGACGAGAGCCCGGAACAGTTGATATGCAGCCCTTTCTTGCCGTGTTTGACCTGGGTTTTCGAGGTCGCCGCGCAGCCCGCAACTGCAAGTACGGCGATCAGTATCAAAATTCGTTTCATTACTGTCCTTATAACGGCCCGGATCTGGCGCCCGGGTCTGGCTGCGTTCGCTTTTGCTTTCGCTTGACGCGCTCCGATGTCCCTATCTGAAAAAGTCCATGTGTGGCACTGGGTTGCGGGCCTAAACATGGCCTAATTGGGCGGCAAATACCAGAGCTTCGTCAAATCCGGTATCAATCTGCCGCGACCGCAGGCTTGGCGGTACTCCCCATGGTCATGGTTGCGCCGACGGAAGCCAGAATGATGCACAGGATGGCCATCCACTGTGACAAGGAAAGGTACTCGTGGAGGAACAACAAGCCCGATAGCGCGCCGATTGCGGGTTCGATGCTCATCAATGTGCCGAAGGTGCGTGCCGGCATCCGGGTCAGTGCGACCATTTCCAGGGTGTAGGGCAGGGCGGTAGAAAGAAGGGCAACGCCGATGGCAACAGGGATCAGCGAGGGTGTCAGCAAAGCGGCACCCGCGTGGACGATGCCGATAGGCGCGACAAAGAGTGCGGCAATTATGACGCCCAGGGCTGCGGTGGTTACACCGTTGTCGGCGCCGGCCTTTTGGCCAAACAGAATGTACAGCGCCCAGCAGGCACCGGCCCCGAGTGCATAACCTGCGCCCACCAGATCGATTCCTGCAGATGTCGCTCCTGTAGGTATCAGTAGCAGCAAGCCGACGGCGGCGAGTGCGATCCAGAGAAAGTCGATGGCGCGACGTGAGGCGTAGATGGCGACAGCCAGTGGCCCGGTGAACTCCAGGGCCACGGCGATTCCGAGCGGGACCGTGCGCAAGGACATATAGAAGAGGAAGTTCATGCCACCCAGCGCCATCCCGTAGATGATGACGGTGCGAAGGGATTTCGCGGTGAGCTTCGCGCGCCAGGGGCGCAGTATCAGCAGCATGATCACGCTGGCAAAGATCAGTCGCAGGGTGGTGGTGCCTTGAGCGCCGACAACGGGGAACATGCTTTTGGCCAGGGAGGCGCCGGACTGGATCGATGCCATGGCTATTAATAGCAGGCCCACCGAAAAGAGGGTCGAGGCAAGGCTGCGGGGTTGGTCATTCATTGCAAGGCATCGTCCAAGGCAGGAAGCAAAAGTGTTGTTTTATGTGTTGGGCAATATACTGCGCATTCGTTGCGGTCGCGTCTATATATAAGCAGGGTTTTTACGCTTCCTGATAGAAAAGCTAAGTCAGGGGTTGACGGCAGATTCTGGAAGTCTATAATTCGCCCCACTTCCGGCGCAGTCGAAACGGAAAACTCCTTGGTAAACAAAGAGTTACGCAGGT
>NZ_JBIWEL010000014.1:0-186126 GCF_044762525.1 Pseudomonas sp. NPDC096950 | reverse complement strand
AGATCGTCCAGGCAGTTAACTCCGCCCAGGATCTCAAGGCGGCGTTGGGGATGATTGGGTTGCGCGTCGAAGTGGCCATGGGCAGCCAGGTCTGCTCGGTCTACCTGCTTGACCCGGAAACCAACCGCTTCGTGCTGATGGCCACCGAGGGCTTGAACAAGCGCTCGATCGGCAAAGTCAGCATGGCGCCCAACGAAGGTCTGGTTGGCTTGGTCGGCACGCGTGAAGAACCCCTGAACCTCGAAAACGCCGCGGATCACCCGCGCTACCGTTACTTCGCCGAGACCGGTGAAGAACGCTACGCCTCATTCCTCGGGGCGCCGATCATTCACCACCGTCGCGTCGTCGGCGTGTTGGTCATTCAGCAAAAAGAACGCCGCCAGTTCGATGAAGGTGAAGAAGCCTTCCTCGTGACCATGAGCGCGCAACTGGCCGGCGTTATCGCCCACGCCGAGGCCACCGGTTCGATCCGTGGCCTGGGCCGCCAGGGCAAAGGTATCCAGGAAGCCAAGTTCGTCGGCGTGCCGGGCTCGCCGGGTGCGGCGGTCGGTACGGCGGTGGTCATGCTGCCGCCCGCCGATCTGGACGTGGTGCCGGACAAGAACATCACCGACATCGACGCTGAACTGGCGTTGTTCAAGACCGCAATCGAAGGCGTACGCGCCGATATGCGCGCGTTGTCGGCCAAACTCGCGACCCAGCTGCGCCCGGAAGAGCGCGCGCTGTTCGACGTCTACCTGATGATGCTCGACGATGCCGCGCTGGGCAGCGAAGTCACCACCGTGATCAAGACCGGCCAGTGGGCCCAGGGCGCGTTGCGCCAGGTGGTGACCGATCACGTCAATCGCTTCGAGCTGATGGACGACGCCTACCTGCGTGAGCGCGCCTCGGACGTCAAGGACCTTGGCCGGCGTTTGCTCGCTTATCTGCAGGAAGAGCGCCAGCAGAATCTGGTGTACCCGGAAAAAACCATTCTGGTCAGCGAAGAACTGACGCCGGCGATGCTCGGCGAGGTGCCGGAAGGCACGCTGGTCGGTCTGGTCTCAGTCCTCGGTTCAGGCAACTCCCACGTCGCGATCCTCGCCCGGGCAATGGGCATCCCCACGGTCATGGGCCTGGTCGACCTGCCTTATGCCAAGGTCGATGGCATCGAATTGATCGTCGATGGTAATCGCGGTGAGGTCTACACCAACCCCAGCGACGTGCTGCGCAAGCAGTTCGCCGAGGTGGTGGAAGAAGAGAAACAACTGGCGCTCGGTCTCGATTCCCTGCGCGACTTGCCGTGCGTGACCCTCGATGGCCACCGCATGCCGTTGTGGGTCAACACCGGCCTGCTGGCGGACGTGGCGCGGGCGCAGAAGCGTGGCGCCGAGGGCGTTGGCCTGTACCGCACTGAAGTGCCGTTCATGATCAACCAGCGCTTCCCGAGTGAAAAAGAGCAACTGGCGATCTATCGCGAACAACTCGCCGCGTTCCACCCGCAACCGGTGACCATGCGCAGCCTGGACATCGGCGGCGACAAGTCGCTGTCGTACTTCCCGATCAAGGAAGACAACCCGTTCCTCGGCTGGCGCGGCATTCGCGTCACCCTCGACCACCCGGAAATCTTCCTGGTCCAGACCCGCGCGATGCTCAAGGCCAGTGAAGGCCTGAACAACCTGCGGATCCTGCTGCCGATGATCTCCGGCACCCACGAACTCGAAGAAGCCCTGCACCTGATTCACCGGGCCTGGGGCGAAGTCCGCGACGAAGGCACCGACGTGCCGATGCCGCCGATTGGCGTGATGATCGAGATTCCGGCGGCGGTTTATCAGACCAAGGAACTGGCGCGGCAAGTGGACTTCCTGTCGGTCGGCTCCAACGACCTGACCCAGTACCTGCTGGCCGTGGACCGGAACAACCCGCGAGTGGCCGACCTTTACGACTACCTGCATCCGGCGGTGCTGCAAGCCTTGCAGAACGTGGTGCGTGACGCCCATGCCGAAGGCAAGCCAGTGAGTATCTGCGGCGAGATGGCCGGTGATCCGGCAGCGGCGGTGTTGTTGATGGCGATGGGCTTCGACAGCCTGTCGATGAACGCCACCAACCTGCCAAAGGTGAAGTGGATGTTGCGTCAGATCAACCTGAGCAAGGCCAAGGATTTGCTGGCGGAGTTGATGACCATCGACAACCCGCAAGTTATCCACAGCTCGCTGCAATTGGCGCTGAAGAACCTTGGGTTGGCGCGGATGGTTAATCCGGCTCCGGCCAAGACACTCTAAACGCTGCTGGCCTCTTCGCGGGTAAGCCCGCTCCCACATTGGAATGCATTTCAAATGTGGGAGCGGGCTTGCTCGCGAAGGCGCCAGACCAGGCAACATCAATCTAAATCCTGATCTCCACTTCCCCCAGATGCCCGCCATACGGCCCGAAACTCCTTTCGACCATATGCCGCGACCCGTCCGCCCGAACGATCAACGCCGTACTCGCCCGGGTCCCGTAAGTTGGGCTGGCAATAAACACACTCGACAACAACGTCTCGGTAGCCAATCCCACCCCGGTATCCGGCAGCTCTGTCAGCGGCGCCGTCTGCGAATCACTCAAAATGGCCAACAACGCCTCGGGCCGTGGATCCTCCAGCAGTTCGCTCAACGCTGCCTTGGCCTTGAGCACTTTCGGCCACGGCGTATCCAGCCCCGCGTTCGACAACCCATACACCCCCGGCGCCAGCATCACCGCCTCGCTGTCCCGTGCATTGAAGTGCCACAGCTCGTTGGTATTGCCCACCAACAGATTAAACCCGGCATATTCCCGTGAACGGCTGACAACGTCGTCTAAATACTCATCAATCGACATGTCACCGCAAAGAAAACCTGCGACCAGTTCACCCCGTGACCGAGGCGATGGAGGCTGATGCGGGTCACGAATATTGGTCAGCGCCGCAAAGCGCCCATTCGCGCCGACACCGAGCCAGGTGCCGCCCGCTTCCAGATCCCGACCGGCATGGACCTGGGGCGCATGCGGCCATTGCGCCAGGGGCTGGGTAGGCCGGGCATAGAACTCGTCGCGGTTGGCCGCCACGATCAGCGGCTGGGCATGACCCGGTCGCCAGGCGAAAACAATCAGGCACATAAGGTGGTCCCAGTGTGTTTTTTGCTCACTCTACGCAGACATTGCCCGCGCATCCATCGCCATCCAGTAGAGCTGGAGGCCATGCATCCGTTACCATGCCGCTCCTATTTTCGCGACGTGTGGAACAACGGCCATGGAATTTCTGCTCTATCTGGCGCTGGGCGCCTGTGCAGGTGTGCTGGCCGGGCTGTTCGGGGTTGGCGGCGGGATCATCATCGTCCCGGTGCTGGTGTTCAGTTTCACCCTGCAAGGCTTCGATGCGTCGATCCTCACGCACCTGGCGGTCGGCACGTCCCTGGCGACGATCATTTTTACTTCGGTCAATGCGGTGCGTGAACATCACCGTCGCGGCGCCGTGCGCTGGCCGATTTTTGCCTGGATGACCCTCGGCATTCTGATCGGTGCCGGTTTCGGCGCGCTGACCGCCGAAGCGATCTCCGGCCCGCATTTGCAGAAGATCATTGGTGTATTCGCGCTGATCGTCTCCGTTCAGCTCGCGTTGGACTTCAAACCCAAGGCCAGCCGAACGGTGCCGGGCAAAGTCGGTCTGACCGTAGCCGGCAGTGTGATTGGCTGGGCCTCGGCGATTTTCGGGATTGGCGGTGGTTCGTTGACCGTGCCGTTCCTGACCTGGCGCAGTGTGCCGATGCAACAAGCAGTGGCCACATCGTCGGCCTGCGGCCTGCCTATCGCGGTCGCCAGTGCAATAAGTTTCATGATTCTGGGCTGGCACGATCCGCTGCTGCCGGCCCATAGTCTCGGTTTTATTTATTTGCCGGCGTTGCTGGGGATCGCCCTGACCAGCATGTTCTTCGCCCGTTTCGGCGCGCGACTGGCGCACAACTTGTCGCCGCGCTTGCTCAAAAGACTGTTCGCCGCTTTGCTGTTCTGCGTGGGGCTGAATTTCCTGCTCTGACGCCGGGCACAATCCTGGCTTAATCCTGAGGTGGCAGCGTCCCCCGGGAATTTTGAAGGTTTCAACTCTAACGAGGAGTCGCAATGCTGCCTTACCCGCAGATCGACCCGGTGGCCCTGGCCATCGGTCCGCTGAAAATCCACTGGTACGGTCTGATGTACCTGATCGGCATCGGCGGCGCCTGGCTGCTGGCGTCCCGTCGGCTGAACCGCTTCGACCCGACCTGGACCAAGGAGAAACTCTCCGACATGGTCTTCTGGATGTCGATGGGGGTCATTGTCGGCGGCCGCCTGGGTTACGTGTTGTTCTACGATCTGAGCGCGTACCTGGCCAACCCGACCCTGATTTTCGAAGTGTGGAAGGGCGGCATGTCGTTCCACGGCGGGTTTATCGGCGTGATGCTGGCGGCGTTGTGGTTCGGTAAAAAGAACAACAAGTCGTTCTTCCAGTTGATGGACTTCGTCGCCCCGATGGTGCCGATCGGCCTGGGTGCCGGGCGCATCGGCAACTTCATTAACGCCGAGCTGTGGGGCAAGCCGACCGACGTGGCGTGGGCGATGATCTTCCCGCCGTTCAGCGACCCGGCGCAGTTGCCGCGTCACCCGTCGCAGCTGTATCAGTTTGCGCTGGAAGGCGTCGCGCTGTTCCTGATCCTCTGGTTGTTCTCGCGCAAGCCGCGGCCAACCATGGCGGTGTCCGGGATGTTCACGCTGTTCTACGGCATCTTCCGTTTCATCGTCGAATTCGTCCGCGTGCCGGACGCGCAACTGGGCTATCTGGCCTGGGGCTGGCTGACCATGGGTCAGGTGCTGTGTGTACCGATGGTGCTCGCCGGTCTGTTCCTGATCTGGCTGGCGTATCATCGCGCTCCGGCGGCGCCAGCGGCGGCGGTATAAATTCGAATCCCGGGGGCGACGGCTCCCGGGTTCAAGGACACAGGTAACTCATGAAGCAATATCTCGATCTGGTGGCCCATGTCATCAAGAACGGCACCAAGCAAGCCAACCGCACCGGCGTCAACACCATCAGCTTCCCTGGCGCGATGCTGCGTTATGACCTGAAGGAAGGTTTCCCGGCGATCACTACGCGCAAGATGGCCTTCAAATCGGCCATCGGCGAGATGTGCGGTTTCCTGCGTGGCGTGAACAATGCCGCCGAATTCCGTGCGTTGGGCTGCAAAGTCTGGGACCAGAACGCCAACGAAAACGCGCAGTGGCTGGCTAACCCGTTCCGTCAGGGCGAAGACGACCTCGGCGAAATCTACGGTGTGCAATGGCGCAAATGGCCGGCGTACAAGCAGATTCCGGTCAGCAATAAAGCCGCCATTGAGCAGACCCTGAACCAAGGCTATCGCCAGATTGCCGAAGGCGAAGAAGACGGCCAGGCCTATGTGGTGCTGTACAAGGCGATCGACCAGATCCGCCAATGTGTCGACACCATCATCAAGGACCCGGGCAGCCGCCGCATCCTGTTCCACGGCTGGAACGTCGCGCAGCTCGATGAAATGGCCCTGCCGCCGTGCCATCTGCTGTACCAGTTCCACCCGAATGTCGAGACCAGGGAAATCTCCCTGACCCTCTACATCCGTTCCAACGATTTGGGCCTGGGCACGCCGTTCAACCTCACCGAAGGCGCTGCGCTGCTGAGCCTGATCGGGCGCCTGACCGGCTACACACCGCGCTGGTTCACCTATTTCATCGGCGATGCCCACGTCTACGAAAACCACTTGGACATGCTGAATGAGCAGCTCACCCGCGAGCCGTTCCCGATGCCGAAACTGGTGATCAGTGAGCGTGTGCCGGAATTTGCCAAGACAGGCGTGTACCAGCCGGAATGGCTGGAGCTGATCGAACCGGGTGATTTCTCGCTTGAGGGTTATCAGCACCACGCGCCAATGACGGCGCCGATGGCGGTCTAAGCCTCAACACCGAACAATATGTGGGAGCGGGCTTGCTCGCGAATACGGTGTGTCAGTCGACAGAAATGTTGCCTGACACACCGTATTCGCGAGCAAGCCCGCTCCCACATTTGGGTTGTGGTGGTTTTAGTGGCCGTGGCTGCGGCCCACATGCGAATGCTCAACCTCCGTCGCCACAACCCCGCCACTCACTTCCAACCGCTGCAAAATCCCGCATTGATCGATATCCGGCCCTTCGCCGCAGCGTTGGCGCAGGTCGAGCAGTTGCGTCTGCAAGGCCAGCAAGCCGTCGATTCGGGCCTTGACGTGGTGGATGTGTTCGTCGATCAGCGCGTTGACGCTTTGGCACTGGTCCTGCGGGCTGTCGCGCAGGGTCAGCAGGCTGCGGATTTCCTCGAGGGTCATGTCGAGGGTGCGGCAGTTGCGGATAAACGTCAGGCGTTCGGCGTGAGCCTGGGTGTAGACGCGGTAGTTGCCATCGCTGCGGGCCGGCTCTGGCAGCAGGTTTTCACGCTCGTAATAGCGGATGGTTTCCACGGCGCAGTCGGTCAGTTTGGCCAGTTCTCCGATCTTCATCGCGACAATCTCCAAAAGGTTGCTTGACCCTATAGTGGCTACAGGGTCTTTACTTGGCAACAGGCACCTTTATGGACGCAACCCGATGAGCGATTCCCTTCACACCCACAAACCCGAGGCTGATCACGATCACGATCACGATCACGATCACGATCACAGCCACAAGCTGCAGCCTGTGCAGAAACACGACCATGGCAGCCACGGGGATTCCTGCTGTTCGTCTAAAGTGGCGGCGCCGTCGTTGATCAAGTTGAGCGACAAGCCGACCGACGGCGCACGGCTGAGCAGTTTCCGCATCGACGCGATGGACTGCCCGACCGAGCAGACGCTGATTCAGAACAAGCTCGGAAAATTGACCGGCGTCCAGCAGCTGGAGTTCAACCTGATCAATCGGGTGTTGGGCGTGACCCATGACCTGCCAAGCACGGCGCCGATCATCGAGGCGATCAGGTCGCTGGGCATGGTGGCCGAGCCTTTGGAGCAGGGCGTTGAAGCTCCTGCGCCCGTCGCCGAGAAAAAGCACTGGTGGCCGCTGGCGCTGTCCGGCGTCGGTGCATTGGCGGCTGAAGTCATCCACTTCACCAACGCCGCGCCGAACTGGGTGGTGGCGATCATCGCGCTGGTTTCGATCCTCAGCGGCGGCCTGACCACTTACAAAAAAGGCTGGATCGCCCTCAAGAACCTCAACCTGAACATCAACGCGCTGATGAGCATCGCGGTAACCGGTGCGGTGTTGATCGGTCAGTGGCCGGAAGCGGCGATGGTGATGTTCCTGTTCACCGTGGCCGAATTGATCGAAGCCAAATCCATGGATCGTGCGCGCAACGCCATCGGCGGGCTGATGCAGATGACCCCGGAACAGGCCACGGTGCAGCAGGCGGACGGTAACTGGATCGAACAGGATGTTAAAAGCATCGAACTGGGCGCCCGAGTGCGGGTGCGTCCCGGCGAGCGAATCGGCCTCGACGGCGAAGTCGTCTCGGGCACATCCACGATCGATCAGGCACCGATCACCGGCGAAAGCTTGCCAATCGAGAAGACCGTGGGCGATAAAGTCTTCGCCGGCACCATCAACCAGGCGGGCTCGCTGGAATACTCCGTGACTGCTGCGGCGAATAACTCGACCCTGGCGCGAATCATCCATGCCGTAGAGCAAGCTCAAGGTGCGCGGGCACCGACTCAGCGCTTCGTCGACCAGTTCTCGAAAATCTATACCCCGGCGGTGTTTGTCCTGGCCTTGGCCGTGGCGGTGATTCCGCCGCTGTTCATGGGCGCCGCGTGGTTCGACTGGATCTACCGGGCGCTGGTGCTGCTGGTGGTTGCCTGCCCATGTGCGCTGGTGATTTCAACCCCGGTGACCATCGTCAGCGGCCTCGCGGCGGCGGCGCGCAAAGGGATTCTGGTTAAGGGCGGCGTCTATCTGGAGGGCGGTTACAAGCTCGATTACCTGGCCCTGGACAAGACCGGCACCATCACCCACGGCAAACCGGTACAAACCGATTATCTGTCCCTCGACCCGACCGCCGATGCAACAGCGCCCGCGATTGCGGCGGCGCTGGCCGGTCGCTCCGATCACCCGGTGTCGCTGGCCATCGCCAACGCGGCTGTGGATAAACAATTCGCGCCGCTGGTTGTGGATAACTTCGAAGCCTTGACCGGTCGCGGTGTGCGCGGCGAGATCAACGGTCAGGTCTACCACTTGGGCAACCATCGCCTGGTGGAAGAGCTGAACCTGTGTTCCCCGGCGCTGGAAGAGAAACTGTTCGCGCTGGAAAAACAGGGTAAATCCGTGGTGCTGCTGCTCGACAAGTCGGGTCCGCTGGCGCTGTTCGCCGTAGCCGACACTGTGAAAGAGTCCAGCCGCGAAGCGATTCAACAGCTGCATGACCTGGGCATCAAAACCTTGATGCTCACCGGCGACAACGTCCACACCGCCCAGGCGATTGCCGCACAGGTCGGTATCGACGAGGCCAAGGGCGACCTGTTGCCGACCGACAAACTGCAAGCCATCGAAGCTCTTTATGCACAGGGCCATAACGTCGGCATGGTCGGCGACGGCATCAACGATGCCCCGGCGCTGGCTCGGGCGGAAATCGGTTTTGCCATGGCCGCCGCCGGCACCGATACCGCCATCGAGACCGCCGATGTCGCCCTGATGGACGACGATCTGCGCAAGATCCCGGCGTTCATTCGCCTGTCGCGCCAGACGTCGAGCATCCTCAAGCAGAACATCGCCCTCGCTTTGGTCATCAAGGCTATCTTTCTTGGGGTAACCTTCGCCGGGATCGCCACCATGTGGATGGCGGTGTTCGCCGACATGGGCGTGAGCCTGTTGGTGGTGTTCAACGGTTTGCGCCTGTTGCGCAAATAAGCGATGAGGAGCGGGTGTGCTGAGTGCCGAGCTGAAGGCGTTTTACATGGTGGCCCGCCTGGGCAGCATTACCCTGGCGGCCAAAAAGCTCGGCCTGAGCCAGCCCACCGTGACGACCCAGATTCGAAACCTGGAAAGCCAGTACTCGGTTGAGCTGTTCTACCGTGGCGGCCGCCGCCTTAGCGTCAGCGATGAAGGCGCGCGGCTGTTGCCGATGGTCAAGACGCTGTTGCAGCAGGAAGCCGATATCGAGTTTTTCCTGCGCAACAGCGGCCAGGTCCAGGGCACGTTGCGCATCGCCGCCACCGCGCCGTATTACATCCTCGATCTGGTGAAGACCTTCCGCGAGCGTCTGCCGCAAGTGGAAGTGTCGGTGGAAATCGGCAACTCCCAGCAAGTGCTCGAAGCGCTGGAGGATTACCGGGTTGATGTCGCCGCGTCCTCGCAATTGCTCGACGATGCGCGGCTGATCCGTCGGGTGCTCGGCAGCGATCCGTTGGTATTGGCGGTGCATCGCAATCACCCGCTGGCGGTGCACGACCATGTGCCGCTCAGCGCATTGGCCGGGCATACCTTGTTGATGCGTGAATCGGGCTCGACCACGCGACGGCTGACTGAAGAATTGCTCGCCAGTGCAGGCGTGAGTTTCGGGCCGTTGCTGGAGATTGGCAGTCGTGAATCGATTCGCGAGGCAGTGCTGCGCAATATCGGCATCAGCATCATTGCCCGGCAGGAAGTGCCCCATGATCCGCAGTTGCGGGTGCTGACCATCGAGAATGCGCCGCAGATTCCGGAATACCTGTACTGCCTCAAAGAAAGAAAAGGTGCGCGGTTGCCGGCGGCGTTTCTCGGGTTGGCGCAGGAAATGGCCCCGGCCTGAAATATCCATTGCCTGTGCCGGCCTCTTCGCGAGCAAGCCCGCTCCCACAGGGGAGCGCATTCCAAAATGTGGGAGCGGGCTTGCTCGCGAAGGCGCCAGACCAGGCAACAAATATCACCAACCCAAATCCCCGAATACCACTATCAACCGTTTTTGCCTCACTGCCACATGACCGACGCATTACAAACCTAGGATGGCCCTCATCTGCTTGATGAGGTCTGTCCATGAACCACTCGATCGCAACTGCCCTGACCAACCCCGGCGCGCCGATGAAAGTGCGCGGCGTGCAGAAACGCTTCGGCGCCTTCACCGCGCTGGATAACGTCTCCCTCGACGTCGCGGCGGGTGAGCTTGTGTGTCTGCTCGGCCCGTCGGGTTGTGGCAAAACCACCTTGCTGCGCTGCATCGCCGGTCTGGAGAAACAGGACAGCGGCGAGTTGTACCTTGGCGAGCGCGACGTTTCCCACCTGGCACCCCAAGCCCGGGACTACGGAATCCTGTTCCAGTCCTACGCGTTGTTCCCCAATCTCACCGTCGAAGCGAACATTGCCTACGGCCTCGCCGGTAGTGGCCGCGATGAAGTGCGCAAGCGTGTCGGGCAGATGCTGGAACTGGTCGGCCTGATCGGCAGTGAGAAAAAGTACCCCGGCCAATTGTCCGGCGGTCAGCAGCAACGAGTCGCCCTGGCACGCGCTCTGGCCCCCGCGCCTTCCTTGTTGTTACTCGACGAACCGATGTCGGCCCTCGACGCCCGGGTTCGCGAGCACTTGTGCACCGAACTGCGCCAATTGCAACGTAACCTCGGCATCACCACCCTGATGGTCACGCACAATCAGGACGAAGCGATGCTGATGGCCGACCGCATCGCCGTGATGAACAACGGCAAGGTCGAGCAATACGCCACGCCGCAGGAAATCTACGACCGCCCGGCGACGCCGTTTGTGGCGGAGTTTGTCGGTCAGGGTAACTGGCTGCCGTTCCGTCGCAGCAGCGACAGTCACGCCCAGGTCGGCGGGATGAACATGCGCCTGGCCGACGGCAGCGCGAAAACCGCGTCGGGTCGTCTGTTCTGCCGGCCCGAATCGATCAACGTCAACCCGCCGGTGCATGAAGAAAACCTGTTCCCGGCCAAGGTTCGCGAGATCACCTTCCTCGGCAACCGCTGCCGCATGAGCTTCGAACTCGACCAGTTGCCGGGCCATGCCTTGCTCGCGGAACTGGCGCCGGAAGCCATGCCGCGTCTCGGCGCGCAGCAGATCATGGTCGCTTTGCCGCCACGCAGCCTGCAGGTGTTTGCCTGATGAGCGCGAACCTCGCGCTGCCGATACCGCACAAGCAGGTTCGGCAGACCTCCCGTGCCGAGATCGGCGACCGGGTGTTCGTGGTCGGCGGCAAAGTGCTGTTGCTGGTGTTGCTCGGCGTCGCGGTATTGATGCCGTTGCTGGCGATCTTTTGGCGCGGGTTCAGCTCCGAAGCCGGGCAGGGCGGTGGTCTGGTGGCCGCCCGTGAGCTGGTGACCAGCGAGAATTTCCACTGGCTGCTCGGCAATAGCCTGAAAGTTTCCCTCAGCGTCGCGGCCATTGTCGTACCGCTGGCCTACCTGTTTGCCTACGCCCTGCAACGCACGTTGATTCCCGGCAAAGGGATCTGGCGCGGCATGTCGTTGTTGCCGCTGATGGCGCCATCGATGCTGCCGGGGATCGCGCTGGTTTACCTGTTCGGCAACCAGGGCATGTTGCGCGGTTTGCTCTCGGACAATATCTACGGCTTCTGGGGCATTGTGCTCGGTGAGGTGATCTACACCTTCCCACACGCCTTGATGATTCTTCTGTCGGCGCTTTCCCTGGCGGATGCGCGATTGTTCGATGCGGCTTCGAGCATGGGCGCCAGTCCGGCGAAAGCCTTTCGCAGCATCACTTGGCCGGCGACCCGTCAGGCGGTGTTCGCGGCGTTCTGTCTGGTCTTCACGTTGACCATCACTGACTTCGGCGTGCCCGTGGTGGTCGGCGGCGACTATCAAGTGCTGGCGCTGGAAGCCTACAAAGCCGTGGTCGGCCAGCAACAATTCGGTCGCGGCGCGTTGATCGGCATGGTCCTGCTGCTGCCGGCGCTGTTCAGCTTCGGCGTGGATGCCTGGTTGCGTCGGCGTCACGGCGACTCCATGAGCGGTCGGGCGCAGGTCTTTAAACCAGCACCTTCGAAGCTGCGGGACGGTTGCTACCTGGCCATCGTGCTGCTGATCTGCGCGGTGTTGCTGCTGGTGTTCGGCATGGCGGTGTTCTCGTCGCTGGTGAAATTCTGGCCGTACAACCTGTCGCTGTCGCTCAACCATTACCAGTTCAACGACACCGCGGGCGGCGGCTGGCTGGCCTACGGCAACAGCGTGAAGATGGCGTTGTGCACGGCGCTGATCGGCAGCGTGCTGATCTTCACCGGTGCCTACCTGATGGAAAAAACCAAGGGCCAGCGCGGGCTGAACCTGGCCCTGCGCATGCTCAGTTTCGTGCCGATGGCGGTGCCGGGCCTGGTGCTGGGCCTGGGTTACGTCTTCTTCTTCAACCTCAACGGCAACCCGCTGCATGTGCTCTACGGGACCATGACCCTGCTGGTGGTCTGCACCATTGCTCACTATTTGACCACCGCACAAATGACCGCCACCACCGCGCTGCGCCAGCTCGACGCCGAGTTCGAAGCCGCCGCGCTGTCGCTCAAGGCGCCGCTTTACCGGCATTACCTGCGGGTCACCGTGCCGATCTGCCTGCCGGCGCTGCTGGACATCGTGCGCTACCTGTTCGTTTCGGCCATGACCACCGTCTCGGCGGCGATCTTCCTCTACAGCCCCGATACCATCCTCGCGGCGGTGGCGGTGCTGAACATGGACGACGCCGGCAACGTCGGCGGCGCGGCGGCGATGTCGACCCTGATTCTGTTCACCTCGGCGGGCGTGTCCCTGCTGCTGGCCTGGGCCTCGCGCGGTTTGCTGCGCCGCTCCCAAGCCTGGCGGCAGACCGCGCCCGGCAATTGATTCGCTGCTCCTAAAACCGAAAGCCCTCAACTCAAAGACAGGAAAAGATCATGTTCAAGCCCCTGGCCCTGGCCGCTGCTGTCCTCACCGCTTTCAGCCTGAACGCCTTCGCGGCGAAAACCGAGTTGACGGTGTACACCGCCCTCGAAGCCGAACAACTGAAGACCTACAAGGACGCCTTCGAAAAGGCCAACCCGGACGTTGAGATCAAGTGGGTGCGTGACTCCACCGGGATCATCACCGCCAAACTGCTGGCCGAGAAAGAGCGCCCACAAGCCGACGCTGTGTGGGGCCTGGCCGCGTCGAGCCTGGCGATCCTCGATCAGCAAGGCATGCTGCAAAGCTACGCGCCGAAGGACCTGGGCAAGATCGGCGGCAACTACCGCGACGCCGCCAACCCGCCGGCGTGGGTCGGCATGGACGTGTGGGCCGCGACCATTTGCTTCAACACCGTCGAAGCCGAGAAACAGGGCCTGACCAAACCCGTGAGCTGGCAAGACCTGACCAAGCCTGAGTACAAAGGCAAGATCGTCATGCCCAACCCGGCCTCGTCCGGCACCGGTTTCCTCGACGTCAGCGCTTGGCTGCAAACCTTCGGCGAGAAGCAGGGCTGGGCCTACATGGACGGCTTGCACCAGAACATCGGCCAGTACGTTCACTCCGGTTCCAAGCCTTGCAAACTCGCGGCGTCCGGCGAATTCCCGATCGGCATTTCCTTTGAATACCCGGCCGTCCAGTTGAAACGCCAAGGCGCGCCGCTGGACATCATCCTGCCGAAAGAAGGCCTGGGCTGGGAGATCGAAGCGACTGCGGTGATCAAGGGCACGGCCCATGAAGACGCAGCGAAGAAACTCGCGGACTTCTCCGCGAGCCCGGCGGCGATGGAGCTTTATAAGGAGAACTTCGCGGTCCTCGCGCAACCGGGTATTGCCAAGCCGCAGACCGAATTGCCAGCGGATTACGAGCAGCGTTTGATCAAGAACGACTTTGCCTGGGCTTCGAAAAATCGCGACGAGATTTTGGCTGAGTGGCGCAAGCGGTATGACGGTAAGTCCGAGAAAGTGGTCGCCAAGTAAGACCTTCATCGGCTGACGGGCCTCTTCGCGAGCAGGCTCGCTCCCACATTTGGAATGCATTCTCCTGTGGGAGCGAGCCTGCTCGCGAAAGCGGTCTGTCATTCAGGACAAAACCCAATGACACACCACAACGACATGCTCATCGTCGGCGCCGGCATCCTGGGCCTGTCCCACGCCTACGCCGCCGCCAGACGCGGCCTCAACGTCACGGTTTTCGAACGCAGCGAAACCCCTTTGGGCGCCTCGGTGCGCAACTTTGGCCAGGCCCTGGTCACCGGTCAGCCGCCGGGCCCGATGCTCGAACTGGCCAAGTCCAGCCGCGAAATCTGGGCTCAGTGGGCGCAACTCGCCGGCCTGCACCTCAAGCGCAACGGCTCATACCTGTTCGCCCGCACCGAAGCCGAAGAACATCTGCTGCAAGCCTTTTGCAACGGCCGCGCCGTGGAGCACAACTACAACGTCGAACTGCTGCGCGGTGCGGCGTTACGGGATTTATACGGCGGCCAGTTCAGCCATCACCGCGCCGCGTTGCACGGCGTGGACGATCAGCAACTGTATTCCCGCGAGGCGATTCCGGCGTTGATCGACTACCTGCGCCGCGAACTCGGCGTGGAGTTTCACTTCTCGACCCTGGTGCGCGACATCGAGCCGGGGCGCTTGCACAGTACCTCCGGCAGCTTCAGCGCCGGGCAGATCATCGTCTGCTCCGGCCACGACTATCAAACCCTGCTGGCCGAGCCGATTGCCGAGCTCAACCCGCAAATCTGCCGTTTGCAAATGCTCCGCGCCCGACCGCAGATCAACCTCGATTTGCAACACGCGTTGCTCACCGGATTGAGTTGCGTGCACTACGGCGCGTTCGCCGACCTGCCCGAAGCCGCGGCGGTGCAGGCGCAAATCCTGCGCGATGCGCCGCACCTGCACGACAACGGCATTCACCTGCTGATCAGCCCGACGCCGCATGGCGAGTTGATCATCGGCGACTCGCACCATTACGGCCGCGATCCGTCACCGTTCAACGCCGAGCAGGTGGATGACTGGATGATTGAACTGGCCGAGCAGACGTTGGGTTGTCGGATTCAGGTGATCGAGCGTTGGCAGGGCGTCTATGGTTCGAAGGGGCCGGGACCGTTCTCGTTCTTGCGTCCGCAACCCGGCGTAAGCGTGGCACTGATGCACACCGGTGTGGGCATGAGCGTCGGACCGGCGATGGCCGAGCGCAACGTTGCCTTGTTATTGGGAGAAGCGTGATGGCGAGTGCGGAACGAGTGGTCGACGAGGTGTTCGCCCTGTACGAGCGCTTTGGCGACAGTGATTACATCGGCGAGCCGGTGTCGCAGATTGAGCACATGTCCCAGACCGCCGAACTGGCCATGGCCGAAGGCTTCGACGATGAGGTGGTGCTGGCGGCGTTCTTTCACGACATCGGGCATATCTGCGCCGAGGATGCCGAGAACATGGACGGTTTCGGCGTGGTCAGCCATGAACGCCTCGGCGCGGATTACCTGCGCCGCGCCGGCTTCAGCGAACGCATGGCGCGGCTGGTGGAATACCACGTGCAGGCCAAGCGTTATTTGACGCTCAAGGAGCCGGGGTACTACAAGCGCTTGAGCGAAGCCAGTCGCCGAACCCTGGAGTATCAGGGCGGGGTGATGACGGCTGCGGAGGCCGAGGCGTTCGAGCGGGATCCGCTATGTGCGGTCAGTTTGCGCATGCGGCAGTGGGATGAACAGGCCAAGGAGATGTGGGTGCCGGTGCTGGATCTCGACGTTTTGAAGCGCAAGGCGCTGGGGCTTTTGTCTGGCGTAGCGTGCTGAACCGTCGCACACGGATTTGGGAAACGTGGCATGGATCGCCGTGCGGTATGGGTTCATGCTGAGTTTTTCGCAGGGAGACGCATGGATGCGTTACTTGAAAGTGGTTGCGCAGGACCGAAATGGGGACGGTAAGGCCGATACGTTGGTTTACCGGTTTTATGAAGATGATCAGTTGCAGCGCGAGGCGACGGAGACTGATCTTCGGCGGCTCAAGGTGTTCGGCAAAACCTTTCTGAAGTGTGCCTGGTTCAATGCTGAAGAAGGTGAGGAGCGGTATCTGCGGATCTTCTCGCAGAATCTTTCTGGCGACGGCACGCCGGAAATCGTCCACTTGCATTTTCTTGATGGGCCGGTGATTGCTTACAAGGCAGCGGCCCAGGATCTGGATAACGATGGCGGGTTGGAGCTGATACTGGCTTCGGATGTGGACAATGACGGGCGTTCTAATCGCACGGATCGAAGTCGGGTTACGACGTTGGTGAAGCAGTTTTTGAAGGTGGGGTGGTAGCGTCCATTCAGTGAATCCGAGTTGCGGCCTTCGCGGGCAAGTCGAATCGTCGCACCGCCGCTCCCACATTTGAAATGCATTCCCCTGTGGGAGCGGCGGTGCGACGATTCGACTTGCTCGCGAAGACGCCGGCCCCGGCACAGCCAATCTAAAGTTGCTGCGCCAACCCCTCAACCTGCTCCTGCCGTTCCGCCTGACTTAACTTCGCCTGCGGATTCAGCGACGACCACTGCGGATGCGCCCGCGCCTTGTTCAGCGCCTCGGGCAGTTTGCCTTCGCGCCAGGTCTTGTCCTGGGGCGTGGCCACCTGGATGCTGTCCATCGCCGCATGCCCGCGCTGGTTCAGGGCTTGCACCAACTGCCGCTGGCGCAGGGCCAACAGCCGCAGCACGCTGTCATCGACGGTCAGTTCGCGCTGGCCCTTGATCTTGCCCAGCAAGCGGCTGCCGTAACTGCGGGCGGTTTGCAGGGCGCCACCGGCGATGGCTCCGGCGAGCGCGGCGGCGCCGAGGGTCAGGCCGCCGACCAGCAAGTCCACGCCAGCACCCGCCGCCGCACCCGCCGCGATACCACCGCCCACCCGCACCCCGAGTTGCTTGAGGGTTTCGGGGTTGAACAGGTCGTCGCCCCAGCGCCCATCGAGCAGCGGCAAATCACTGGCTGCGGCGTCTTGCGGGCGGAAGGCGTAGAGCTTGAGCAGGGCTTCGACGCAACGCTGTTCCCGTTGGCGCACGGCTTTGCGCAGTTCGCTGATCGCTTGTTGTTCCAGTTCCGCCTCGCTGCTGACGCTGCGCCGGCACGCGGCGCAATCGATCAATAATTCGGCAATCAATCGCGCCGCACTCTGCTGGCGAGCCAGGCGCTGGGCCTGTTGATCGGTGATCAGCCGTTCCAGTTGCGGCCTTGCGTTTTCCAGCAGCAGCGCGAGGCTTTCGTACAACCGGCGTTCGCCATCCTCCGGCGGAGCAACGCTGTCGAACCGCACCAGCGCATGCAACCCGAGGCGCGCCAACGCTTCACGCCAATCCGGCTCGCGATGGTTAGAGCTGCTGACGAAATTCAGCACCGGCAGCAACGGTTTGCCGCAACTGGCCAACACTTCCAGTTCATCGCGGTACTTGGCGAGCACCGGCTCCCGGGCGTCGATCACATACAGGCCAGCGTCCGAGGCCAGCAGTTGGCGCAGCACCTTGGCTTCCTGTTCGAAGCGTTGCCGGGCTTCGCTGCCCTCCAGGAATCGCGCCAGCCGCGCCGGGCCGTCGAGGCGTTCGCCCGGACGTTCCAGGCGTTCGAGGTAATCGAGCAGGGCGATGGAGTCTTCCAGGCCTGGCGTGTCGTAGAGATCGAGCAGCGGCTCGCCGTCTACCGACAGCCGCGCACCTTCGACGTGCCGGGTGGTGCTGGGCCGATGGGACACTTCGCCGAAACCGACGTCACGGGTCAGGGTGCGCAGCAACGACGTCTTGCCGACGTTGGTGTGGCCGACGACCGCGAGCTTTAAAGGCTTAGTCATGACCCGTCTCCAGCCAGTTCATGGGCGCGCAGTCGGCGAAGGGCAGTTCAAGTTGTTGCAGTGCTACGTGCCAGTCGCCGAGACGCGCGGCATCCAGCGCTTCGCCGGTTGGCGCTTGCAGCAACCAGACTCGGGTGGCCGTGGCGTTGCGCGCCAATTCGGCGATCAACGCCAGGCTGCCGCGATCCGGTGAGCGGCGCGGATCGCAGGCAATCGCCAGGCGCGCCGGGGGAAAGCGGCTGAGTTGTTCGAGGAGCTTATGGCGGGACTCGCGGCTGTCGAGGATACCGGCGTCGCTCACGGACTTTGGCAGTGGCGGCGGCCATGGACGTTGGTCGTCGAGTTCGATGGCCACCAACAGCGCGCCTTCGCTGTGCAGGTCACTGACGCTGCTTTCGACGCGGTGAAGCTGATCCGGAGCGGCATCGCTGATGCCCAGGCGTTCGCTGGTGGGCATCAGGCGTTCGCGTAATTGCGCGTAGCCGGGCAGGTTCAGGTCCAGGCGCAATCCAGCCTGGCCGGTTTTCCAGCGCCACAGGCAAAACAGCGCCAGCAGCAGGCGCGGCAGCACGCCGTAAACCACCAGCACGCCGACCAGCCATGTGGCCCAGGCCTGGCGGGCGCTTTCGATATTGAGCGCGGTGTCGCCGCTGGCGCGGATCATCTCCACCGTCGGCACGTTGAAACCGAGCAACGAAGGCAGGGCGCCGAGGGCTTGGGTCATCGCCACAAAGGTGTCGGCACTGAGCAGGGTGGTTTCCCAGACGAAGCCGTAGCGCCGGGTCGCCATCAGCGTCAGCAAAATCGCCAAGGCACTGAGCATCGCCAACAACCACAGGCTGTTGATCAGCACACCAACGGCCCAGCGATTGAGTTTGTGTCGTTGCAGCAACAGCAGCAGAGCCGGGGCCAGTTGCGCGGCTTTGGCGTCCCGGGCGAGTTTTTCGCTGAGCCACAGCCACAAGCGTCCGAGGGTGGCGCCGTGTGAACCGGCGAACATCAGGCCCAAGGCCCAGCTCAGCAGCAGAATCAGGTTCAGCCCGAGCAAACTGCCCAAGGCCCAGAACACATTCACCGCGACTTGCCCGTCGCCCAGTGCGGCAAATGCCAGGCCGGCGCCGCTGACCACGGCCAGTATCGCGAGCACCAACAGCGCTAGCCGCGCACCTTGCAGCCAGTGTTTGAGAGCGACGCTCAGTCCATCGCGCTCGGCCAGCCACAGGGCCCGGCGTTGTATGCGGCTCGGCAGATCACCGCCGGCGTTGCGGGCCAGTCGGTTGGCTTCCAGATCATCCAGAGGGCCGGCGTGTTCTTCGCGCAGGCGAATGGTTTCCGTCAGCCAGAGGTTATTCAGTTCAGTCACGCGGCATCCCGTCGCTTAAATGAACGGTGAGCATAACCGCTGTGGCGCTTATCGGGGAAAGGGAGGCTCTGGTATCCTCGCCGGCATGACTAAATCACTCCCCCTCAGCCTGATCGCAGCCCTCGGTGAAAACCGAGTGATCGGCGTCGACAACAGCATGCCCTGGCACCTGCCGGGGGACTTCAAATATTTCAAGGCCACCACCCTGGGCAAGCCGATCATCATGGGTCGCAAGACCTGGGATTCCCTCGGTCGTCCGCTGCCGGGGCGGTTGAACATCGTGGTCAGCCGTCAGGTGGATCTGGTGCTGGAAGGCGCGGAGGTTTATCCGTCGCTGGAGGCTGCCGTGGTTCGCGCCGAAGCCTGGGCGAAAGAGCAGGGCGTCGATGAGTTGATGCTGATTGGTGGGGCGCAGTTGTATGCCCAAGGGTTGGCACAGGCCGATCGGCTGTACCTGACGCGCGTGGCGCTGAGCCCGGACGGGGATGCGTGGTTTCCGGAGTTTGATTTGAACCAGTGGAAACTGGTTTCCAACATCGAGAATCCGGCGATGGATGACAAGCCGGCGTACAACTTCGAAGTTTGGGAAAAGGCCTAAAAGCTTCGCGAGCAAGCCCGCTCCCACATGGAGTACGCGTTCCAATGTGGGAGCGGGCTTGCTCGCGAAGAGGCCCGCTCAGTCGCTGAAAATCTTAAGCCTGAGCCAACTCCGCATGCTCATCCGCATTCAGCAGCTCTTTGTCCGTCTGCTGCATGATCTGGCTGGTAATCGCCCCCGCCGTAATCGACCCACTGACGTTCAACGCCGTGCGGCCCATGTCGATCAGCGGCTCAACCGAAATCAGCAACGCCACCAGTGACACCGGCAAGCCCATGGCCGGCAGCACGATCAACGCGGCAAACGTCGCGCCGCCACCCACGCCCGCCACACCGGCGGAACTCAGGGTCACAATCGCCACCAGCGTCGCGATCCACAGCGGGTCGAGCGGGTTGATGCCCACGGTTGGCGCCACCATCACTGCCAACATCGCCGGGTACAGACCGGCACAGCCGTTCTGGCCAATGGTCGCGCCGAACGAAGCGGCGAAACTGGCGATGGATTGCGGGATGCCCAAACGGCTGGTCTGGGCTTCGATGCTCAGCGGAATGGTCGCGGCGCTGGAGCGGCTGGTGAACGCGAACGTCAGCACCGGCCAGATCTTGCGGAAGAAACGCAGCGGGTTGATCCCGGCCGCCGACACCAGCACACCGTGGATCACGAACATCAGGCCCAGGCCGATGTAGGACACCACCACGAAACTGCCGAGCTTGATGATGTCTTGCAGGTTGGAGCCAGCGACCACTTTGGTCATCAGCGCCAATACGCCGTACGGGGTCAGCTTCATCACCAGGCGCACCAGACGCATCACCCAGGCTTGCAGGGTGTCGATGGCGTTGATCACTTTCTGACCTTTCTCGACGTCATCTTTCAACAGTTGCAACGCGGCGACCCCGAGGAACGCGGCGAAGATCACCACGCTGATGATCGAGGTCGGCTTGGCCCGGGCCAGGTCGGCGAACGGGTTCTGCGGGATGAACGACAGCAGCAACTGCGGCACATTCAGGTCGGCGACCTTGCCCGCGTAGTCGGTCTGGATGGTTTGCAGGCGCGCCATTTCCTGGGTGCCGGCGACAAGGCCTTCGGCAGTCAGGCCGAACAGGTTGGTCAGGCCGATGCCGATCAGCGCCGCGATGGCGGTGGTGAACAGCAGCGTGCCGATGGTCAGGAAGCTGATCTTGCCCAGGGACGAGGCGTTGTGCAGGCGAGCAACAGCGCTGAGGATCGAGGCGAACACCAGCGGGATCACGATCATTTGCAGCAACTGCACGTAACCGTTGCCGACCAGATCGAACCAGCCGATCGACGTTTTCAGCACCGGGTTGCCGGCACCGTAAATCGTGTGCAACGCCACACCGAAGACTACGCCCAGCACCAATGCGAGCAGGACTTTCTTGGCTAAGCTCCAAGAGGTGTGACGGGTTTGCGCCAGGCCAAAGAGCAGGGCGAGGAACACCAGCAAATTGAGAATCAGCGGCAGATTCATAAAGACTCCATAGACTTGTGCCAGCCACCTTCGTGTGTGACTGCGAACCGGCAAGCCTAACAGCTTGATATCTAATGAATTAATACCAAAAACAGAGGTGGACTGTCGTTTTTGGAATAAGCGGGTGTCGCTGTCGGGGATGCAGCTGGCGCGATAGGGACACAAGCGGTCGCGGGCAGGCGGGAACTGTCACAGTTTTTTGTTAGCGTCGATGTCTTTGAATCAGGTCTCTTTATAAGGAAGCATGCAGATGAAGTTCGCACCGAAAATGCTGGCTGCTGCACTCTGCCTCGGCCTCGCCGGCCAGGTATTTGCCACGGATTTGAAGCACTGGCCTGCCGATCAGGCCAAGGCGCTGGACGCGATGATTGCGGCCAACGCCAACAAGGGTAACTTCGCGGTGTTCGACATGGACAACACCAGTTACCGCTACGACCTCGAAGAGTCGTTGCTGCCGTTCATGGAAAACAAGGGCCTGATCACCCGCGAGAAGCTCGACCCCTCCCTGAAACTGATTCCGTTCAAGGACACCGCCGACCACAAGGAAAGCCTGTTCAGCTACTACTATCGCCTCTGCGAAATCGACGACATGGTGTGCTACCCATGGGTCGCCCAGGTGTTCTCTGGCTTCACGCTTAAAGAACTCAAGGGTTATGTCGATGAGCTGATGGCGTCCGGCAAACCGGTACCGAGCACTTATTACGACGGCGATGTGGTCAAGACCATCGACGTCCAGCCGCCGAAAGTCTTCACCGGCCAGGCCGAGCTGTACAACAAACTGATGGAGAACGGCATCGAGGTCTACGTGATGACCGCCGCCTCCGAAGAACTGGTGCGCATGGTCGCGGCGGATCCGAAGTACGGCTACAACGTCAAACCGCAGAACGTGATCGGCGTGACCACGCTGCTCAAGGACCGCAAGACCGGCGAACTGACCACCGCGCGCAAGCAGATCACCGCCGGCAAGTATGACGAGAAGGCCAACCTCGACCTCGAATTGACCCCGTACCTGTGGACGCCAGCGACCTGGATGGCTGGCAAGCAAGCGGCGATCCTGACCTACATCGATGAATGGAAAAAACCGGTGCTGGTGGGCGGCGATACCCCGAGCAGCGACGGCTACATGCTGTTCCACAGCGTCGACGTGGCCAAGGGTGGCATCCACTTGTGGGTCAACCGCAAAGACAAATACATGACCCAGATTAACGGCATGATGGCCAAACACGCAGCGGCCCAGGCCAAGGAAGGGTTGCCGGTCACGGCGGACAAGAATTGGGTGATCGTGAAGCCTGAAGAGATCCAATAAACACTGCGATGATCGTTCCCACGCTCCGCGTGGGAATGCAGCCCGTGACGCTCTGCGTCACGGGACGCAGAGCGTCCCTTGAGGCATTCCCACGCGGGAGCGTGGGAACGATCAACAGGGCTGTGTAAATCCATTATTGTGATCAACACACATCCCCTGTGGGAGCGGGCTTGCCCGCGAAGGCGGTGTGTCAGGCAGCATTGATCTCGACTGACACTCCCTCTTCGCGAGCAAGCCCGCTCCCACATTTGATTAAGTTGAATGCAAAAAAAATGCCCCGCACTTGGCGGGGCATTTTTATGTCTGCGACTAAGGCTTACAGCCCATCAAGCATCGCTTTGTTCCGCACGGCACCCTTGTCGGCACTGGTGGCCAGCAGAGCGTAGGCTTTCAGCGCGGTGGTCACTTTACGTGGGCGCTTCTCGACTGGCTTCCAGCCTTTCTGATCCTGCTCGACCCGGCGTGCGGCCAGTTCTTCATCGCTGATCAACAGGTTGATCGAGCGGTTCGGAATGTCGATCAGTACTTTGTCGCCATCCTGCACCAGACCGATCGCGCCGCCGGCAGCAGCTTCTGGCGAAGCGTGACCGATGGACAGGCCCGAGGTACCGCCGGAGAAACGACCGTCGGTGAGCAGGGCGCAGGCTTTGCCCAGGCCTTTGGATTTCAGGTAGGACGTCGGGTACAGCATTTCCTGCATGCCCGGGCCGCCTTTCGGGCCTTCGTAACGGATGATCACGATGTCGCCGGCCTTCACTTCGTCAGCGAGGATGCCGCGTACGGCGCTGTCCTGGCTTTCGAAGATCTTCGCGTTGCCTTCGAACACGTGGATCGACTCGTCGACGCCAGCAGTTTTCACTACGCAACCGTCGAGGGCGATGTTGCCGTACAGAACGGCCAGGCCGCCTTCTTGCGAGTACGCGTGCTCGACACTGCGGATGCAGCCGTTTTCACGGTCGTCGTCCAGGGTTTCCCAACGGGTCGACTGGCTGAACGCGGTTTGCGTCGGGATGCCCGCCGGACCGGCCTTGAAGAAGTGATGCACGGCTTCGTCGTTGGTCTGGGTGATGTCCCACTTGGCGATGCCTTCGGCCATGCTCTTGCTGTGCACGGTCGGCAGCTCGGTGTGCAGCAGGCCGCCACGGGCCAGGGAGCCGAGGATGCTGAAGATGCCGCCGGCGCGGTGCACGTCTTCCATGTGGTACTTCTGGATGTTCGGCGCGACTTTGCACAGTTGCGGTACGTGGCGGGAGAGGCGGTCGATGTCCTTCAGGTCGAAGTCGATCTCGGCTTCCTGGGCGGCGGCCAGCAAGTGCAGGATGGTGTTGGTGGAACCGCCCATGGCGATGTCCAAGGTCATGGCGTTTTCGAACGCCTTGAAGTTGGCGATGTTGCGCGGCAACACCGACTCATCGTTGTCGCCGTAGTAACGCTTGCACAGGTCGACGATGGTGCGGCCGGCTTGCAGGAACAGCTGTTCGCGGTCGCTGTGGGTGGCCAGGGTCGAACCGTTACCCGGCAAGGCCAGGCCCAGGGCTTCGACCAGGCAGTTCATCGAGTTGGCGGTGAACATGCCGGAGCACGAACCGCACGTCGGGCAGGCGCTGCGCTCGTATTCAGCGACTTTCTCGTCAGAAGCGCTGGAGTCGGCGGCGATCACCATGGCATCGACGAGGTCGAGGCCGTGGCTGGCGAGTTTGGTCTTGCCGGCCTCCATCGGGCCGCCGGAAACGAAGATCACCGGGATGTTCAGGCGAAGAGCGGCCATCAGCATGCCAGGGGTGATCTTGTCGCAGTTGGAGATGCAGACGATGGCGTCGGCGCAGTGGGCGTTGACCATGTACTCGACGGAGTCGGCGATGATCTCGCGGCTCGGCAGCGAATACAGCATGCCGTCGTGGCCCATGGCGATGCCGTCATCCACGGCGATGGTGTTGAATTCTTTCGCTACGCCACCGGCCCGTTCGATTTCACGGGCGACCAGTTGGCCCAGGTCCTTGAGGTGGACGTGGCCCGGTACGAACTGGGTGAACGAGTTGGCAATGGCGATGATCGGCTTCTTGAAGTCGTCATCTTTCATCCCCGTGGCGCGCCACAGTGCGCGGGCACCGGCCCTGTTGCGGCCGTGGGTGGATGTTTTCGAGCGGTAATCAGGCATGGAGCACTCCGGGCGGCTAATCAGGTATCAAAGGGGAGTGAGCTTCTATTGACGTCTGGAACACTCAGAAATGGCCGTGTGTCCGGAAGTTGCCGATGACTTTGCGGGATCGCCGCTTGCCTCAGCCTGAGCTCATAAACCCGCCGGGGGATGAATGGCGATGAATCCAGCGATTCTACACCGCTGGCGTCAGGAGGGAATGCCGGAAAGTGTTGATCCAGCGCTGACGCAGCGTGTGGGATGACGACCGGCAGCTTTCACCCGACCGTCAGCACCCGGTGACGCCGGGTAATCCGCGCATTGAGGCCGATACCGATGGCGCTCAACAGCAGGAAACTGAGGGCCAGGGTTGTCTGCAGGTCGGTGCTGCTCAGGTTGATCAGGGCGCTGATCAGCCCGCCGGAGATAAACACCAGCGTATTGCCCGCCGCCGCCGACGTGCCCGCCTTGTCCGGAAAGACCTCCATGGCTTTGGACGTGGCAACGGGGCGGGCAATGGTGGTGCCGGCGGTGCAGATGATCATCGGGATCAACACCGTCAGGGTCGACAGCCCCAGCCCTGTTGAAAGCATGAGCATCATCAAGCCCGAAAAGAAGATCAGGCCCAGGCCTACGATGATTTGTGTGTTGGGGGCGATCCGGCCGCCGATAATCCGGGCGATGATGCCGCCAAAGATGTAAGCCAGACCATAGAGCAGCAGCGTCAGCGAGAATGCGTAGGGCGAAAGCTGCAACTGGTCCATGAAGATCAGCGGCGAAATGACAATGAAGGAGAAGTGGCAGGCAAAGGCAATCGAGGCAATCAACCAGTAGCCCATAAACCCCGCATCGCGGTAGACCACCCGGTATGACTGGACGATGCCCTGGCGCACAGCATGGGGCGGGCGCTGGTTTTCCAGAAAGAAACAGGCTTTCAGAAACACGGCACCTGCCAGGGCGATAAAGGCCACAAAGCTGCCGGGCCAGTCCATGGCTTGTTGCAACAGGGTCCCGGCCAGGGGCGAAATGGAAATGAAGATCCCGCTGGCGGTCACCATGAGAATCCTCAGGCGATCCCGCTCCTTGCCTTCGAACAGGTCTTGAACCAGCGCTTGAGTGAGCACAAAACAACCGCAGCCGATGGCCTGGACCACCCGGAACAACAGGAACCAGGAATACTCGGTGGACAACAGGCAACCCACCGCGCCGATGATCGACACCGCCATGCCCGCCAGCAGCAAGCCCTTGCGTCCGATGGTGTCCGACAACGGCCCGATCAGCAGCTGAGACAGGGAAATGCCGACGGCGAACAAACTGATGGAAAACGCGATGTCCGCCGGGGTGGTCCGGAAATGTTCAGCCAGCGCAGGAAATGAAGGCAGCAGGACATCCAGCGGAAAGACCCCGAGCAACACCATGGTCATCAACAGGATGACCGCGGCACGGCGCTTTTTGAGACTGACAGCCGGTTTTCCTTCATCCATCGACAAGTCCTGCCTGCATGAAAAGTTGCTGGTTGCTGCGCAGGTCGAAGAAGCCCGCGTTGCGTAGGGCCTGGAGCGTAGCGCCGGCCCCTGAGCGAGCCCGTAGCACGGCGGCTTGCGCATCGGCCAGCTCGCCGAGAACGTCCGCAACACAAGCACCATTCAGTCCCGCGCTGTGCAGGCTTTCCTTGAGCCAGCGCTCATCGACTTCAAAGAACACCAGGATGATTTCCACCAGCCATTTGGCGGCGAACGTGCGTTGGCTGCTGGTCAGGGTCAGCCACAAATAGTGGAACACCTCTGAAAAGTAGCGACTGTGACGAGCCTCGTCAGTGAGGTGGTCCCTGAGCATTTCCTGGGCGCAGGACACCAGCGTGTCGCGACACACCTCGAGCAGTTCCCGGGCGATGATCGTCTCCGAGACGAAGCCCACCAGAAACCAGGCCAGTGTCTTGTACCGGTCCGGGGTTTGCTCAAGCAGGGCGTTCAGCCGGGTTATGCGGTGTGGCATCACCGGACGCTGGGTGATGCCGTAATGATCGGCAATCTGCTCGGCAAGGCTGTTGGAGAACAGCGCGTGAAAACCTTCGTCGGTGTAGAGCTGCAGGGCAGCGGTTTTCATCCGCTGCGGCACGCTGATATCCAGCTCGCCGTGGACGATGATTTCCACCGCGCGGTTGACGATGCGGTGTTCCAGCAGGGTGGTGTAGTCGAGGAAATACACGAGGTGATTGGCCGATAGGCGATGGATAACCGACTGGCCTGCCGCTTTGATGCTCGGGTGACTCAGATAGGGCAGAAAGGCTGGCGGGAACCAGTGTCGCGTTTCCAATTGCTGGTCCAGATCCGACGGCAACAGGTATGAATGTTCGGTGACCCGCACCGAGGCTCGGGTATTCCAGTCGCCCAGGGTGAAGCGCCGGGCCCAGAAATCCGGGAGAGAAGAGGCACTGGTCATTGTGGCGGGCCCTCGTTCAGCAAAGCTTTCAGCTCCTTGCACATCACCTGCCCGTCGCTCTGGCCGCAGCCGACAAAAAACAACGGTTGCTCCGCACTGTCCTTAAGTCCCAGCAGCGTTTCGACCTGATCGTCTGTCAGTGCCCCAGTCAGCCAGGTGCCCAGGCCTAATGCGGTGGCCACCAGTTGGAAAGTCTGGGAAATATGACCGGCCTCAACGTAGGCCATCCGATAAGCCCGGGAGTGCTGGTATTTCCACCACAACTTGTCGAAGCGCGCGGTGATGAACAGGCCGGCGGGCAGGTTATTGATGAAGTGTTGGCCGCACAGCAACTGACCCAGAGGCGAACCGGGCAGTGGGTTGACGAAACTCAACGCGTGATCAGCCGGGTGATAGGCGTAGAGCCCAGGCGCCAGGCCATCGACGTTTTGCACCTGCAGAAAACCTTCGCAGGCATTCAAGCCTCCGCCCGAAGGACTGCTGCGGCGGGCAGTCAAGCCTTCGGCGACCGTCTCGTCGATATTGTCTTCGCGCTCTTTCAGGTAGCCGAGGGACAGATAAAGCAATGTGCTGACGTCGCCGAGGGACACCGCTTTACCGGTGAAAGACCGGCAGGTCTTACGCAGAACCAGGGCATCGGCCAGGCTATCGGCCGGCAACCCGGAGCGGGCTGGCAAACTGATCAGCTCGCGGGCCGGCCGGCGCTCAAAATCGGCGTCAGGAGCGCTGGAGGTCAATACGTCGTTGCAATGGTCCAGATAATGCCTCGACCATTCATAAATATTCTGTGGGGTATATTCGCAAGGTATGTTCTTGGTGCCGATATGAAATATCTTTGATAGTTCATCCCAGCCCCATTCATTAGTGCCTTGTATTGAAGTTGTCAGTATTCCGGTGTTCAGAAATTGCGTGTCTATTATATTGCCGTTATCGAATGACCCAAGGTTGTCGATAAGTTGTGCAAGCCGGGTTGAATACTCAAGGTTGAGTTCAAACTGCTTGTGGCTTCGGTAATCCCAGACGATTTGGCCAGGTGGGCGGGGCAGAATGAAGAGATGAGGGTTTATATGCATGAAGGGCGGTTCGCTCTGGACGGTTCCATAGAAAACGCTGGGTAAGCCGGCACTCCCCAGCGTCTCAATTACTTAACGGGCTTTGGGGGCGACCAGAAAAGCCAGGTTAGCGATTTTGTTGGTTTCCAGAGTAACTGCTTTCATATTTGAACTCCTTGTAAGTGATTGTGAGTGTCACTTCTTGGTGACAACTCAATCATAGTTTGTAATGAGTTCTTATCAAGGGGAAGTTCGGTAGGAATGTTCCATTAATTTTGTGGGAGCGATCTTCAGGTCTCAGATAATTTGTAGGTCTTATTCTTTAGAATAAAAGATGCACGGAAACTTCCTGCACGTCAGTAGGACGGCAAGTGTAAGAAACAGAAGAATTAAAAGGGGTAATTGTGTGTGGAAAAGCAAACGGGGAGCCTGCTGGCTCCCCGTCAAACCTGCGTTATCAGCTGTTTGGCAGCAGACGGCAGGTAATGCTCTTGATGTAGCGGGTTTCGGCGATGGCCGGGTGCACCGGGTGATCCGGGCCTTGACCGCCACGTTCCAGCATCTGGATGTTGCGGTCCAAGTGACGGGCGCTGGTCAACAGGATGTTCTGCAGGTCATCTTCCGGCAGGTGCATCGAGCACGAAGCGCTGACCAGGATGCCGTCCTTGCTGAGCAGGCGCATGGCTTGCTCGTTCAGGCGACGGTAGGCGCCTTCACCGTTCTTCATGTCTTTCTTGCGTTTGATGAACGCCGGCGGGTCGGCCACGATCACGTCGAAACGCTCTTCGCTGGCTTTCAACTCTTTCAGGGCTTCGAACACGTCGCCTTCGATGCAGGTCATTTTCTCGGCGACGCCGTTCAACGCAGCGTTGCGCTCGACACCGTCGAGGGCGAAGGCCGACGCGTCGACGCAGAACACTTCACTGGCGCCGAACGCGGCCGCTTGCACGCCCCAGCCGCCGATGTAGCTGTAAAGGTCGAGCACGCGTTTGCCTTTGGCGTAAGGCGCCAGGCGTGCGCGGTTCATGCGGTGGTCGTAGAACCAGCCGGTTTTCTGGCCCTGGATGACCGGGGCTTCGAATTTCACGCCGTTCTCTTCCAGCGCGACCCACTCCGGCACTAGGCCGAACACGGTTTCGACGTAGCGGTTGAGGCCTTCGGCGTCGCGGGCGGCGGAGTCGTTCTTGAACAGAATGCCGCTTGGCTTGAGCACTTGGGTCAGCGCCGCGATCACGTCTTCTTTATGGGCTTCCATGGTCGCCGAAGCGATCTGCACCACCAGGATGTCGCCGAAACGGTCGACGACCAGGCCCGGCAGCAAGTCGGAATCACCGTAGACCAAGCGATAGAACGGCTTGTCGAACAGGCGATCACGCAGGGACAGGGCGACGTTCAGGCGATGCACCAGCAGCGATTTGTCCAGCGGCAACTTGATGTCGCGCGACAGCAGGCGGGCGCAGATCAGGTTGTTCGGGCTCATGGCCACGATGCCCAGCGGCTTGCCGCTGGCGGCTTCGAGGATCGCCTGGTCACCGGCCTTGAAGCCGTGCAACGGGGTGGCGGCCACGTCGATTTCGTTGCTGTAGACCCACAAGTGGCCGTTTCGCAGGCGTCGGTCGGCGTTGGCTTTGAGGCGCAGGCTAGGCAGGGACATGACGTCGCTCCGGAAAAAAGAGCGGGAGTATAGCGTGTTGCGCAAGGCCCCGGCTCGGCAGATAGACCTGTGGCGATACCGGGCATTGGATGAAATTTTCGGCGATCTGCCAGCCAGTGTGTCGGATCCAACTTTATAAAGGTTAGAATCGGCGCCTGTCCCAGAGTGTGTACTTATGTCCCAAGAGCTGACTTCCGAACAGATTCAACAGTCCCTGCAAGGCATCAGCGTGCCGGCCCAGCCGCAGATCATGGTGGATCTGCAGATGGAGCAGTACATGCCTGATCCGGACCTGGAAGTGATCGCGAAGCTGATCGCCCAGGACCCGGGCCTCTCCGGGGCATTGCTGAAAATCGTCAACTCGCCGTATTACGGCTTGAGCAACAAGATCGCCTCGATCCAGCGTGCGGTGAACCTGCTGGGCAGCCGTTCGATCATCAACCTGATCAACGCGCAGTCGATCAAGGGCGAGATGAACGACGACACCATCGTCACCCTGAACCGTTTCTGGGACACGGCCCAGGATGTGGCGATGACCTGCCTGACCTTGGCCAAGCGCATCGGCTCCCAGGCCGGCGACGAGGCGTATGCGTTGGGCCTGTTCCACGACTGCGGCGTGCCGCTGATGCTCAAGCGTTTCCCGGATTACATGAAAACCCTGGAAGAAGCCTACGCCAGCGCGAGTGCCGAATGCCGGGTCGTGGACACCGAGAACCGGGTCTACAACACCAACCATGCCGTGGTCGGTTACTACACCGCCAAGTCCTGGCGCTTGCCGGAGCACATCAGCGCTGCCATCGCCAATCACCACAATGCCTTGGCGATCTTCAGTGATGAGTCTTCGCGCAACAGTCAGCTGAAAAACCTGCTGTCGATCCTGAAAATGGCCGAGCACATTTGTGCGTCCTATCGAGTGCTGGGCAACCAGACCGAGGACCACGAGTGGAACAGCATCGGGCCGTTGGTGCTCGATTATGTCGGCCTCTCGGATTACGATTTCGAGACCCTCAAACAAACGATTCGTGACCTCGGCGCTCACTGAGTACCCGGTCTTTCCTGAGAACAGCATGCCTGAACTGCCAGAAGTCGAAACCACCCGCCGGGGCATCGCTCCGCACCTGGAAGGCCAACGGGTCAGCCGGGTCATCGTGCGTGAGCGGCGTCTGCGCTGGCCGATCCCCGAAGACCTGGACGTGCGCCTGTCCGGCCAGCGCATCGTGCTGGTGGAGCGCCGCGCCAAGTACCTGTTGATCAATGCCGAGGTTGGCACCTTGATCAGTCATTTGGGCATGTCGGGCAATTTGCGTCTGGTGGAAGTCGGCACGCCGGCGGCCAAGCATGAACATGTGGATATCGAGCTCGAGTCGGGCCTGGCCCTGCGTTACACCGACCCGCGACGGTTTGGCGCGATGCTCTGGAGCCTCGACCCGCTCAATCACGAATTGCTGCTGCGCCTGGGGCCGGAGCCGTTGACCGATCTGTTCGACGGCGAGCGGTTGTTCCAGCAATCCCGTGGGCGCTCCATGGCGGTCAAGCCGTTCATCATGGACAACGCGGTGGTGGTCGGCGTCGGCAATATTTACGCGACAGAAGCGCTGTTCGCCGCCGGCATCGACCCGCGCCGCGAAGCCAAGAGCATTTCCCGGGCGCGCTACCTGAAACTGGCGATCGAGATCAAACGCATCCTTGCCCATGCCATCGAGCGTGGCGGTACGACGTTGCGCGACTTTATCGGTGGTGACGGCCAGCCGGGCTATTTCCAGCAGGAACTGTTCGTCTATGGTCGTGGCAGCGAGCCGTGCAAAGTCTGCGGTACAGAGTTGCGTAGCGTGACGCTAGGCCAGCGCGCCAGCGTCTTTTGCCCGCGCTGCCAGAGCTGAGACGTCCGACGGTCTATAGTCAGTGTTCTCACTGCCTAGCCGAAGGACCGTGCCATGAATTCGTTTCGAACCTTTGTCGTTGCCCTGTTGCTGAGCGCCGGTGTGCCGGCGCTGGCGGCTGAAAACGGCAGCGGCGACCCGCGCTACACCATCCAGAATCCACCGGCCTACGCCATGATCGGCGACTTGCTGATTGCCCGACCGTTGCTGGTGGCGGCAACGGTGATTGGTGCGGGGGTGTTTGTGGTGTCGTTGCCGTTTACCGCACTGGGCGGCGGCGTGGGCGATGCGGGGCAGGCGTTGGTAGTCGATCCGGCGAAAGCCGCGTTTGTGCGGTGCCTGGGGTGTATCGGGGAGGGGTTTGAGCAGCGGGAGTGAAGGCAGTTAGATTTTCGGTGTGGCGGACGGCGCCTTCGCGAGCAAGCCCGCTCCCACATTTGATCTGGGTTGTTAATCAGAGTGTGTGAACACAGCAGATCCCATGTGGGAGCGGGCTTGCTCGCGAAGTCGTCCTCACAGACGCCAAGTGACTCAAGCCTTACCAGTGATAATCCGGTACTTCTCCATCAACTGTTCTTCAGTCTCCGGATGCGCCTCGTCCAGCGGAATGCAATCCACCGGGCAGACTTGCTGGCACTGCGGCTCGTCATAGTGGCCGACACACTGGGTGCACAGGTTCGGGTCGATCACGTAGATCTCTTCGCCCTGGGAAATGGCGGCGTTCGGGCACTCGGGTTCGCAGACGTCGCAGTTGATGCAATCGTCGGTGATGATCAGGGACATGCTAACTCCAGCCAGGGCGGCAGGCCCGGGCGCAATAAACCAATGCGCGCAATTGTGCCGCATTGGCGCCCGCAGTGCACGCGGGCGCGATCAAGTGCAGGGGATCTCAGTCTGCGGCGGCTGCAAAAGATCACAGCCTTCGGCAGCTCCTACTTCTTGAAGCGTTCGGTGAGGGCGTCCGCCACCGCTGGGTGGACAAACTTGGTGATATCACCGCCCAGGGCTGCGATTTCACGGACCAGCGTCGAGGAAATGAACGAATAACGCTCGGACGGGGTGAGAAACAGGCTTTCCACATCCGGCGCCAATTGGCGGTTCATGTTGGCCAGCTGGAATTCGTATTCGAAGTCCGACACCGCGCGCAAACCACGCAGGAACACGTTGGCATTCTTCTCTTTGGCAAAATGCGCGAGCAGAGTCGAGAAGCCGACGACTTCAACGTTGGGCAGATGTTTAGTGACCTCGCGGGCCAGCTCCACACGCTGTTCCAGGGGAAACAACGGGTTTTTCTTCGGGCTGGCAGCGACAGCGATGATCACATGATCGAACAGGCGCGCGGCGCGTTCGACCAGATCGCCATGGCCCTTGGTAATAGGGTCGAAGGTACCTGGGTACAACACTCGGTTCATCGCGTCGTCCTGGCGGGAGTCCGTTGGGGACTCGGATGGTATCGCAGCCTTCCCGGTCGGGAAAGTCGCCTGTTAGGTAAGAAAGCACTATAGACGATGGGAATATTGCGGTTTTTCATGGATTTTTCAGGCGCTCGGCCAACGCCGTCGCCAGTTGTGCGGTCAGCCCGTACACCGACAATTGCGGGTTTGCGCCAATGCTGGTGGGGAACAGCGAGCCATCGTGGATCGACAGGTTACTGATCTGATGATGCCGGCCAAGGCTGTCGGTCACGGCATTCTTCGGGTCTTCACCCATTGCGCAACCGCCCATCACATGGGCGCTGCCCAGGCGCGTGCGATACAGCTCAAGGCTCAAACCGTCGATCAGGGTGCGGGCCTCGGCCATGGTTTTCACGTAGCGCGCGTCGGCGTGCATCGGCATCACCGCTTTGGCGCCACCGGCAAACTGGATCTCGGCCATGCTGTGGAACGCCCGACGCAAGCCGTCCCAGGCGTAAGGTGAAACCTGATAGTCGAGCACCGGCGTGTTATCGCCGCGCAACTCGACGCTGCCGCCAGGGCTGTCCGGGTGGAAACCGTCCCGCAGCAACGCGAGCATGGCGTGGGTGTGGGGCAGGTTTTCCATGTGCTGCGAGTTTTCCTGGCCGAAGCCGCCGAGCAACGTCGCCGCCAACGCCGGTTGCAGGGGTGGGACTTCAAGCTTGTAGGACATTTTGCCGGTGGTGCCGTCCTGCCATTGGAAATGGTCGGAATAGATCGACTGCGGCGCCCCATAAAAAGGGTTGATCACCTCGTCGAACAGCCCGGCGGACATGTTCACCAGATGCAGGAACGTCCGGATGCCCAGGCGTTTGTGCGGGTCGGGCGCATCGGAACGCAACAGCAGCGCCGGGCTGTTGATCCCGCCGCCGGCCAGCACGTAATGCCGCGCCTTGACCGTGATGGTGCGACCGGTGGGCGCGACGCAACGCTCGTCCATCGCCACGCAATCAAGGCCGGTGACCTTGCCGTCCTTGATCGACAGTTTCTCGGCGCGGGCCAAGTAGAGCAGCTCGCCGCCCTTTTCCAGAGTCGCCGGAATGGTGGTCACCATCATCGATTGCTTGGCGTTGGTCGGGCAGCCCATGCCGCAGTAGCCGAGGTTCCAGCAGCCGCGAACATTGCGCGGGATCACGTGCCAGCTATAGCCGAGTTGCTCGCAGCCTTTGCGGATCACGTCATTGTTGGCGTTGGGCGGAACCCTCCACGGTGCGACGCCGAGGCGTTGTTCCATTTTTTCGAACCACGGCGCCATCTCGGCGGGGCTGTGACCTATGACGTTGTGTTCCTTGGCCCAGTGTTCCAGGGTCGGGTCCGGGGTGCGGAAGCTTGAGGTCCAGTTGATCAACGTGGTGCCGCCCACTGCCCGGCCCTGAAGAATGGTGATCGCGCCGTCCTTGCTCATGCGGCCGATGCCTTCCTGATAGAGGCTGGCGTAGGCCTGGTCTTCGAGCATCTTGAAGTCGCTGCTGGTTTTCAGCGGGCCTTCTTCAATCAGCAGCACCTTGTAGCCAGCGGCGCTGAGGATTTCCGCCGTGGTCCCGCCGCCGGCGCCGCTGCCGATGATGGCTACGTCGGCTTCCAGGGTCAGGTCCTGGGTCAGTTGCGCGCCGTTGTAGGTTTTCCAGCCACGGGCCAGGCCTTCGCGGAACGGATCGGGTACGGGCATGTTTGGGTTCTCTTATAGTTATTTTTGAGGGCTGTGGTGAATCGGCTGACGCCTTCGCGAGCAGGCTCGCTCCCACATTGGATCGCCTAACCCCTGTGGGAGCGAGCCTGCTCGCGAATGGCGGGCGCGCCACGGATTCAAACCGTGGGCGGCCCCGGATACCCGCAATGTGCCCAGGACTCCGCCCGGCTGTACCACGCCATCATCACCAACTGCAGCAATGAGCTATGCCCCATGCGCAGCAAACTCAACGAGCTGTTTTCCCAACGATCGAGGAAGTGCCGGATCTCATCGGCGGAAGCATTTTCCCAACTGCCCCAGATTCCGGTCAGCGGCCCGCGAGTCACGGCCATCCCGAGCACATCGAACAATTGCCGGGTCAGCTTGAGCATTTCCGGCGAGAGATGATTGAGGCCGTTATCCAGGGTTTTCAGGGTGCCATCGACCGCCGCCGGCATTTTCTCGCTGGCCACGGCGCCGTCGAGCATCACCGGAATCAAGGCCCGCAAAAACAGCAGGTCGCCGCTGCGCAGAATCGCAAAACCGTCAGCGGAAATACTCGACGAGCAACCAGTGAGACTGGCGCCCAACCCGGCCGTGGCCAGGAAGGCGCTGGCGCCCAGGCTGAACTTCAGCAAACTGCGCCGTGACAGCGCGGGTGTATCGGACAGGCTTGGGCTCATTATTGTTATTACCCGGCGGTGAGGAGCGTTAGCGGATAAACAGCTTCTGAATCAGTTTCTGGATCGCTGTACCGTACGGCGGGTAAATCAGCTTCGCCGCGTTGAAGCGCTGTTTGATCAGCACACCCTTGGCCTTGCTGAACGTCAGGAAACCTTCGTGGCCGTGGTAATGGCCCATGCCCGAAGCACCGATGCCACCGAATGGCATGTCGTCCTGGGCGACGTGCAGCAGCGTGTCGTTCAGGCACACGCCGCCGGAATGGGTTTCGTGGAGTACGCGATTTTGTTCGCGCTTGTCGTAGCCGAAGTAGTACAGCGCCAGTGGGCGAGGGCGTTGATTGATGTAGGCAAACGCCTGATCCAGATCGCTGTAGGGCACGATCGGCAGCAGCGGGCCGAAGATTTCGTCCTGCATTACCGTCATGTCGTCGCTGACATTCAGCAGCAAACTGTGGCCCATGCGCCGGCCCTGGCCTTGGTCGAACAACGGGATCAGCAGCGCACCTTTGCTGGTGGCGTCACTGAGGTAGCCGTTGAGCCGCGCCAGTTGTCGGTCATTGATGATGGCGGTGTAGTCCGGGTTGTCGGCCAGGGTCGGATAAAACCCGCGAACGGCCTGGCGATAAGCTTCGACGAAAGAGCCGACACGCTCTTCCGGCACTAGCACGTAGTCCGGGGCCACGCAGGTTTGCCCGGCGTTGAGGGTCTTGCCGAAAGCGATGCGTTCGGCGGCGTCCTTGAGGGGCACGTCGCGGGAAACGATGGCCGGGGACTTGCCGCCCAGTTCGAGGGTCACCGGGGTCAGGTTTTCGGCTGCCGCGCGCATCACGTGTTTGCCGATGCTGGTGGCGCCGGTGAACAGCAAGTGATCAAACTTCAGCCGGGAGAACGCGACGCCGATATCCGCCTCACCCAGTACCACGCAGACCAAGTCTTGCGGGAAGACCCGAGCGAGCAACTCCTTGAGCAGCAAACCGGTGGCCGGCGTGGATTCGCTGAGTTTGAGCATCACCCGGTTACCCGCCGACAACGCCCCCACCAACGGCCCGATGGCCAGATACAACGGGTAGTTCCAGGGCACGATCACGCCGACCACGCCCAATGGCTGATAAACCACTTTGGCTGACGCCGGTTGAAACGCGATGCCGACCTTGCGCCGCGACGGTTTCATCCAGCCCTTGAGGTGCTGGCTGGCGTAGTGAATGCCGTGCAGGCTCGGCATCAGCTCGGCGAGCAGGGTTTCGTCGGCGCTGCGATGGCTGAAATCCTGGCTGATCGCATCGATCAACGCCTGCCGTTCATTGCTCAACAGATCGCGCAACGCCTTGAGCCATTGCTGGCGCTGGGCGGCCGGTGGCATGGGGTTGGCGGCGTAGGCGACGCGTTGCGCCTCGAACAAAGTCTGGAGCTCGTCCAACGGCTGCTGTAGGTTCTGCAGATAAGCAATGTCGGCAGTCATGGTCGGCTCCGGATTTATTGTAATTAGGCACTTTTTAGAGTCTATGCTCTAGAAAGTCAAATGACTTCCTGACGCACCTTTGTTTTATCCACTCCCGGATAGGTCGTAAGATGCCCGTCATCGCACTCTGAATTAAAGCTCAAGCCATGGCCCCACGGATCAAAACCAGCGAGCGCATCGTGCAGAACAGCCTGGAGCTGTTCAATCAACAGGGCGAGCGCAGCATCAGCACCAACCACATCGCTGCCCACATGGAAATTTCCCCGGGCAACTTGTACTACCACTTCCCCAACAAGCAGGCGATCATCGCCGTGTTGTTCAGTGAGTACGAAACCCTGGTGGACAGTTTCCTACGTCCACCCCAGGGCCGCGCCGCCACAGTGGAAGACAAGCGCTACTACCTCAAGGAGCTGCTGTCGGCCATGTGGCGCTACCGGTTCCTGCATCGCGACCTCGAACATTTGCTCGAGAGCGACCCGGACCTCGCTGCCCGTTACCGGCGTTTTTCCCAGCGCTGCGTGATCCAGGGCACGGCCATCTATGTCGGGTTCGTCGAGGCCGGCATCCTCAACATGGACCGCGTGCAGATCGAATCCCTGACGATCAATGCCTGGATCATCCTCACGTCCTGGGTGCGTTTCCTGTGCACCACGCGGGAAAACTCCAAGCACTTGAGCGAGCAGGCGATCAAGCGCGGCGTGTATCAGGTGCTGGTACTGGAAGCCGGGTTTGTCACCGATCAGGCGCGCGACCAGGTCAATGCACTGTTCGAAGAGTTTTACGTGCCACTGGCCCAAGCCCTGGAAGAAGTGCAGTAGGATCAACCACCGACTTAAGCACAGGAGCCCGTTATGCCCATTGCGCAACTGATCAGCCCGCAAGCGTTGGACCAGAAAAAGGAGCAGTCGGGGCTGGTAATTCTGGATTGTCGTTTTGCCCTCGAAGACCCGGACTACGGTCAGCGTAGCTATGCCGAAGGGCATATCGCCGGGTCGAGCTTTGCCGATCTGGAGCGGGATCTGAGCGGGACGATCATCAAGGGTGTCACTGGGCGTCATCCGTTGCCTGAACCCGAAGACCTGATCGAACGTCTGCAAGCCTGGGGCATCAACGCGGACAGCGAAGTGGTTCTCTACGACGACGGTCCCGGTGCCTACGCGGCGCGGGCGTGGTGGTTGCTGGCCTGGCTGGGCAAACGCGACGGCGTATTCATCCTCGATGGCGGGCTCAAGGCCTGGCACGCGGCGGGGTTGCCGCTGAGTCTCGATGCGCCTTCCGTGTTGCGTGGCACCTTCAGCGGGACGCCGGATGCTTCGTTGTTGCTCAGCGCTGAACAACTCCAGCAACGTCTCGGCCAGCCTGCGCTGACCTTGCTCGATGCCCGCGCGTTGCCGCGCTTCAAGGGCGAAGTCGAACCGATCGACCCGATTGCCGGGCATATTCCCGGTGCGCAATGTGCGGCGTTCACCGAGAACCTGGGCAGTGACGGACGTTTTCTGCCGGCCGATCAGCTCAAGCAGCGGTTTGCGGCGAAACTCGGTGATCGCTCGCCGACGGAATTGGTGGCGTATTGCGGATCGGGCGTGACGGCGTGTCACAACCTGTTTGCGTTGTGCCTGGCGGGATATCCGTTGGGATCGTTGTATGCCGGGTCGTGGAGTGAATGGATCAATGAGCCGGCGCGGGGCGTCGCTACCGGCGAATAAACCCCCACACACAGAAGATCCCCTGTGGGAGCGGGCTTGCTCGCGAATGCGGTATGTCATTCAGCAAAGATGTTGACTGGCACATCGCATTCGCGAGCAAGCCCGCTCCCACATTGGGTTCTGTGTCGAGTTCAGTATTCGGGTAGCTGCCGGGCACTGCGATACGCCCCCGGCCCCACCCCATAAACCTGCTTGAACTGCCGGCTCAGATGACTCTGATCCGCGAACCCCAACTGCGTAGCAACCTCCAGCGGCAAACACCCGCCCTGTAACAACGCCCGCGCCCGGGCGATGCGTTGTTGCATCAGCCAGGTGTGCGGCGGCATGCCGGTGGCGCGGCGGAATACCCGGGCGAAGTGGAAGGGCGACAGGTTCACCGCCGCCGCCAGTTCCTCCAGCGAAGGGGGCGCCGCCAATTGCGAATGCAGCAAGTCCTTGGCCAGGCTCACCGCCCTATGTTCCTTGCCGGGTTTGCCGGCAATCGGCACCGCCGCGTGGCGTTGCAGCAGCGACAGCATCATTTCCCGCCAGACCGTTTGCTGTTGCAGCGCCGTGGACGGGCTCTCCAGCAAGCGGTGCAACTGGCAGAAACCTTTCACCAGATCCGGATCGCGATACAGCGTGGCGCCGAACGCCGGCAATTCGTTGGTCGGCAATTCCAGCTCGGCCAACAACGACAGAATCTGCCCGCTGTCCGGATAAAACGCCCGGTACAACCAGCCGTCCTCCGTGCCTTTATGCCCGGTGTGCAGCTCATCGGGGTTGATCAAGACCAGCGTGCCGCTGCCCGCCAGATGCTCGGCGCCGCGATAGCGATATCGCTGGGCGCCGGCCATGATCATGCCGATGACATAGCCGTCATGCACATGGGGCGCGAAGCGGTGTTCGATGTAGCGCGCGGATAACAGCTCGACCCCGGCCAGTGGTGCCGTTTGCCAGAAACGAATCGACTCGCCCTGATCGGTGTCCATGGCCTTACTCGCGACCCGCAGCGGTGAGCCATTGGGGAATGCGGCGTTCCAGGTAGTAACTCGGTTGCCGGAACGATCCGTCGACGAAGCCGACATGCCCGCCCTTGGCCTGCAATTCAAATTGAGTGCAGGCGGACAATTCATCAGCCAGCGGCAAGCTGTGGGGGAATACGAAGGGATCGTCCGCCGCCTGAATGATCAGGGTCGGCGTGCGAATTTCCCCCAGGAAATAACGACTGGACGCGCGGCGATAATAATCCTCGGCATCCACAAAACCGTTCAACGGCGCGGTGACCCGGCCATCGAAATCCCAGAAGGTGCGCATGTTTTCCAGGGGGCCCAGTGCGGCCAAAGCGGCCAGGCCATCCTCGCGCCCGTCATGCTGGAACTGGCGCTGCTTGTTCTTGATGTAGGCGACCATCTCGCGCATGAAATGCGCTTGGTAGACCTTGGAAAAACCCTGGCCGATACGGTCGGCACATTGATCGAGGCGAAACGGCACCGACACCGCCACGGCCCCGAGCACGCCGCTGTTGCTGCCGGTCTCGCCCAAATGCTTGAGCAGCACGTTGCCGCCCAGGGAATAGCCGACTGCATACAATGGCGCGAGGGGTCGTTTGGCTTTCAGGTGCTGGATGGCTTCGGCCAGGTCTTCGCTGGCGCCGGAGTGGTAGCTGCGCGGCAACAGATTCGGCTCCCCCGAGCAGCCGCGCCAATTCAGCGCAACGCTGGCCCAGCCTTGATCCCCGAGGACTTTTTGCAGGCCCGCCACATAAGGCGAGTTCGACGAACCGGTCAGCCCGTGTAATACCAGCACCAATGGCGCCGTGGCGGTGTGCGGACCGTGCCAGTCGAGGTCGAGGAAGTCGCCATCCTCGAGCCACAGGCGTTCACGGTCACGTTCGATATGCGTGGTTTTGCGCCATAGCGGTCCCCACAAGGTTTGCAAGTGCGGGTTACTGAGCCCGAAGGCCGGGGTGAAGCGTTCTGGCGGATGGGACACGATTGCTCTCGTTGCAACGGTGCGCAAACAGTGCGCACCTTTTCAGGCTAGTCGATTATTCAGCGATCTTTGCCGTACGTTGCCACAACGCGTAGTACACCCGTCCGGATTTCTGCTCACGATGCAGGCGCCAGTTACCCGGCAAACCCAGCGCCGATGGGGCGTTTTCGCTTTCAGTGTAGACCCAGGCGTCATCGGCCAGCCACTGACGCTCTTCGAGCAAGGCGCAAACCCCTGGCAATAGATCCTGGTTGAACGGCGGGTCGAGGAACACCACGTCGTACGCCGTCGCTGCCTGGATTTCCAGGTAGCGCAGGGCATCGGCGGTTTGCACCTGGCCGGTGGTGCAGCGCAGGGTGCCGAGGTGTTCCTTGATGCTGGACACCGCGATGTTGCTCGCATCCAGCGCCTGGCCCATGGCGGCGCCACGGGACAAGGCTTCGAGGAACAACGCGCCGCTGCCGGCAAACGGGTCCAGCACCTTGGCCCCGGCGATGTACGGCGCGAGCCAGTTGAACAGGGTTTCACGCACCCGGTCCGGGGTCGGACGCAGGCCCGGCGCATCGGGGAAGCTCAGCTTTCGGCTGCCCCATTCACCGCCGATGATGCGCAGTTGGTTCACGCCGTTATGCACGTTGTGAACAGGTTTTTTAGGACGAGTGGCCATTAATGCTCCGGAACCCCGAGCGGCTGCTCGGTGGGTTTATCAGATGGGGCCGGTAACGGCTTTTGCGGCACGGTCGGACCAGCGGTGACGATGACCATTTTGTCCGTGCTCAGGTGTTTGTTCAGTGCGGCTTTCACCTGCTCGACAGTCAGGCTCTGGGACTGCTGCATGAAGTCTTCCAGATAGCTCAGCGGCAAGTTGTAGAAGCCCATGGCGCCGAGTTGGCCGACGATATCGGCGTTGCTGGCGGTGGACAGCGGGAAGCTGCCGGCCAGTTCACGCTTGGCATCGTCGAGTTCTTTCTGGGTCGGGCCGGTTTTAAGGTAGTCCGCGAGTACGTCCTGCACCAGTTTCAGGGTGCCTTCGCTTATTTCGGCGCGGGTCTGCAGGTTGATCATGAACGGACCACGGGCCTGCATCGGGGTGAAACCCGAATAGATGCCATAAGTCAGGCCACGCTTCTCGCGCACTTCGCTCATCAATCGCGTGCCGAAACCACCGCCACCAAGAATCTGGTTGCCCATGGACAGTGCCGCGTAGTCCGGGTCGTCACGGTCGATGCCCAGTTGCGCGAGCATCAGGTTGGTCTGCTTGGACGGAAACTCGATGTGGCCGATGCTGGCCTTCGGTTCGGCTGGTTGCGGGATTTTCGCCAGGGCCGGACCTTTTGGCAGGGCGCTGGAGACTTGCGCGGCAATCGCCTCGGCCTCGGCGCGGGACAGATCGCCGACCAGCGCAATCACCACGTTGCCGGCGGCGTAGGCTTTCTCATGGAAGGCCCGCAGCTGCGCCAGGGTGATCGCCGGAACGGTTTTCGCCGTGCCGTCGCTGGAGTTGGCGTAAGGGTGATCGCCGTAAAGACGCTTCATCAGTTCGAGACCGGCCAGTTTGCCGGGGTTCTGCTTCTGGTATTCGAAACCGGCGAGCATCTGGTTCTTGATGCGTGCGAACGAGTCGGCGGGGAAGGTCGGCTTGCCGATGACTTCAGAGAACAACTGCAAGGCCGGCTCCCGTTTGTCCACGGCGCTCAAACTGCGCAGTGACGCGACCGCCATGTCCTTGTAAGCACCGTTGCCGAAGTCCGCGCCCAAGCCTTCGAAGCCCTGAGCGATGGCTCCGACGTCTTTGCCGGCCACGCCTTCGTTGAGCATGGCGTTGGTCAGCAGCGCGAGGCCGGGTGTGTTGCCGTCCTGGCTGCTGCCGGCGGCGAAGATCAGGCGCATGTCGAACATCGGCAGCTCACGGGCTTCGACGAACAACACCTTGGCGCCTTCGGCGGTGCTCCAGCTCTGCACATTCATGTTGCGATGGCTCGGAGCCTTGCCGTCGAGTTCAGCCAGGGATTGCAGTTTCTGGCTGGACTTGGCTTTATCGAGGGCTTCGCTGGCCTTGGAATCATCAGGGCGCAACAGGTAGACGGTTGCCGAACCGATCAATGCCACCAGGATCAGCCCGATCAGTGCCAGGCGCGGTTTTTTACGCTCACTCATGAGTCGTCTCCAGTGGAAGTACATGGGCGACGCTGAGACGTTCGCGGGTGAAATACAGCTTGGCGGCTTTCTGGATGTCTTCGGGGGTAACGCTTTCCAGATCGGCCAGTTCGGTGTCCATCAGTTTCCACGACAGGCCGACGGTTTCCAGTTGGCCGATAGAGGTGGCCTGGCTGGTGATCGAGTCACGCTCGTAGACCAGGCCGGCAATGACCTGGGCCCGCACGCGCTCCAGCTCTTCAGCCGATGGCGCGGTGGTTTTCAGTTGTTCGAGCAACTTCCACAGGCCGGCTTCGGCCTGGGCCATGGTTTTCTTCTTTTGCGTGTTCGGGCTGGCGGACAGGGTGAACAGGCTGTCGCCACGGGTGTAGGCGTCGTAGCTCGACGAACCGCCGGACACCAGCTCTTCGCCGCGCTCCAGTTGTGTCGGTATGCGACCGCTGTAGCCGCCGTCGAGCAGGGCCGAGATCAGACGCAGGGCGTTTACCGAGCGTTTGTCTTCAGCGGTGGCGATGCTTGGGACGTTGAAGGCCAGCATCAGGCTTGGCAGTTGGGTCTGCACATGCAGGGTGATCTGCCGTTCGCCGGGCTCGGCCAGTTCCAGCGGGATTTTCGCCGGGGGCACGTCACGCTTGGCGATCGGGCCGAAGTAACGCTGGGCCAGGGCTTTGACTTCATCCGGGGTGACATCGCCAACCACGACCAGCGTGGCGTTGTTCGGCACGTACCAGGATTTGTACCAGTTGCGCAGCTCTTCGACCTTCATGCGATCCAGGTCAGCCATCCAGCCGATGGTCGGCGTGTGATAGCCGCTGGCCGGGTAGGCCATGGCCTTGAAGCGTTCGTAGGCCTTGGACATCGGCTTGTCGTCGGTACGCAGGCGACGTTCTTCCTTAATAACCTCGATCTCGCGGCTGAACTCGTCGGCCGGCAGCTTCAGGTTGGCCATGCGGTCGGCTTCCAGTTCGAAGGCCACGCCCAGGCGGTCGCGGGCCAGCACTTGGTAGTAAGCCGTGAAGTCGTCGCTGGTGAAGGCGTTCTCTTCGGCGCCGAGGTCGCGCAGGATCAGCGACGCTTCGCCGGGGCCGACTTTCTCGCTGCCCTTGAACATCATATGTTCGAGGGCGTGGGACAGGCCGGTCTGGCCCGGGGTCTCGTAGCTGGAGCCGACCTTGTACCAGACCTGGGACACCACCACCGGCGCACGATGGTCTTCGCGCACGACGACCTTCAAACCGTTGTCGAGGGTGAATTCGTGGGTGGGTTGCGGATCGGCAGCCAGGGCCGAGAGGGGCAGACAAACTGTGCTGAGCAGCAGGCCTGCAGCGCGGCGGGCTAGAGCATTCATACGTTTTTAAACCTTTGGGACTGCCCGCTAGTTCTTAGCGTCGGCGGGCGAGAGGGTGCTAGGATACTGATCCGTTTTACTGGCGGCCACGCCTGTGAGCCTTTTATCGGTTCGCAGGTTGTATGGGTTCTCGGCAGAAGCTTTGAGTTTGTCAGCTAGACTCTGCGTTTTCGCCGACGATGCCGGTCCAGTCCTTCGTATTAGTCGACCTTTGAGGTGCCGTTGGCACTTCGACAAATTGTTGCGCGTGAACAAGCTGGGTCAATCGCAGTCTGTTCTGCATCGAATATTTATTTGCCGGGGCGCCCTTTGGCGCGCCGCTACCGTGAGATAGCCGTCCTCCATGTTTGGTTCCAACGACGACAAGAAGACCCCAGCTGCGGCTGGCGAGAAGAAAAGCCTGTTCGGATGGCTGCGCAAAAAGCCGCAGGAAACCGTCGTCGAACAGCCACAGGCCACTCCTGAGCCCATTCCCACGCCGGTAATAGAAGAAGAGCCGGCACCAATCGTTCTGCCGAGCGTCGAGCCGGTATTGCAACCGGTTGAGCCTGAGCCTGAGCCTGAGCCTCAAGTCGAAGTCGTGGCCGAGTTGCCGCTGACGCCAGCCGCTGAACCCTGGCTGACATTGCCGGTGGCGGAAGAGCCGGTGGCATTGGTTGAAGACGAGCTGGCACCGCACGTTACTCCACCGATTCCAGCGCCGATTGCGTTTACCCCTGAGCCGGTTCATGTGCCGGTGGTTGAACCGGTTGTTGAGCCAGTCATCGTGGCCGAGCCTGCGCCGGTTGCTCCAGAGCCTGTCGTGCCTGCATTCGTTGCGCCAGTTGCGCCAGTTGCGCCGATTGTGCAAGCGCCAGAGCCTGCACCTGCACCTGCACCTGCACCTGCACCTGCACCGGTCATCGCGCCTGTCGTCGATGCACCTGTCGCCATCATCGAAACCCCAGCCGAGCCGCCGCGCACCGAAGAGACCAAGGCCGGTTTCTTCGCCCGCCTCAAGCAAGGCCTGTCCAAGACCAGCGCCAGCATCGGCGAAGGCATGGCCAGCCTGTTCCTCGGCAAGAAGATCATTGATGACGAACTGCTCGAAGACATCGAAACCTGTCTGCTGACCGCCGACGTGGGCGTCGAGGCGACGTCGGTGATCATTCAGCGCCTGACCCAGAAAGTCGCGCGCAAAGAACTGGCCGATGCCGACGCGCTGTACAAATCCCTGCAAGCGGAACTGGCGGCGATGCTCAAGCCTGTCGAGCAGCCGCTGAAAATCACCTCGCAGAACAAGCCGTTCGTGATTCTGGTGGTCGGCGTCAACGGCGCAGGCAAAACCACCACTATCGGCAAACTGGCGAAGAAGCTGCAACTGGAAGGCAAAAAAGTCATGCTCGCCGCCGGTGACACCTTCCGTGCCGCGGCGGTGGAGCAATTGCAGGTCTGGGGTGAGCGCAACAAGATCCCGGTGATCGCCCAGCACACTGGCGCCGACTCCGCTTCGGTGATCTTCGATGCCGTGCAGGCCGCCAAGGCCCGTGGCATCGACGTGCTGATCGCCGACACCGCCGGTCGTTTGCACACCAAAGACAACCTGATGGAAGAACTGAAAAAGGTTCGCCGGGTCATCAGTAAACTCGACGTCGACGCGCCGCACGAAGTGCTGTTGGTGCTTGACGCCGGTACTGGCCAGAACGCCATCAGCCAGGCCAAGCAGTTCAACCAGACCGTGCAGTTGACGGGTCTGGCGCTGACCAAGCTTGACGGCACCGCCAAGGGCGGGGTGATTTTCGCCCTGGCCAAGCAGTTTGGTTTGCCAATCCGCTACATCGGCGTCGGTGAAGGCATCGATGATTTGCGTACCTTTGAAGCAGAACCCTTTGTCCAGGCATTGTTTGCCGAGCGGGAGCGTTCATGATTCGTTTCGAACAGGTCGGTAAACGCTACCCGAACGGTCACGTCGGCTTGCATGAGCTGAGCTTTCGAGTCCGTCGGGGTGAGTTCTTGTTTGTCACCGGCCATTCCGGTGCCGGTAAAAGCACCTTGTTGCGGCTGTTGCTGGCCATGGAGCGTCCGACCACCGGCAAATTGCTGCTGGCCGGCCAAGACCTGGGCACCATCAGCAACGCACAGATTCCTTACCTGCGGCGGCAGATTGGCGTGGTGTTCCAGAACCACCAGTTGCTGTTCGATCGCACGGTGTTCAATAACATCGCACTGCCGTTGCAGATCCTCGGCCTGTCCAAGCCCGAGATCGCCAAGCGTGTAGACTCGGCCCTGGAGCGCGTGGCGCTCTCGGACAAGACCGATCTGTACCCGGGTGATCTGTCCACCGGTCAGCAACAGCGTGTCGGCATTGCCCGCGCCATCGTTCACCGCCCGGCCTTGCTGCTGGCGGATGAACCGACCGGTAACCTCGACCCGCGCCTGGCGGCTGAGATCATGGGCGTGTTCGAAGACATCAACCGTCTGGGCACCAGCGTGCTTATCGCCAGTCACGACCTGGCCCTGATCGCCCGCATGCGCCACCGCATGCTGACCTTGCAGCGCGGTCGATTGATCGGTGACGGGGAGGCTGGCGTATGAGTGCGACACGCAGCCCCAAGGTTTCCGAGCGCGTAGCCCCGAAGGCTGCCGACCCGCAACCGCAAAAGAAAAAACGCGACGATGACGACGGCCCGGATTTCGCCACGCTGGTGCGCGCCTGGATCGAAAGCCATCGCGCCAGCCTGCTGGACAGTCTGCGTCGGTTGGGCAAGCAGCCGATCGGCAGTTTCTTCACCTGCATGGTGATGGCGGTGGCCCTGAGTTTGCCCATGGGGCTGTCACTTTTGCTGAATAACGTCGAGCGACTGGGCGGTTCCTGGCAGCGTGCGGCGCAGATTTCCCTTTATCTGGAACTCAACGCCAGTCCGGAGCAGGGCGAGTCGCTGCGCGAGCAGATCAAAGGCATGCCCGGCGTCGCGGATGCTGAATACGTCGGCCGTGATCAGGCGCTGGAAGAGTTCCAGCAGCAGTCCGGTCTGGGCGAGGCGCTCAAGGAGCTGCCGGAAAACCCGCTGCCAGGCGTGGTGTTGGTGACGCCGAACGAGGTCGACAAGCCCACGCTTGAAGCATTACGACAAAAACTTTCCGAATTGCCGAAGGTACAACAGGCACAACTTGATCTAGTCTGGGTCGAGCGTCTGGCCGCCATCCTCAAGCTGGGTGACCGGTTTGTCTTCGGTCTGACCGTGCTTTTGGTGTCTGCATTACTTTTGGTGATAGGCAATACCATTCGTCTTCATATTGAAAACCGCCGCACAGAGATAGAAGTGATTAAACTCGTCGGCGGCACGGACAGCTATGTGCGCAGGCCCTTTCTGTATATGGGCGCGTTATATGGCTTCGGTGCGGGGATTCTTTCCTGGGGCGTCCTGGCGTTCGGCCTGAACTGGCTGAACGACGCAGTGGTTGGTTTGGCCGGCTTGTACGGCAGTAATTTTGCGCTGGCCGGAGTGCCAGTTGCCGATGGTCTGTCGCTCTTGCTTGGCGCGGTGCTGTTGGGTTATATCGGTGCATGGATTGCAGTCGCACGTCATCTCAGGGAGTTGGCGCCGAAGTAGTATCTTTTTGCGCGTATTGACCTTTCGGTTTTTATGGGAACTTGTCCTTTGGTTTCCGGTCAATTTTCGCAGTGCTGAACTGCACGAGTTATGTAAGTCGGAGGTTTTTTCGTATGACCACTTCTTTGCAACCTGCTTATGCTCTGGTCCCAGGCGCAAACCTGGAGGCCTATGTGCACACGGTGAACAGCATTCCATTGCTGACTCCGGAGCAGGAGCGTGAACTGGCCGAGAGTCTCTATTATGAGCAGGATTTGGGGGCGGCTCGGCAGATGGTGCTCGCCCACCTGCGTTTTGTCGTACACATTGCCCGTAGCTATTCCGGCTACGGCCTGGCCCAGGCTGACCTGATCCAGGAAGGCAACGTCGGCTTGATGAAAGCCGTGAAGCGTTTCAACCCGGAAATGGGTGTGCGCCTGGTTTCGTTCGCTGTGCACTGGATCAAGGCGGAAATCCACGAGTTCATCCTGCGCAACTGGCGCATTGTGAAAGTCGCGACCACCAAGGCCCAGCGCAAACTGTTCTTCAACCTGCGCAGCCAGAAGAAACGTCTGGCGTGGCTGAACAACGAGGAAGTCCACCGCGTGGCGGAAAGCCTCGGCGTAGAGCCGCGGGAAGTGCGCGAGATGGAAAGTCGCCTGACCGGCCATGACATGGCCTTCGACCCGGCCGCGGAAGCGGACGACGACAGTGCTTTCCAGTCGCCGGCCAACTATCTGGAAGACCACCGGTACGACCCGGCCCGTCAACTGGAAGATGCCGACTGGAGCGACAACTCCAACCACAACCTGCACGAAGCGCTGGAAGTGCTGGACGACCGCAGCCGCGACATCCTCTACCAGCGCTGGCTGGCAGAAGAAAAAGCTACGCTGCACGACCTGGCGCAGAAGTACAACGTGTCGGCCGAGCGTATTCGTCAGCTCGAGAAGAGCGCGATGAACAAGCTCAAGTTGTCGATCGCTGCCTAACCGGTGAACCGCCAATAAAAAACGCCCCGATCAGTGATGATCGGGGCGTTTTTGTTTCTGTGCTCGACACATAACCCCCTGTGGGAGCGGGCTTGCTCGCGAATGCGGTGTGTCATTCGGCAATGATGTTGACTGATACACCGCATTCGCGAGCAAGCCCGCTCCCACAGGGGATTTGCGGCGTTACTGAGACCAAGGCGCGCGCCGCGAATCATTGAGCCCCACCAGATAGCTTTCACCACCCAACTGGCTCATCTGCTGCCGAATCCACCCGGCCCGCCGCGCCACGTAGTTGGTTGGATGGCTAGCACTCCATACCCTCGGGTTTGGTAGTACAGCGGCCAGCAAGCTCGATTGCTGACGGCTAAGACCTTTGGCGCTCACACCAAAGTGATGCCGGGCCGCCGCTTCAGCGCCAAACACACCGTCATCCCATTCAACGCTGTTCAGGTAAACCTCAAGAATCCGCTGCTTGGGCCACAACACTTCGATCAACCCGGTAAACCACGCCTCCAGGCCTTTGCGCAGCCAGCTACGACCGGACCACAAAAACAGATTTTTCGACACCTGCTGGCTCAATGTACTGGCACCGCGAATCGTGCCGCCGCGTTCGTTATGGGCAAACGCCGCTTGAATCGCGCCGAAATCGAAGCCCCAGTGTTCAGAGAACTTCTGGTCTTCGCCCGCAATCACTGCGACTTTCAGGTCGTCGGAGATCTGGTCCCAGGGCTGCCAGGTGCGTTGCAGGTCGATGGGTTCGCCGTCGAACCAGGATTCGACCTTGCGCTCGACCATCAGCGCCGTGCCCGGTGGCGGCACTACGCGAAAGATCAGAACCAGCAACACGCTGCCGCCCGCGAACCAGAGCAGGGCTTTCGTGAATCGTCGCAAAATTAAACGCAGCATAGAGATGGCTTGGCCGAACCCGTTGAGCGGGCCATTATACAGACCCTGTTGATCGAGTCTGACTGGAGTTCTTCATGCTGCGTGGCTTTCTGATGCTGGCCGCTTTCTTCGGCTTCACCGGCGTTGCCCTTGGCGCGTTCGCCGCCCATGGCTTGAAAAACCGTCTGACGCCGGAATACCTCGCAATTTTCCACACTGGCGTCACCTACCAACTGGTGCACACCCTGGCGCTGCTGGGCGTGGCGCTGTTGGCCTCGCAGATTCCCGGTCGCCTGATCACTTGGGCCGGGGCATCCTTCGCCATCGGCATCCTGCTGTTTTCCGGCAGTTTGTATTTGCTGACGATCACTGGCGTGAGCAAGCTCGGCATCGTTACGCCCTTCGGTGGTCTGGCATTCCTGGTCGGCTGGTTCTGCCTGGGCCTCGCCGCCTGGCGCTTGAGCTAACCCTGTAGGAGCTGCCGCCGGCTGCGATCTTTTGACCTTCCAAAAGCAAGATCAAAAGATCGCAGCCGGCGGCAGCTCCTACGGAATCGTGTTTCAAGACGAATGGCTTGGGTCGCCAAGACTGATCGGGCTAGAATGCCAGCCCCTAAAAATGATGGCGGCTTCTTGCATGCGCATTCAGTTGAACGGCGAATCCCTTGAACTGCCCGACGGTGAAACCGTTGCGGCCCTGCTGACCCGTCTGGATCTGACCGGACGCCGGGTGGCGGTCGAACTCAATCTGGATATCGTCCCGCGCAGCCAGCATGCCGACACCACGCTGAACGACGGCGACAGTGTCGAAGTCGTGCACGCCATCGGCGGCGGCTAGTCGCCCGGCCCGCAAGGGCACAGAATTCTGCAAGAACCTCACCCCTACAGAGGATTTCCCATGAGCATCGTTCGTAGCGACAAGCCCTTCGTCCTGGCCGGTCGTACTTACCAGTCGCGTTTGCTGGTAGGCACCGGCAAGTACCGCGACATGGAAGAAACCCGCCTGGCCATCGAAGCCTCGGGTGCCGAGATCGTCACCTTCGCCGTGCGCCGCACCAACCTGGGCCAGAACCCCGGCGAACCGAACCTGCTCGAAGTCCTGTCGCCGGATCGCTACACCTTCCTGCCGAACACCGCCGGTTGCTTCGACGCGACCGAGGCCGTGCGCACCTGCCGTTTGGCCCGCGAGCTGCTCGGTGGCCACAACCTGGTGAAGCTGGAAGTGCTGGCAGACCAGAAAACCCTGTTCCCCAACGTGATCGAAACCCTCAAGGCCGCCGAAGTGCTGGTCAAGGAAGGTTTCGACGTGATGGTCTACACCAGCGATGACCCGATCATCGCCCGTCAACTGGCGGAAATCGGCGTTATCGCAGTCATGCCGCTGGCCGGCCTGATCGGCACCGGTCTTGGGATCTGCAACCCGTACAACCTGCAGATCATCCTCGAAGAAGCCAAGATTCCAGTGTTGGTGGATGCCGGTGTCGGCACTGCCTCCGACGCCACCATCGCCATGGAACTGGGCTGTGAAGCGGTGCTGATGAATTCGGCCATCGCCCACGCCCAGCAGCCGATCATGATGGCCGAAGCCATGAAACACGCCATCGTTGCAGGTCGCCTGGCCTACCTCGCCGGCCGCATGCCGAAAAAACTCTATGCCAGCGCCTCCTCGCCGCTGGATGGTCTGATCAAGTAAGAGCCATTGATGACTGAATCGAACGAAACGCCTATCCAGCCGGAAGAAGGCGAAGAGCGCCAACACCGCCGCATCAAGAGTTTCGTGATGCGCGCCGGGCGCATGACCGAAGGCCAACAAAAAGGCCTGGAGCAGGGCACGCCGCTGTTCGTCCTGCCGCTGGCCGATGCGCCGGTGGACTTCGACCAAGTGTTCGGCCGCTCGGCACCGCGTTCGCTGGAAATCGGCTTCGGCATGGGCCATTCGCTGCTGGAAATGGCTGCGGCATCGCCGGAGCAGGATTTCATCGGTGTGGAAGTTCACCGTCCGGGTGTCGGCGCGCTGCTCAATGGCGTGCTGACCCAAGGCCTGACCAACCTGCGGGTCTACGATTGCGACGCGATCGAAGTGCTCAACCATTGCATCGCCGACAACAGCCTCGATCGCCTGATGCTGTTTTTCCCGGACCCATGGCACAAGAGCCGTCACCACAAGCGCCGTATCGTTCAGGCGTCGTTCGCTGAACTGGTGCGCAGCAAGTTGAAGGTCGGCGGCATTCTGCACATGGCCACCGACTGGGAACCGTACGCCGAATACATGCTTGAAGTGATGAACGTCGCGCCGGGCTACCGCAACCTCGCCGAAGACGGTAAATGCGTCCCGCGCCCGACCGAACGCCCGATCACCAAGTTCGAACGCCGCGGCGAACGGCTTGGGCATGGCGTGTGGGACCTGAAGTTCGAGAAACAGTCCTAAGCCCTACGCAACACCCAATGTGGGAGCGGGCTTGCTCGCGAAGGCGTCGTATTAGTCAACATCACTGTTGAATGACACACCGCCTTCGCGAGCAAGCCCGCTCCCACATTTGTTTTGCGCCGCTTTTGTTAAAGAGGCGTGATGAACGTCACTGGCACTTGTTCCGTCAACCAGACGCCATTCTCGGCCTGGTAGAACTTGTAGCCTTGCTCCAGCATCTGCAATGCCGCCACCTTCAGAATCACCACCGTCCCATAGCGCTGGCCTACGGCATTGGCGGTTTCGACTTCTTGGGACAGGTGCACGTGGTGCCGGGACCCCGGAATCAGCCCCTGTTCTTGGATCGATGCCATGAACCGAGTCGCGGTGCCGTGGTACAGCGTTGCAGGAGGGCGTTTTTCTTCGAATTGCAGGTCGACGGTTTTTGTCGAATGGCCCTGTACGGCGCGAATGCGTTGACCGTCGTCGGATATCGAAAAGCGCTTCTTGTCACTGCTGTCGACGACTTGCTGGATCAATTGTCGATCCAGGGTTCTACCGTCGCGTGCCGCGCCGCTGATCAGCGTGTGGATATACGCCCAGCCGTCGATATCCAGTTCCAGGCCAATGGCCTGCGGCTCGTGACGCAACACGTAGCTGAGAAATTTGCTTGTCTCATCCAGCAGCTTTTTACTCATGATCTTCCCTGACTGTCGGAAAAATACGTTGGATCACAACCTAATGTGGGAGCGGGCTTGCTCGCGAAGGCGGTTGTTCATTCAACATCGATGTTGGCTGACACGACGCTTTCGCGAGCAAGCCCGCTCTCACATTTGTTTTGTGGTGTGTTCGGGATTCAGCGGCGGTCAGCCACTACGCCGATCAGTACCAGCACCACCAACAACACCGGCGCCAGGCTGTAGTTGTTGAACTGGCTCAGGCCTTTGATGATCCATGGCGTGGCGTAGATCAGCGCCACGCCGCTGCCGACCATGCACAGCAGGGCCATCAGCGGGACGCGCAGGGCGCCGGCGATGCCGCCCAGGCGTTGTTCGACCCAGCCTTTGATGTCCGCGCCGAACAGCACCAGCAGGCAGCCCACCAGGGCCAGCGAGATTTCCGACAGGTTGCTGCGGCTCCAGCGGGACACGGTGGCGAGCAGGTCGAGGATCAAATCCATTGGTTTTCCCTTAAGGCTGAAATCAGCTCAGAAATGTCTGCAGCAAGTCGTTGAGGAACAGTTGTCCGCGCTCGGTGGCCGCCAGACGTGACGGTTCGACCTGCAACAGGCCGCTTTGTTCGGCTTCCCGGCGACCTTCGGCGAGGCTTTCCAGGGGCAGCCCGGTGCGCTCTGGATACAGGCGCGATTCGACGCCCTCGGTCAGGCGCAGGGCATTCATCAGGAACTCAAATGGCAGCTCATCATTAGTCAGGGCTTTCTCGCCCGCCTTGAAGCTTTTGCCCGGGTTGAGGTAATCCTTCGGCAAGCGCGTCTTCCAGGTGCGGACGATGCGCCCGTCCGGGTGGCTGAGCTTGCCGTGGGCGCCGGCGCCGATGCCGATGAAGTCGCCGAAACTCCAATAGTTGAGGTTATGCCGCGCCGGACGACCGGGTTGGGCATAGGCCGAAACTTCGTATTGCGCGTAACCGTGCTCGGCCAGCAACGCCTGCCCGGCCTCCTGAATGTCCCACAAGGTGTCGTCTTCCGGCAGCGTCGGCGGTTGGTTCCAGAACACCGTGTTCGGTTCCAGGGTCAGCTGATACCAGGACAAGTGGGTCGGCTTCAGGGCGATGGCCTGGCGCAGGTCGCTCAATGCATCGTCCAGGGACTGATCGGGCAAGCCGTGCATCAGGTCCAGATTGAAGTTGTCGAACCCGGCCTGACGAGCCATGCCGGCGGCTCGTACCGCTTCGTCACCGTTGTGAATCCGCCCCAGGGCCTTGAGTTTCTCTTCCTGGAAGCTCTGGATGCCGATCGACAGGCGATTGATGCCCAGCGCGCGGTAGGCGACGAACTTCTCTTGCTCGAACGTTCCCGGATTGGCTTCCAGGGTGATTTCGATGTCGCTGGCAAACGGAATGCGCTGTTCCACACCTTTAAGCAAACGACCCAGCGCCTCGGCGCTGAACAGGCTTGGCGTGCCGCCACCGAAGAAAATCGAGCTCAGCTCTCGGCCGTAGACCGCGTGCAAATCCTGATCGAGGTCTGCCAGCAACGCGTCGACATACTCTTCTTCCGGCAGCACCGGGCTGGCGGTGTGGGAGTTGAAGTCGCAATAAGGGCATTTGCGCACACACCACGGGATGTGGATGTACAGCGCCAGGGGCGGCAGCGTAGGCAACGCGGCCCGAGGCGATTGTGCGGCGCCACCGAAGATCAGCGGCGACGCGGATGAGTCGTGGGTCATTTCAGGCCCAGACGCTGGCGCAGCAGATCCATTGCACGGGCGCGGTGGCTGATCAGGTTCTTGTCGCTCGGGCTCAGCTCGGCGCTGGAGCAATCACGCTCGGGCACCCAGAACAGCGGGTCGTAGCCAAAACCGTGTTCGCCGCTGGCCGCCGGCAGAATGCGCCCGTGCCACAGGCCTTCGCACAGGATCGGCAGCGGATCGTCGGCATGCCGCACCAGCGCCAGGATGCAGACGAACTGCGCGCCGCGCTCGGCTTCAGGCACGTCTTTCATAGCATCGAGCAGCTTGGCGTTATTCGCCGCATCGCCCTTGCCGTCGGCATAACGAGCGGAATAGATCCCTGGCGCACCACCAAGGAAATCCACCGCCAGCCCCGAATCATCGGCCAGTGCCGGCAGACCGGAAATGCGCGCGGCGTTGCGGGCCTTGAGGATGGCGTTTTCGACGAACGACAGGCCGGTTTCTTCAGGCTCGACGCTGCTGAACTCGCCGATCGAGCGCAGTTGCACCGAGTCGCCGAGCATGGCCTGGAGTTCCTTGAGTTTGCCGGCGTTATGGCTGGCCAGTACGAGTTGCGTGAAGTTCATCATTCGCCGGGGAAAAGCTCTTGGTTGAAGTTGATGGTGTTGATTTTGTCGCCGTTCTGCACCTTGATTTCAAAGGTGCGGACCTCCTGCTGCTCCACCGGGTATTGCGCGATGTAGTAAACCGCGCCTTGTTCGGTGATCTGTTTGAATTTCAGCGGCACGCTTTGGCTGGTGAGGTCTTTGATGGTGCCGTTGACCTGGGCGATCAGCGGCTTGCCGTCCTTGATCACCGAAACGTTGATCACACCCTGGTTCTTGCTGCGCACCAGTTCCGCCGCTTTGGCAATGTCCGGTGTCAGGTACGTGGAGTTGAAGGTGTTGTAGTGCACCGTCACGTCGCCAAAGGTTTCCTGGCGCTCGCCCTTGATGATGTCGGCGGCCATGGCGGTGACGCTCAGGCAGGCAGTAAGTAGAAACAGCGCTAGACGACCCATGATCGTTCTCCTTGAAATGGCGTGGTTCAGACCGCGACCTTGTGGTCTTGCAGCCCTGGGCTGCTGACGCGGTAGATACCGATCTCACCTAATAGATTAGGCCATAGCTTACTGGCCCACCCGTGTCGGTGCTGTTGATCCACGGCAAGCCGATCAATGACCTTCGCTTCACGTTCGCGGCACAACTCTTCAAAGTCGCCGAAAGTGCAGAAGTGAATGTTCGGCGTGTTGTACCAGGTGTACGGCAGGAACTCGGACACCGGCATCCGGCCCTTGCTCGCCAGGTACCAGCGGCAGCGCCAGTGACCAAAATTGGGGAAGGTGATGATGCACTGGCGACCGACCCGCAGCATTTCGTCGAGGATCTTGTCCGGGTAGTGCACGGCTTGCAGCGCCTGGGTCATGACCACGATGTCGAAACTGTTGCTGGCAAAGTTGCCCAGGCCCTTGTCCAGGTCCTGCTCGATCACGTTGATGCCCTTGGCCACGCACTCGGCAATGTTGTCCGCGTCGTTTTCCAGGCCATAACCGGTGACTTGCTTGTTGTCCCGCAGCCAGGTCAGCAGTTCGCCGTCGCCGCAACCGAGGTCGAGCACGCGGCTACCGGCGGGAATCCATTCCTGGATGATTTCCAGATCAGCTCTCATGGCTTACTCACAAACTAATTCGGTTCATGTAATTGCTGAACGCCTGCAAATAACGCGGGATCGGAATCAGGAAGGCGTCGTGGCCTTGCGGAGCGTCAATCTCGAGGTAGCACACGTCTTTTTTGGCCGCCATCAGCGCGTCCACCAGTTCCCGGGAGCGGGCAGGGGAGAAGCGCCAGTCGGTGGTGAAGGACATCACGCAGAACTTGGACGTAGCGCCGGCGAAGGTTTTCGCCAGGTCATCGTCGAAATTCGCCGCCGGGTCGAAGTAGTCCAAGGCCTTGGTCATCAACAGGTAAGTGTTGGCGTCGAAACGCCCGGAAAACTCTTCACCCTGATAACGCAGGTAGCTCTCGACCTGGAACTCGACGCTGTGGAAGTCGTAGTTGAGCTTTTCGCTCTTCAGGCCACGGCCGAATTTCTCGCCCATGGAGTCGTCGGACAGGTAGGTGATGTGCCCGACCATCCGCGCGAGCATCAAGCCGCGTTTGGGGATCACGCCGGCTTCCTGGAACGAGCCGCCGTGGAACTCGGGGTCGGTGAGGATCGCCTGGCGCGCCACTTCGTTGAACGCGATGTTCTGCGCCGACAGCTTGGGCGCCGAGGCGATGGCCAGGCAATGCCGCGCGCGGTCGGGGTAAGTGATGGTCCACTGCAAGGCCTGCATGCCGCCGAGGCTGCCGCCGATGACCGCCGCCCACTGGCTGATGCCGAGCAGGTCGGACAGGCGCGCCTGGCTGTGCACCCAGTCTTCCACGGTCAGCACTGGGAAGTCGGCGCCGAATGGCTTGCCGGTTTCCGGGTTGATACTGCTCGGGCCGGTGGAGCCGTTGCAGCCGCCGAGGTTGTTCAGGCTGACCACGAAGAACTTGTTGGTGTCGATTGGCTTGCCGGGGCCGATGCAGCTGTCCCACCAACCGGGTTTGCGGTCGTCGGGGCTGTGGAAGCCGGCAGCGTGATGGTGGCCGGACAAGGCGTGGCAGATCAGCACGGCGTTGCTCGCCGTGGCGTTCAGCGTGCCGTAGGTTTCGTAGATCAGGTCATAAGCTGGGAGCGAACGGCCGCAGGCCAGGGCCAGGGGTTCACTGAAGTGCGCCACTTGCGGCGTCACCAGACCAACAGAATCGGCGGGAAAGGCAGTTGGCATCGACCCTGCTCTCGTTGAAATGAGGCGTAAGTCTAAAGACCGCTGCCCGTAGCAGCAAGCAATGGGCGGGCCTGATTTCATTCAGTTGGGTCGAGGTGCGCCTTTCGCGAGCAAGCCCGCTCCCACAGGGGAATGCATTCCAAATGTGGGAGCGGGCTTGCTCGCGAAGAACGATGACGCGGTCAGCCTGTCGGTCACCCCGATCAGATCAGCCCAAGCAATCCCTGCGGCATGAACGCAAAGTACGCCAGGCGCGGGATCAGCCAGCTTTGCAGCAGCTGGATCACGATAAACGCGAAGATCGGCGAGATATCCAGGCCGCCCAGGTTCGGAATGATTCGGCGGAACGGAGCGAGTACCGGTTCAGTAATCTGAGCGACCAGTTCGGCGCCCGGATTGTGGCTGCCCGGGGCGACCCAGGACAGGATCACGCTGATGATCATCGCGTAGAAAATGATGTTCAAGAACAGCGAGAACAACGCGATCAATGCCCAAGGCACCAACAGCACCCAATCCACCATGAAGCCTTTGAGCAGCAGGATCACCGCGATCAGCAGCATTTGAATGATCAGCGCCAGCACCAGCGACGACATGTCGAGCCCGAACATGCTCGGGATGACCCGGCGCAGCGGTTTAAGCAGCGGTTGGGTGGCTTTGACGATGAACTGGCAGAGCGGGTTGTAGAAGTTCGCCCGAACCAGTTGCAGGATGAAGCGCAACAGCACGATCAGCAGGTACAGGCTGCCCAGCGTCTTGATGATAAAAACGGCAGCGTCATTGAGTCCGAGCATCATTGATTCCTTTGTAAGAGCTGATTAGCGACCCAGTTGTTCGGCCATCTCGGCCGAGCGGTGTGCCGCGGCGCCGAGTGCTTTTTCGACCAGGGCTTCGAAGCCCCCGGCCTGGAACGACTTGATGGCTGCTTCCGTGGTGCCCGCAGGCGAGGTCACGCGGCGACGCAGTTCCGCGGCGTCGACGTCACTGGCCACCGCCATGTGCGCGGCGCCCAGTGCGGTTTGCAGGGTCAGTTGCGCGGCGATGTCCGCCGGCAGACCGAGTTTCACACCCGCTGCGGTCATCGCTTCGATCAACAGGAAGAAGTACGCCGGGCCCGAGCCGGAAACGGCGGTCACCGCGTCCAGTTGTTGCTCTTCGTCCAGCCACAGCGCGATGCCGACGGCAGACAACAACTCTTGGGCCTGTTGGCGTTGCTCGGCCGTCACTTCAGCCGTGGCGAACAAACCGCTCACGCCCTGACGCAGCAGCGCCGGGGTGTTGGGCATGCAGCGCACGATTGGCTGGGCGCCGAGCCAGTTGTTCATGCTGGCGCAGGTGATGCCGGCGGCGATGGACACCACCAGTTGATTCGGCTTGAGGCTTGGGCGAATGGCTTCGCACACGGCTTTCATTGCCTGGGGTTTGACCGCCAGCACGACCACGTCGGCGTCCTGGATGGCGTCGGCGTTGTCGGCGAATACTTCGATGCCGTGCTCGGCGCTTACACGAGCGCGGGTTTCCGCGCCGGGATCGCTGGCGCGGATGTGGGCCGCGTCCAGACCTTTGGCGCGCAGGCCACCGATCAGGCTGGCGGCCATGTTGCCGGCACCGATAAAGGCAATACGAGTCTTGCTCATGTCAGGTCCTTATCAAGAGAGGAGTCAGCCATTGTTCAAGGCTGGCCATGCATTTGTTGAGAGCCGCGAGCGCCAAACAGGGCTGTACCGATGCGGACCCACGTGGCGCCCATGGCGATGGCCGACTCGAGGTCGTGGCTCATGCCCATGGAAAGTGTGTCGAGCGGCAGTTCGAGGCTGGCTTGCAGGTGCTGCACAGCAGCAAAAGCGGCGTCCTGGGCGGCGCGATCTTCAGTCGGCTCAGGGATCGCCATCAACCCGCGCAATTTGAGGCGCGGCAATTCGCTGATGGCCTTGGCCAGGGCCGGCAGGTCGGCCGGGGTGCAGCCGGACTTGCTGTCCTCACCGCTGACGTTGACCTGGATGCAGATGTTCAGCGGCGGCAGATCGGCAGGACGTTGTTCGGACAGGCGTTGTGCGATTTTCAAACGATCCACGGAATGCACCCAAGCGAAGTGCTCGGCGATAGCGCGAGTCTTGTTCGATTGAATGGGGCCGATGAAGTGCCAGATCAAGGGCAGGTCGGCCAATTCGAGCTGTTTGCCCAGGGCTTCCTGCAGATAGTTCTCGCCAAAGTCCCGCAGCCCGGCGGCGTAGGCTTCACGCAGGGCTTCGGCGGGCTTGGTCTTGCTCACGGCCAGTAGCTGGACGCTGTGCTCGTCGCGTTTGGCAGCAACTGTTGCCGCATGTATGCGCGAACTAACCTGGAGAATGTTGTCTGCTATCGTGGACATCAAGAGGCGCCGGCGGTCTGAAGGTTCGCGGCATTCTACTGGAATTGAGGAGCGCTATGGATATCACTGAGCTGCTGGCATTCAGCGCCAAACAGGGCGCGTCCGACTTGCACCTGTCTGCCGGCCTGCCACCGATGATTCGTGTCGATGGCGATGTGCGGCGCATCAACCTGCCGGCCCTGGACCATAAACAGGTGCACGAGCTGATCTACGACATCATGAACGACACCCAGCGGGTGGACTTCGAAAAGCACCTGGAGACTGACTTCTCCTTCGAAGTGCCGGGCGTGGCGCGCTTTCGGGTCAATGCGTTCAACCAGAATCGCGGCGCCGGCGCGGTGTTCCGCACCATTCCGTCGAAGGTCCTGAGCATGGACGACCTCGGCATGGGCGATGTGTTTCGCAAGATTACCGAAGCCCCTCGTGGCCTGGTGCTGGTGACCGGACCGACCGGTTCCGGCAAGTCCACCACCCTCGCAGCGATGATCGATTACCTGAACAACCATCGCCATCACCACATCCTTACCATCGAAGATCCGATCGAGTTCGTCCACGAATCACGCAAATGCCTGATCAATCAGCGCGAAGTCCACCGTGATACCCGCAGCTTCGCCACTGCGTTGCGTTCGGCATTGCGGGAAGATCCGGATGTGATTCTGGTGGGGGAGATGCGCGATCTGGAAACCATTCGTCTTGCGTTGACCGCCGCTGAGACTGGTCACCTGGTGTTTGGCACGCTGCACACCACGTCGGCGGCGAAGACGATCGATCGGGTGGTGGACGTGTTTCCGGGGGACGAAAAGTCGATGGTGCGCTCGATGCTGTCCGAGTCGCTGCTGGCTGTGGTGTCGCAAACGCTGGTCAAGAAGATTGGTGGTGGGCGAATTGCGGCGCACGAGATCATGCTCGGCACCTCGGCGATCCGTAACCTGATCCGCGAGGACAAGGTGGCGCAGATGTACTCGTCGATCCAGACCGGGGGCAACCTGGGGATGCAGACGCTGGATATGTGCTTGAAGGAATTGGTGACCAAGGGCTTGATCAGCCGCGAGCATGCGCGGGAAAAGGCGCGGTCGCCGGATAACTTCTAAGAGGAAGTGATCGTTCCCACGCTCTGCGTGGGAACGATCATTGCTGGATCAGCGCTGAACAACGCGCATCTGGTTCGGTTCTTTTGGCAGAACCCGCTTGGCTACCACGTAGTGGCTTTCCCAATACGGCTTCTTCAGCGTATCGATGGACACTGCTTTGCCACGGCGAGGTGCGTGGATGAAGCGATCGTTGCCCAGGTAAATGGCAACGTGATTGACCCGACGGCTCTTGATGTTGAAGAAAATCAGATCGCCCGGCTTCAGATCCGCGCGATCGACTTTCTGGCCATGACCGCTGGCCATGGCGTTCGAGGTGCGTGGCAGGTCGAATGTCGCGTCGTTGAACGCGTATTTCACCAAGCCACTGCAATCGAACCCTTTACTTGGGCTGCTGCCGCCCCAACGGTATGGAGTACCGAGGACGTTGACTGCACGACTCAACACATTGCTGCTTTGCTTGGTCGCCATCGGCGGCACCAGCTTGCTGTTGGCGGTGGCCAGCGTGGTGGAGTGTTTGGCAGATTGCTTGTTTTTGCTCGAAGGAGCAGAAACATGGGATTTCGGGGTGTAACCATTAACGTTAGGAAGACGTTGCTCACGATTGGTGGCGTGGGCGGCCAGTGGCATCAAAAGGCAAATGGTTAGCCATGTCTTGAAAAATGGACGCATTAGGCAAGGCTCATATGGGTTAGCGCGCAACTTTATAACAGCTTTTTTGACCCTTCCGAGGCCGTTGGTCGATTGGACCTTGGGGTCAACGGAACCAAATAAGCAGCTAGTTGACGCAATTGTCGGACAGAGCGCTTGTACTACAAGGCTTTGACGGGAGTGAAGGTAGCATTTGCCATACGTCGGACGCCTGTAAAAAAGTCACAAAGAATTCAACAATATTTATCTATCGTGTGATTCGAGGACCTTCATGAACACCTATCAACACCCCGCAGCCTATCAAGACACCCACAGCAAACTGATCGGTTACCTGCTGTGGATTTTCGGTTTCACCGGGGCTCACCGCTTCTATTACGGCAAGCCGGTGACCGGGACGATCTGGTTCTTCACCTTCGGCTTGCTGGGTATCGGCTGGCTGATCGACCTGTTCCTGATCCCGGCCATGGACCGTGAGGCCGACCTGCGCTTTGAGGCCGGGCCGATCGAATACAGCGTGGCGTGGATTCTGCTGACGTTTCTGGGCGTGTTCGGCGTACACCGGATGTATCAGGGGAAGTGGATCAGCGGTTTGCTGTACCTGGTGACGGGCGGGGTGTTCTTCCTGGGGGTGCTTTTTGACTTCTGGACGCTCAATACCCAGGTTTCCGTGGTGAACACCATCAGTAACCGGGCGGCCTCCCGCTAAAGAGGGTGTCTGTCAGTAAGCCTTCGCGAGCAAACCCGCTCCCACATGGGAATGCGTTCCCCCTGTGGGAGCGGGTTTGCTCGCGAAGGCCGGTAACACGGACTTAAGTCTGCCGACCAATCCGCCCTGTTTTTAATAATTGGATTTGAAATGCACCAAATGCGACCGCAGTGAAGCTATAAGAGATTGCAATAATTATATGGTCAGGAATGAACCAGTAAGTGATACAGCCGGCGAGGATCATCGACGATAGCGCCGCAGAAATCAGTGATAACGCAGTAAGCAAAATTCGGCCGTAAAAGTTAGCTCTGGCCTTTCTGCTGCTGAATACCTGCACTAAATGCATGACCAATAGCATTATGCAAATAATGAACATTTCGCCTATCGGTAGTCCGATCGAATCTTGGTCAGCTCTGTATAAACCAGCGCTAAGGTTATTCGCTACGGTCAATACTCCTATGGCGGAGGTGATCAAGAGAAGCACTGGATAGGCGTAATGCATTTGGTTACTGAGCTTTTTCATTTTCAGGGCTGCCTGGCAATGTAAGTCCATTTTTCATGTGCTGCTCCTTTGCCTTGCGTCTCTGTTGCAGAGAGTTGCCTGGGTGGTTCTCCTTGGGTTGTTTGAATGCTAGATGGCGGACTGAAAATTTGCATCTGATAAATTGTAGGGTGTTTCTTATTGTTATGAGGCTCTTTTCATTTGGATTGTGAGACGTCAGAACTTTCGTACTGATAAGTGGCTGTTTTCTTTATGGCTTGAAGGGATGTTCTTGTTATGGATGGGTTGATGAGGATGTGACGCGAGGATGTCAGCCCGTAGATGAGAGCTAGTTGGTAATGGGGATGCTGAATGACCTAAGGACTAAGGCACCTTCGAGTAAATCTTCACGAGCAAGCCCGCTCCCACATGGGAATGCGTTCCCCCTGTGGGAGCGGGCTTGCTCGCGAATGCAGGCGACGCGGTCTTAAGCCTGGTGGCTAATCCGCCCATCCACCAGGGTGTAGCGCACCACACTCGGTAGGCTATGGCCGATAAACGGGCAGTTTTCGCCCTTGGACAGCCAGGTTTCACCGGCCACTGTGGAGGCCGCTGGGTCGAACAGCACGATATCCGCCGCGCCACCCACCGCCAACTTGCCCGCCGGCAGGCGCAACGCCTCGGCAGGGCCGGCACTCAGGCGCGAAAGCAGCGTCGGCAAATCGAGCAAACCATCCTCAACCAGCGTCATCGCCAACGGGAGCAGCAGTTCAACGCTGCTGATCCCCGGTTCAGTCGCACCGAACGGCGCCAGTTTGGCATCGCGCTCATGGGGCTGGTGATGGCTGGAGATGGCCGAAACCACCCCGGACTTCACCGCTGCACGCAGGCCATCGCGGTCGGCGCGGGTGCGCAGCGGCGGCTGGACGTGATAGAGGCTGCTGAAGTCGATCAGCGCTTCGTCGGTCAGGATCAGTTGGTACAGGGCGACATCGGCAGTCACCGGCAATCCACGAGCCTGGGCCTGGGCAATCAGGGCCACGCCGCGGGCGCTGGTGAGTTGGCTGAAGTGCGCACGCACGCCACTTTGCTCGACCAGAAGCAGATCCCGGGCCAGGGCCACGGTTTCGGCGGTTTCCGGAATCCCCGGCAGACCAAGGAAACTCGCGGTCGGGCCTTCATGGGCCAAGCCACCTTCGGCCAGGTCATGGTCCTGTGAGTTGAAAATCACTGTCAGGTCGAAGGTCGCTGCGTATTCCAGCGCCCGGCACAGGGTGCGGGTGTTGCGGAAGCTCTCCAGGCCGTTGCCGAAGGCCACGCAACCGGCGTCGCGCAAGGCAACGAGCTCTGCAAGCTGCTCGCCATCCAGGCCTTTGCTCAGGGCGCCAATCGGGAAGACCTTGGTGTTGCCTGCCTCGCGGGCGCGGTCGAGGATCAGTTCGGCCACGGCCGAGGTGTCCAGCACCGGTTTGGTTTTCGGCGGGCAGCACAGGCTGGTCACGCCACCGGCCGCAGCGGCGCGGGTTTCGCTGGCAATCGAACCTTTGCGGCTGTAGCCCGGTTCGCGCAGGGCGACGTTCAGGTCCACCAGGCCGGGCGCGGCCACTAGGCCTTTGGCGTCAATGGTCTCGACCGGAACAAAACCGGCCGGTGCCGCGCCAAGGGCGACGATCTTGCAGGCTTCAATATGAATATCGGTAACTTGATCCAGACCCGAGGTTGGATCGATGACGCGGGCGCCGAGAATGCTGAGTTTCACTGGGCGTTCTCCTGCTCGAATTGGCGCTGGGCAGTTTGCCCGCTCATGGCCATGGACAGCACGGCCATACGAATCGCAATACCGTAGGTGACCTGATTGAGGATCACCGAGTGCGGGCCGTCGGCCACCGCCGACTCAATCTCCACTCCTCGGTTGATCGGCCCCGGGTGCATGACGATGCAATCCGGCTTCGCCCCGGCCAGCCGCGCGGTGGTCAGGCCGAACAGGCGATAGAACTCGCCTTCGCTCGGCAGCAGGCCGCCGGTCATGCGTTCACGCTGCAGGCGCAGCATGATCACCACGTCGACGTCTTTCAGGCCTTCGGCCATGTCGGTGTAGGCCTTCACGCCGTATTGCTCGATGCCGATCGGCAGCAGGGTTTTCGGCGCGATCACGCGGATGTCCGGGCAACCGAGGGTTTTCAGCGCGAGCATGTTCGAGCGCGCGACCCGCGAATGCAGGATGTCGCCGACGATGGCCACCGAAAGGTTTTCGAAACCGCCCTTGTGCCGACGAATCGTCAGCATGTCGAGCATGCCCTGGGTCGGGTGCGCGTGACGGCCGTCGCCACCGTTGATGATCGCCACTTGCGGGCATACGTGCTCGGCGATGAAGTGCGCGGCGCCGGAGTCACCGTGGCGCACGACGAACATGTCGGCGGCCATGGCTTCCAGGTTGCGCAGGGTATCGAGCAGGGTTTCGCCCTTGCTCGCCGAGGATGTCGACACGTTCAGGGTGATCACGTCCGCCGACAAGCGCTGGGCTGCCAGTTCGAAGGTGGTGCGGGTACGGGTCGAGTTCTCGAAGAACACATTGCACACGGTCTTGCCGCGCAGCAACGGGACCTTCTTCACCGCCCGGGCGCCGACTTCGAGGAACGAGTCGGCGGTGTCGAGGATTTCCGTCAGCAACTCGCGGCGCAAACCGTCGAGCGAGAGGAAGTGGCGCAGCTGGCCCTGATCATTGAGCTGCAGCGGGCGCTTGGTTTCTAGAGGCGTCATCGCGAGGGGGACTCTCAATAGGGCGAATTAAAGGGCGAGGTCTTGCAGTTCAAGTACGAGCGGCGAAGGGCCGGACAGCTTCACTCGTTCGTGAGCGGCCAGGGCCAGGGTCGCGCCGACCACGTTCGGTCGGATCGGCAGCTCGCCGGCGTCCAGGTCCAGCAGGCACACCAGCGTCACGCTGGCCGGGCGGCCATAGTCGAACAATTCGTTCATGGCGGCGCGGATGGTGCGGCCGCTCATCAGCACGTCGTCGATCAGCACCAGGTCCTGGCCTTCGATCTCGAACGGCAGGGCCGAAGGGCGCACTTGCGGGTGCAGACCGTTCTGGCTGAAGTCGTCGCGGTAGAAGGAGACGTCCAACGTGCCGAGCGGCGAGTCGCTGCCCAGTTCATCGAGCAACGCCTGGGCGACCCAGACGCCACCGGTACGAATACCGATGTAGCGCGGTTCGCTGATGCCACGGTGTTCCAGGTGTGCCTTGAGACGGATCGCCATCTGGCTGATCAGTTCGGCGGGATTGGGCAGGCTCATGGTTGCTCCTTCTTGGGCCCGAGCCGGTGCGTGCGGGGTTTGGCTCGGGTTGTCGCTATAGAGAGTCGCTTGCAGCGGCTCTTCAGGATTCGAACAGTGCGGTGTTTTCGTCGAGCCAGCCTTGCAGCAGCAGGGCGGCGGCGATGGCATCGACCGGGTTGTCGCGGTAACTGCCTTTTTGCCCACCACGATCACGCCGCTCGCCCTTGGCCTCGAAAGTGGTCAGGCGTTCGTCGTGGGTATAGAAGGGCAGGTTGTAGCGGCCATTGAGGCGGCGGGCGAACTTCTCGGCCCGCAGGCACATGTCGCTGGGCGTGCCGTCCATGTTCAGCGGCAGGCCGACCACCACGGCGTCGGGCTTCCATTCCTTGATCAGGGCTTCGACCTGATTCCAGTCGGGAATACCGTTTTGCGCCTTCAAGGTGCACAGCTCGCGGGCCTGGCCGGTAATCACCTGGCCGACCGCTACGCCGATCTGTTTGGTGCCGTAGTCAAAACCCAGAATCAGTCGCAGGGCCATCAGGCGTGGCCCGCCTGGCTGGTCAGCAGGCTGAGATTGATCCCCAGGTGCCGGGCCGCCGCTTCGAGGCGCGACTCGCTGCTGGTGTTGAACAGGATGTCGGCGTTGTAAGGGCAGGTCAGCCAGGCGTTGTCGGCCAGTTCGGCCTCCAGTTGCCCGGCTTCCCAGCCTGCGTAACCGAGGGTGATCACGCTTTTCGCCGGGCCGACGCCGTCAGCGATGGCGAACAGCACGTCCTGAGAGGTAGACAAGGACAACTCGCCTTCCAGATCAACGGTCGCCTGGAAGGTTTTACCCGACGGATGCAGGACAAAGCCGCGATCAGTCTGCACCGGCCCGCCGATAAAGATCGGCACGTGCTGGCAGAGCACGGGTGGCTCGATGTCAGGACGCAGTTGTTCGAGGATATCGGCCAGGTTCAGGTCTTGCGGACGGTTGACCACCAGCCCCATGGCGCCATTGGCCGTGTGCTCGACGATGTAGGTCAAGGTGTGCGCAAAGTTCGGGTCGGCCATGTGAGGCATGGCGATCAGGAAGTGATGCTTGAGGTAGCTGGGGCTGACGTTCTTCATGAGCGCTAGTGTGGCGTTGGAGGGGCGAACTGACAAGCTGGGGATGCACAGGAAATGCCTCAATCCTGCAAACAATCGAGATCAAATGTGGGAGCGAGCCTGCTCGCGAATGCAGTGTGTCAGGCAACATTCATGTAACTGACACTCCCTCTTCGCGAGCAGGCTCGCTCCCACAAGAGGGATTTTTGGGGTGTCAATTACTGGAGAGTTTGTCGCCGCGGGCGAATTTCCAGGTACGGATGATTTCCAACCGGTCGATATCCGACAAATCCCCGGTAAACGGCGAAAACGGTGCCGCCAGCCGCACGATCCGCTGGGCTGCCTGATCCAGCAGCGGTTGCCCGGAGGATTCCAGCACCAACACTTCATACAGCGAACCATCGCGGTTGATCGAGACCATCAGGCGCAAATTGCCGTAGATCTGCTTGCGCCGCGCTTCGTCGGGGTAGTTGAGGTTGCCGATGCGCTCGACCTTCTTGCGCCACTCGTCTTTGTACCAGGCGCCCTTGTCTTTCATGGTCGAGGCCGCGCTCAAGCGGTGAATCCGCGGGCGCTTGGCGTACAGCTGTTGTTCGTTGGCCAGCTCCGCTTCCAGGCTGGCGATGTCGCTGGACAGCTGCGAGCTGTCGAACGTCGGCGCGGCCACGGCGGGTTTGGGCTGGGTCTTGGGTTCTTCGTTTTTGGCGGCGGCTTTTTTCGGCTTTGGCGCGACGGTGGTCACGGCAGCCTTGGGCGCGGCTTCCTGCACTTCAGGTTTGGCGGCCGGTGGCGGGGTGACTTTCTGCACCTTGTTGTCCTGGAACGGCGCGACCTCGGTGGTCTTGGGGATCGCCTTTTTATCCAGGGTGCCGCTGCCTTCCTGATTTTCCTGGGCCAGGAAGTCAGCCTTCTTCGGCTTGGTTTCGCTTTTGAAGGTGGCGAGGGTGATTTCCAGGGTTTTGCTGATCTGCTTGGGTTCCACCATCGAAAAGCCGACGCCCAACAGCAAGGCCAAGTGAATCAACGCCGCGAGAAACAGGGTAAAACCGAGGCGATCGGCCGGGCGCACGCCAATATGGGCGAGTTCAGCGGGCAGATCGGACGGGAGCGTCATGACAAGAAAACCAACATCGCGTTTTTTACAGGCCGGGGATGATAACGCAATGTTGGTCGTTTCTTGGCTGTTCTATATCAACGGGCCTTGAGCTTCTGATCGATGGCATCCATCAAAAGGCCACCAATGTCGGTGCCAAACGCGTTATCAATCTCGCGAATGCACGTCGGACTGGTGACGTTGATTTCGGTCAGGTGCTCGCCGATCACATCCAGGCCCACGAACAGCAGGCCTTTCTCACGCAAGGTCGGGCCAACCTGGGCGGCGATCCAGCGATCCTTGTCGCTCAGCGGGCGGGCTTCGCCACGGCCACCGGCGGCGAGGTTGCCACGGGTTTCGCCAGCGGCAGGAATCCGCGCCAGGCAGTAATCCACCGGCTCGCCGTCGATCATCAGGATGCGTTTGTCGCCATCCTTGATCGCCGGCAGATAGGCCTGGCCCATGATCTGCTGGGTGCCCAGCGCGGTCAGGGTTTCCAGAATCACCGACAGGTTCGGATCGCCCGCGCGGTGACGGAAGATCGACGTGCCGCCCATGCCGTCCAGCGGCTTGAGGATCACGTCGCCGTGCTTGGCGGCGAATTCACGCAACACGTCGGCGCGGCGGCTGACCACGGTCGGCGGCGTGCACTGCGGGAACAGCGTGGCGAACAGTTTTTCGTTGCAGTCGCGCAGGCTCTGCGGCTTGTTGACCACCAGCACGCCCGCGCGCTCGGCTTGCTCCAGCAGGTACGTGGAGTAGACGAATTCCATGTCGAACGGCGGATCCTTGCGCATCAGGATCACGTCCAGATCGCTCAGCAGCGCGTCGGTCTCGTCTTCCAGTTCGAACCACTTCTCAGGGTTGGCGAAGACTTTCAGCGGCCGCATCCGCGCCCGTGCTTCACCTTCGCCCTGGTACAAATCCTTCTGTTCCATATAGAACAGTTCCCAGCCGCGCTTCTGCGCAGCCAGCAGCATGGCCAGCGAGCTATCCTTTTTATAGGAAATGCTGGCGATAGGGTCCATGACAATCCCGACGCGAACGCTCATGGGTTTTTCCTCGAAATGGGGTGGCCCGAATGGACACGAAAAAGTGGCGTCAGAGTGGCGCTGAGTGTGTTCCCGGTCAAGGAAAAACCTCTGCGCGGGTCGGCCGATAGATTGGTTATTGAGACTGTGCTAAAAAGGTCGCCATGTCGCGCTGGCCCTTCAGTATCAAGGGTTTCGAGCCGTCAAACGGACAAATTGTTTCTCAAAGGCGACGGTAGAGCATTTATGGAACAGCATTCCAGCGCCTTGAAGGTCATGGTGATCGATGATTCGAAGACGATTCGCCGCACCGCCGAAACGCTGCTGAAAAACGTAGGCTGTGAAGTCATCACGGCCATCGACGGTTTCGATGCGCTGGCCAAGATTGCCGACAATCATCCGGGCATTATCTTTGTCGACATCATGATGCCGCGTCTGGATGGTTATCAGACCTGCGCTTTAATCAAGAACAACAGTGCGTTCAAGTCCACGCCAGTGATTATGCTGTCGTCCAAGGACGGGCTGTTCGACAAGGCCAAGGGGCGCATCGTCGGCTCCGACCAGTTTTTGACCAAGCCTTTCAGCAAGGAAGAACTGCTGAACGCGATCCAGGCCCATGTACCGGGCTTCGCCGCCGTTTTGCCGCAGTAGGACACGCACAGTGACGCTCGGCCAGCGGGCCCGGCGTTGACAAGAATGGGGAAGACCATGGCACGTATTCTGATCGTCGATGATTCGCCGACTGAAATGTACAAACTGACCGGCATGCTGGAAAAGCACGGTCATGAAGTGTTGAAAGCCGAAAACGGCGCCGACGGCGTGGCCCTGGCCCGCCAGGAAAAACCCGACGCCGTGCTGATGGACATCGTCATGCCCGGCCTCAACGGTTTCCAGGCCACCCGCCAGTTGACCAAAGACCCGGAAACCGGGCACATCCCGGTGATCATCATCACCACCAAGGATCAGGAAACCGACAAGGTCTGGGGCACGCGCCAAGGCGCCAAGGACTACCTGACCAAACCGGTCGACGAAGACACCCTGATCAAAACCCTGAACAACGTGCTGGCCGGTTGATCCCCCGGCCATGACCGAGTCGCTGACGGCTTTCGAACTGCTGCTGCAGATCGACCAGCGTTGTCGCGTGCTGGCGGCGGATTTGCCGTCCCAGCCGACCCGCCAGGACAGCTGGAGCGGCATCGGTTTTCGCCTGGGTGAGCACTGGTACGTCGCGCCGATGGGCGAAGTCAGCGAAGTCCTGCATGAACCGCGCTGCACCCAACTGCCCGGCGTCAAACCCTGGGTCAAGGGCGTGGCCAACTTGCGCGGGCGGTTGCTGCCGATCATGGATATCTGCGCCTTCTTTTCGGATAAAGAGCTTGGGCATGAGTTGTCGGGGGGGCGCAAGCAACGGCGGGTGCTGGTGGTGGAATACAAAGACGTGTTTGCCGGGTTGATGGTCGATGAAGTCTACGGCTTGCAGCACTTTGCCCAGGACAGCCTGGAAGCGGTGCCGCCGAGCGAGTTGAACGGCGCGATTGGCGCGTTCGTGCAGGGCCGGTTCCAGCGCGAGCAGAGCTGGCAAGTGTTCAGCCCGTTTGCGTTGGCACAGTCCCAGGACTTCATGCATGTCGCGGTGTAACCGGCCCAACACCAATCCAATGTGGGAGCGGGCTTGCTCGCGAAGGCGGTGTACCAGTCGACATCAATGCTGAATGACACACCGCCTTCGCGAGCAAGCCCGCTCCCACAAGGGGATCTACGGCGGGTTCTAAAGGTTGGTTAACAGGCGAGGACCGATGACAAAAGCAAAAACAGGTAAGCCAGAAGGGTCGCGCAGCCGTTCGCAGATCATCGTGCTGTTTATCGCGCTGATCATCTTCATCATGCTGCTGTTCGCCAACTTCGCTTACCTCAATACCCAGGCCACCTACGATAAACAGTACATCGGCCACGCCGGTGAGCTGCGCGTGTTGTCCCAGCGTATCGCCAAGAACGCCACCGAAGCCGCCGCCGGCAAGGCTGCGGCATTCAAGTTGCTCAGCGATGCGCGCAACGACTTTGCCCAGCGCTGGGGTTACCTGAAGAAGGGCGACCCGAGCACCGGCCTGCCGCCCGCGCCGTCCACCGTGCGCCCGGAAATGCGCGCCGTGCAGCTGGACTGGGAACGCCTGCTGAAAAACACCGACGCCATTCTCTCCAGCGAACAGACCGTGCTGTCCCTGCATCAAGTCGCCGCGACCCTGGCCGAAACCGTTCCGCAGTTGCAGGTCGAGTACGAAAAAGTTGTGGAAATCCTGCTCCAGCGCGGCGCCCCGGCGGCTCAAGTGGCCATGGCCCAGCGTCAATCGCTGTTGGCGGAACGAATTCTCGGCGCGGTGAACACCGTGCTGTCCGGCGACGAAAATTCCCAGCAAGCCGCCGACGCCTTCGGCCGCGATGCCGCACGTTTCGGCCAGGTGTTAACCGGCATGCTCCAGGGCAATCCGGCGCTGAAAGTCAGTCAGGTCGAAGACAAGGACGCACGCGCCCGACTCACGGAAATCTCCGAACTGTTCGAATTCGTCTCCGGCTCGGTGGATGAAATCCTCGAAACCTCCCCGGAGCTGTTCAAGGTCCGTGAATCGGCCACCAACATCTTCACCCTGTCGCAAACCCTGCTCGACGAAGCCTCGCACCTGGCCACCGGTTTTGAAAACCTGGCCGGCGGGCGCAACACCGACACCATCGGCGGCTACGTGCTGGGCTTGCTGGCGCTGATGTCGATCATCCTCATCGGCCTAGTGATGGTGCGCGAAACCAACCGCCAGTTGCAGGAAACCGCCGAGAAGAATGAGCGCAACCAAAACGCGATCATGCGACTGCTGGATGAAATCGAAGACCTCGCCGACGGCGACCTGACCGTGACCGCTTCGGTGACCGAAGACTTCACCGGGACCATCGCCGACTCGATCAACTATTCCGTCGACCAACTGCGCGATCTGGTGGCGACCATCAACCTCACCGCCGGGCAAGTCGCCGCCGCCGTGCAGGAAACCCAGGCCACTGCGATGCACCTGGCCCAGGCTTCGGAACATCAGGCCCAGCAGATTTCCGAAGCCTCCACGGCAATCAACGACATGGCCCAGTCCATCGATCAGGTCTCGGCCAACGCCGCCGAATCCTCTGCGGTGGCCGAGCGTTCGGTGGAAATCGCCAACAAGGGCAACGAGGTGGTGCACAACACCATCCACGGCATGGACAACATCCGCGAACAGATCCAAGACACCGCCAAACGCATCAAGCGTCTGGGCGAGTCTTCCCAGGAAATCGGCGACATCGTCAGCCTGATCGACGACATTGCCGACCAGACCAACATCCTCGCACTCAACGCAGCCATTCAAGCCTCGATGGCCGGCGACGCCGGACGCGGATTCGCCGTGGTGGCCGACGAAGTGCAGCGACTGGCCGAGCGCTCGTCCGCCGCGACCCGACAAATTGAAACCCTCGTCCGGGCGATCCAGACCGATACTAATGAAGCGGTGATCTCCATGGAGCAGACCACCACCGAAGTGGTGCGTGGCGCGCGTCTGGCGCAGGATGCCGGTGTGGCCCTGGAAGAAATCGAAGGTGTGTCGAAGACCTTGGCGGCGCTGATCCAGAGCATTTCCAACGCGGCGCAGCAACAGACGTCGTCGGCCGGGCAGATTTCCCTGACCATGAACGTGATCCAGCAGATCACCACGCAGACGTCGTCCGGCTCCACGGCGACCGCCGAAAGCATCGGCAACCTGGCGAAAATGGCCAGTCAGTTGCGGCGCTCGGTGTCGGGCTTCACTTTGCCGACCGAGCCCAAGCAGGCCACGGACAACGCGTGAACGCCTGCGGGCGTATGAATTGCTGCGGTAGAAATAGAGAGCGGAGTGGTTATGGGTGATCGGCACGACTATGTGGCCCTCGAGTGGGTCAAAGGCGAGATTGCCGAAACGCTGAAGCAGGCTCATCAAGCGTTGGAACAACTGCTGGATGACCCGCAGGCGACGCACGCGCTGAGTGAATGCCTGGCGTGCATCCATCAGGTTCACGGCAGTTTGCAGATGGTCGAATTCTACGGCGCGGCCCTGCTCGCCGAAGAAATGGAGCAACTGACCGCTGCCCTGCAACAAAACCGCGTCAGTCATCGCGATGAAGCCATTCATCTGTTAAGACAGGCGCTGGGGCAACTGCCGATTTACCTCGACCGGGTGCAAGGCGCACGCCGGGATTTGCCGCTCGTGGTGCTGCCGTTGATCAACGATCTGCGCAGTGCCCGGGGCGAAAGCCTGTTGTCGGAAACCAGCCTGTTCAGCCCGCAATTGCCAGAGTTGTCGCCCCTGGACGACGAAGAGCTGACGCGGCTGGAACCGGCAGACTTGCCCAATGTGCTGCGCAAGTTGCGGCAAATGTTGCAGATGGCCTTGGTCGGTTTGCTTCGCGAGCAGGATGGCGAAACCAATCTGGATTACCTGACCAAAGTTTTCGCGAGGCTTGAAGCGTTGTGCGGTAACGCACCGCTGAGCCCGTTGTGGCAGGTCGCTTCGGCGTTGGTCGAAGGCCTGCAAAAAGGCGCGATAGCCAACAGCCCGGCGCTGCGCAGCCTGTTCAAGGACGCCGACAAAGAACTCAAACGCTTGCTGGAACAGGGCATGGCCGGCATCAATCAGGCGCCGCCGCCCGAGCTGCTGAAAAGCTTGTTGTTCTACATTGCCAAAGCCGAACATCCCACCGGGCAGATGCTGACCATGAAAGATCGCTACGGACTGGACGAAGCGCTGCCCGACAGCGCGATGGTCGACGAAGAACGCGCACGCCTCGCCGGCCCCGACCGCGATGCCATGCGCTCGGTGCTCGCCGCTTTGTGCGAAGAACTGGTACGGGTCAAGGAACGCCTGGACCTGTTCGTGCGCAGCGACCGCCAGCACACCTCGGACCTCGAAAGCCTGCTGGCGCCCCTGCGGCAAATCGCCGACACCCTCGCGGTGCTCGGCTTCGGCCAGCCGCGCAAGGTCATCATCGATCAACTGGCGGTGGTGCTGAGCCTTGCCCAGGGCCAGCGCGAGCCCAACGACGCGATCCTCATGGACGTGGCCGGCGCCTTGCTCTACGTCGAAGCGACGCTGGCCGGAATGGTCGGCACCGTAGAACCGGAAAGCCAGGAAGAAAGCCGCCTGCCCACCACCGACCTGACCCAGATTCACCAGATCGTGATTCGCGAAGCACGAATCTGCCTGCAACAAGCCAAGGACATGATCGTCGACTACATCGACGCCGATTGGGATCGCCAGCAACTCCAGCCCTTGCCAGCGCTGCTGACCCAAGTGCGCGGCGCATTGGCGATGATTCCGCTGACCCGTGCCGCGAGCCTGATCGAAGCCTGCAACGGCTTTATCCGCGAACACCTGTTGGTGGACACTGATCATCCCGGTTGGCAGCAACTCGACAACCTGGCTGACGTCATCACCAGCATCGAGTATTACCTGGAACGCCTGAACGACGACCCGCAAGAGGCCAGCGAACAACTGCTCGACGTCGCTGAAAACAGCCTCGCATCCCTCGGGTTTTTCCCCAGCGAAAAACTCGTGCCGGTGCTCGAAGACGTACTCAGCCCCAACGAAGCCCAGGTCATGCAAGACCTGCAAGAACTGGACGATCCCGAAACCGTGCAATCCCTGGCCGCTGTGTTGGCCAGTCCGGTGTCCGCCGTCAACCCGCCCGCCCTGAACACGCCAGGCAGCCTGTTGCCGCCGCCGTCCGGCGAAGAACCGGTGGACGATGAACTGCGGGAAGTCTTCCTCGAAGAAACCGACGAAGTCCTCGAAGTGCTGCACGAATACCTGCCGCGCTGGTCGGCCAACACCGACGACGCCGCTGCGTTGAGCGAACTGCGCCGTGCCTTTCACACCTTGAAAGGCAGTGGCCGGATGGTCCGCGCATTGGTGTTGGGTGAAATGGCCTGGGCCATGGAAAACCTGCTCAATCGAGTGCTGGAGCACAGTGTTAAGCCTGGGCTCGCGGTGCAACAACTGCTGACCGATGCACTCAATCTGTTGCCGGAACTCATCAACGAATTCGCCGCCAATGCCCAGCGCCAGCGCGACGACGTGGACCGCTTGGCCGCCCGGGCGCATGCCTTGGCCAAGGGCGATGAATCGCTGTCCGACGAGGACACCCAGGACGTCGCCGCCCTCGATCCGCTGTTGCTGGAGATCTTCCGCAACGAAGCCGAAACCCACCTCGCCAGCCTCAATCGCTTCCTCGATCAAGCCGCCGAGCACGTGCCGCTGCAAGCCAGCGACGAGTTGCAGCGCGCCTTGCACACCCTCAAGGGCAGCGCGTCGATGGCCGGCGTATTGCCGATTGCCGAACTGGCCGCGCCGCTGGATCAACTGGCCCGCGAATACAAGGCGCACCTGATCGCCCTCGATCTGGATGAAGTCGAATTGCTGCTGGAAGCCGAAGGGTTGTTTCGCCTCGGTTTACGTCAGCTCAAGACCGATCCGCTGGCGGAAATTCCGGACGCCCGCTCGCTGATCGAACGCACCCATGCACTGCTGGACGAACGCCTGCAAGCCATCCTCAGCGCGCCGAACCGGGCGCTGCGGGTCAAGCGCGATCCGCAACTGATCAACAACTTCCTGGCCCAGGGCATGGACATCCTGCTCGACGCTGAAAGCCTGTTGCAGCGTTGGCAGCAACACCCCGGCGAGCGTCAGGAACTCAGCGCATTGCTGGATGAACTGACCACCCTCGGCGAAGGCGCGCACCTCGCCGATCTGCACCCGGTGGATGAACTCTGCGAAGCCTTGCTCGACCTGTATGGCGCGGTGGAAGAGAGCAGCCTGGCGGTCAGCGACGCCTTTTTCCATGAGGCACAAAGTGCCCACGAAGCGCTGATCAACATGCTCGACGAACTGGCCGCCGGCCAGGAAGTCAGCCCGCAACCAGAACGCGTGCGGGCCTTGCGCGGGTTGCTCGATACCAGCCTCGACCCGTCGGCCATGGGCCTGATTCGCAGCGACGGCAGCCGCACCCTGAGCATTCGCGAACTCGGTAGCGCCACCGCCGAGCTTTCGCACACCGCGACGCAGATTGAACACGACGACGAGATCGTTTCGATCTTCCTCGAAGAAGCCGTGGATATCCTCGAAAGCGCCGGCCAGGCCTTGCAGCGCTGGTTGAGCGACCCGGACAACGCCGCGCCGCTGTCGTCCCTGCAGCGGGATTTGCACACCCTCAAGGGCGGCGCGCGGATGGCCGAAGTCGAGGCAGTCGGTGACCTCGCCCATGAACTGGAAAACCTTTACGAAGGTTTGGTGGACCGTCGTTATAGCCACAGCGAAACCCTGGCGCGACTGCTGCAAACCAGTCACGACCGCTTGGCGGTGCTGCTTGAGCAACTGCAAAACCAGAAAGCGCTGGGTGATCCGGACGAGCTGATTGCGGCGATTCGCGAGTTTCGCCAAGGCAATACCGTCACCGCTGAAACCGTCGAACCGGCCCACGAACATGATTCACCGGGGCATGACCCGGAGCTGTTGGAAATCTTCCTCGAAGAAGGTTTCGACATTATTGAAAACTCCGGCGCGGCGCTGGTGCGCTGGCAGGCCGAGCCGTCGAATCGCCAGGAAGTCGAAACCCTACTGCGGGATTTGCACACGCTGAAGGGCGGTGCGCGGATGGTGGAAATCGCCCCGATTGGCGATTTGGCCCATGAGCTGGAATTCCTCTACGAAGGCCTGTCCGCCGGGGTGCTGCAACCGACGGCGGCGCTGTTCACGCTGTTGCAAAGCAGCCACGACCGTTTGGCGCAGATGCTCGACGCCACCCGCGCCGGGCAACCCTGTCCGCCGGCGGATCGGCTGATCGATGCGATCAAGAATTTCAGCCATCCAGCCGTTCCCGAAGCTCCGGTCGTCGTGCCGGTGGCTGCCAAAATTGAAGTTCCGGCGCCTGACGCTGGCGCCGACATGGTCAAGGTCTCGGCCGAGCTGCTCGACGATCTGGTCAACCTCGCCGGGGAAACCTCGATCTTCCGTGGCCGCATCGAACAGCAGGTCAACGACGCCCGCGTGGCCCTGAGCGAGATGGAAACCACCATCGAGCGGATGCGCGACCAACTGCGCCGCCTCGACACCGAAACCCAGGGCCGGATTCTCAGCCGTCAGCAAGTCGAAGCCGAACGCCTGGGCTACGAAGAATTCGATCCGCTGGAAATGGACCGCCACTCGCAATTGCAGCAACTGTCCCGGGCGCTGTTCGAATCCGCCTCCGATTTGCTCGACCTCAAGGAAACCCTCGACCGGACCAATCAGGACGCGGAAAACCTGCTGCAACAGCAGGGCCGCATTAACACCGAATTGCAGGAAGGCCTGATGCGCACGCGCATGGTGCCTTTCGAGCGGATGCTGCCGCGCTTGAAACGCATCGTCCGTCAGGTCTCCAGCGAGTTGGGCAAGGACGTGGAATTCGTCGTTGGCAACGCCGAAGGCGAGATGGATCGCAATGTGCTGGAACGCATGGCCGCGCCGCTGGAACACATGCTGCGCAACGCTGTGGATCACGGTTTGGAATCTGCTGAAGTGCGGATCGCGGCAGGCAAACCGGCCCAGGGGCGTATCACGCTGGACCTCGCGCGCGAGGGCGGCGACATCATTTTCGACATCCGCGACGACGGCGCCGGTGTGCCGCTGGACGCGGTGCGGCGCAAGGCGATCAAGCGCGGCATGCTCGCGCCGGACAGCGACATCAGCGACCGCGACGTGCTGCAATTCATCCTGCAACCGGGGTTCTCCACCGCCGAAAAAATCACCCAGATTTCCGGGCGCGGCGTCGGCATGGACGTGGTGCATGAAGAAGTGCGGCAACTGGGCGGCAGCATGGTTATCGACTCTGTGCCGGGGCAGGGCGTGCATTTCCGCATTCGCCTGCCGTTCACCGTGTCGGTCAACCGCGCGTTGATGGTGCAGTGCGGTGAGGATCAATACGCGATCCCGCTGAACACCATCGACGGCATCGTCCGCGTGCTGCCCAACGAACTCGAAGGCCATTACCGACTCGATCCGCCGACCTACAAATACGCCGGGCAGCACTATGAGCTGTGCTACCTCGGCGAACTGCTGAAAACCAGCACCCGCCCGAAACTGCTGGGCCAGAGCCTGCCGTTGCCGGTGTTGCTGGTGCAATGCAACGAACGGCACATCGCCGTGCAGGTGGATTCGATGGCCGGCACCCGCGAGATCGTGGTCAAAAGCCTCGGCCCACAATTTGCGGCGGTGCAGGGCTTGTCCGGGGCGACGATTCTTGGCGATGGCCGGGTGGTGCTGATTCTGGATTTGCTGGCGCCGATCCGTGCCATGCAAACCCGCGTGCCGCAACGACCGGTGACCCAGGAGGCCGAGGCCGAGCCGCACAAGCCATTGCTGGTATTGGTGGTGGACGACTCGGTGACCGTGCGTAAGGTCACCAGCCGTTTGCTCGAGCGCCACGGCATGAACGTACTAACCGCCAAGGACGGCGTCGACGCCATGCTGCTGCTCGAAGATCACCTGCCTGACGTGATGCTGCTGGACATCGAAATGCCGCGCATGGACGGCTTCGAAGTCGCCACCCAAGTGCGGGCCGACGAACGCTTGCAGCACCTGCCGATCATCATGATCACCTCGCGCACCGGTCAGAAACACCGCGACCGCGCCATGGCCATCGGCGTCAACGACTACCTCGGCAAGCCGTACCAGGAATCGGTGCTGCTCGAAAGCATCGCCCTGTGGAGCAAAACCCATGCTTGAACACCGCACCAGCAACCTCACCGGGCTGTTGCTGCCCCTGGCGGACCGCAACTTGATCCTGCCCAACGTCGCCGTCGCGGAGTTGATCGACTATCAGCCAGCGGCGTTCGATCTTGATACGCCGCCGTGGTATCTGGGGCTGGTGACGTGGCGGGATCGGCAGATTCCGTTGCTGAGTTTCGAGTCGGCGTGTGGCAATAAAGTAGTGATTGGCGAGCGCGTGCGCATCGTCATCCTCAATGCCCTCGGCGGGCGGCCGGAGTTGAAATTCATTGCGCTGCTGGTGCAGGGGATTCCTCGGTCTTACAAGCTCGATAGTCAGTTGAGCTATGTGGACGTGCCGTTGTGTCCGTTGGAGCAAGCGGCGGTGCAGGTGGGGGAGCAAGTGGCCAAAGTGCCGGACTTGTTGGCGCTGGAAGAACTGCTCGTCGCCGCCGGCTTAGCCCACTGATCGTTCCCACGCTCCGCGTGGGAATGCCTCAACGGACGCTCTGCGTTCGGTTCTGGAGGGGACGCGGAGCGTCCCGGGCTGCATTCCCACGCAGAGCGTGGGAACGATCAGAACTGCGGTGACTGTTCTGGCCTCTTCGCGAGCAGGCTCGCTCCCACATTTGAAATGCATTCCCCTGTGGGAGCGAGCCTGCTCGCGAAAGCGGCCTTCAATTCACTGAAGAATTAGCGGCTAAACCTTACCCTCAGCCATCGCCTCATGGTGATCCAGCACCCGCTCCACCAACAACTGCACACCGTCACTCAAACGGCTGATCGCCAAGGCTACCGAACGGCGTGTGCCTTCCACATCGTCCGCCAAATCCGCCGCAATCGCGCTGATGGACAGCAGATCTTCGGAAGCATTGGCCAGCATGGCTTCGGGGTCGTTGATATCCGGGGCGACGGCGAAGAGGTTGTATTTACGGCGCTTGGAGCGTTTTTCTTCAGCAGGAGGGAAGTAGTGGGCGAAGGCGCGGTCGGCGGCTTCTTTCATTTTTTCTGTGTCGAGGGATGCTTGGGGATTGGTGCCGGATTCCGGGGGGTTGGGAGTGGCTTTGAACATAGTGAATCTCCAGTAATGAGTTTCAGCTGCTCCCTCGGTTCCAGCCGAAGGGGTGGCAGCTGTACGCGGGCTGGAACCCGAGGTGGAGAAAACCCGGTAGACCCGAAGGTCTCCCGCGCACAGCCGCCATAACTGGATGCTCACATTAAAGGTGCGCAAGCATACGTCATGAGGGGCGCTTTCGCGCCTTCTACACCACGGGATTCCAGACCCGGTCGCTGAATTGGCAGCGACCCCCAAACGATAACGATCAACGCAAAACCCCACCAGTCAGCGGCTTCCCCCATTGCTGTAGGCAACAACGCCAGACCACGTAGCCGCTGACCCCTCCTGTGGCGCAACTTTTAAACACAAATCCCCATTCGGCTGGGAAGGGTTGAAGAGTCCCAAAAAGGGACTGATCGGTCCTTTTTTGGGACTGGTCGATTGGGATGGGTGTTTGAACATAAAAACCAGGCGTATCTGAAATCCACCCCTCACCCCAGCCCTCTCCCCAAAGGGGAGAGGGGGAAAGGGAGCAGATCTCCACGCTTTTCAAATCCTGAGTTCGACCCGGACATTTCAGATCTATACGGCTGCGCCTTTCAAATCCTGAGTTCGGCTCGGTCTTTCGGGTCGATGTAGCTCCAAGAACAACTCGGTCAGTCCCCTCGCCCCTCTGGGGAGAGGGTTAGGGTGAGGGGTGGTTTTAACTGATACCCACAGACCCCAAGACCAACCATTACCCTAACCGTAACAATCCAACACTCTGCTTGATTGATGCCCCACACCCAACCCTCCTAAGGTGACCCCACGACAGCGAACCCGTGGAGTGGTCATGACAACAACAATATCCCCCGACGCGCGATGGACGCGGCGGCGCAGCGAGAAGCAGCGGCGTCTTGAGTTGGTTAAAGGCCTGGCCGACGGTGTGGTGTTGCCCACCGAGAACATCGTCGCGGCGCTGGAGGCGTTGATTCTGCCCGGCGACCGTGTGGTGCTGGAGGGCAATAACCAGAAGCAGGCGGATTTCCTTTCGCGCTCCCTGGCCAAGGCTGATCCGGCGAAGCTGCATGACTTGCACATGATCATGCCCAGCGTCGGTCGCTCCGAGCACCTCGATTTGTTCGAACGCGGCATCGCCCGCAAGCTCGACTTCTCCTTCGCCGGCACCCAGAGCCTGCGCATCAGCCAGTTGCTGGAAGACGGCCTGTTGGAAATCGGCGCGATCCACACTTACATCGAACTCTATGCGCGGCTGGTGGTGGACCTGATCCCCAACGTCGTGCTCTCGGCCGGTTTCATGGCCGACCGCGCCGGCAACATCTACACCGGCCCGAGCACCGAAGACACGCCCGCATTGATCGAACCGGCCGCGTTCAGCGATGGCATCGTCATCGTTCAGGTCAACCAATTGGTGGACGATGTCACCGACCTGCCCCGCGTCGATATCCCCGCGTCCTGGGTCGATTTCGTCGTGGTCGCCGACAAGCCGTTCTACATCGAACCGCTGTTCACCCGCGACCCACGCCACATCAAGCCTGTGCACGTGTTGATGGCGATGATGGCAATTCGCGGGATCTACGAAAAACACAACGTTCAATCCCTGAACCACGGCATCGGTTTCAACACCGCCGCCATCGAATTGATCCTGCCGACCTACGGCGAATCCCTCGGCCTCAAAGGCAAAATCTGCCGCAACTGGACGCTCAATCCGCACCCGACCCTGATCCCGGCGATTGAAAGCGGTTGGGTCGAAAGTGTGCATTGCTTCGGCACCGAACTGGGGATGGAAAACTACATCGCCGCCCGGCCCGACGTGTTTTTCACCGGGCGCGACGGCTCGCTGAGGTCCAACCGGATGTTCTGCCAATTGGCCGGGCAATACGCGGTGGACCTGTTTATCGGCGCGACCCTGCAAGTCGATGGCGACGGGCATTCCTCCACCGTGACTCGCGGACGCCTCGCCGGTTTCGGTGGTGCGCCGAATATGGGCCACGACCCGCGCGGTCGCCGCCATGGCACGCCTGCCTGGCTCGACATGCGCCACGACGATGCGCCGGAAGCCTTGCTCGAACGCGGTAAAAAACTCGTGGTGCAAATGGTCGAGACGTTCCAGGAGGGCGGCAAACCGACCTTCGTCGAAACCCTCGACGCGGTGGAAGTGGCGCGCAAAAGCGGCATGCCCCTGGCGCCGATCATGATCTACGGCGACGACGTCACCCACCTGCTGACCGAAGAAGGCATCGCCTATCTGTACAAGGCGCGCTCGCTGGAAGAACGCCAGGCGATGATCGCTGCGGTCGCAGGCGTGACGGTGATCGGCATGCGCCACAACCCGAAAGACACAGCCCGTATGCGCCGCGAAGGCTTGATCGCCTTGCCCGAAGACCTCGGCATTCGCCGTACCGACGCCACCCGCGAACTGCTCGCGGCGAAAAGCGTGGCCGATCTGGTGGAGTGGTCCGGTGGCCTCTACAACCCGCCCGCCAAGTTCAGGAGCTGGTAATGCACGCACTTAACCTGCAACCCAAAACACTGACCCTAGCTGATCGGCTGGCGGATCTGGCGGTGGACGCGCTGATCGACGAAGCGGACCTGTCGCCGAAACCGGCGCTGGTGGACCGTCGTGGCAATGGCGCCCACACCGATTTGCACCTCGGATTGATGCACGCGTCGGCGCTGTCTCTGTGGCCGGCATTCAAGGAAATGGCTGAAGCCGCTATCGAATTTGGCGAGGTTGGATTGCCGTTGCGCGAAGCCCTCGGGCGGATTGGCCGGGAAGGGGAGCAGGCGATGCTCGCCACCACCAGCGGCGTGAATACCCATCGTGGGGCGATTTGGGCCTTGGGCCTGCTGGTCGCTGCGGCGGCGCTGGACAGCACAAATACCAAGGCAGGCGCGGTGACGTTGCGCGCCGCACGCTTGGCTTTACTCGATGACCGTTTCGCCCCGCGTCCGCACAGCCACGGCGCCCAAGTCGCCCAACGCTACGGCGCGCGCGGCGCCCGTGAAGAAGCGCAACTCGGCTTCCCTTCCGTGCTGCAACGCGCACTGCCCCAACTCCAGCGCAGCCGCGCCCTGGGCCACGGCGAACAGAACGCTCGCCTCGACGCCTTGCTGGCGATCATGACCCGACTGGCCGACACCTGCGTGCTCTACCGCGCCGGCGAAACCGGCCTGCAAACCATGCAACTCGGCGCCCAAGCCGTGCTCGACGCGGGCGGCAGTGCCAGCCTCGGCGGTCGTCGGCGCTTGCATGAACTGGATGAACAATTAATCGCGTTGAACGCCTCGCCGGGCGGCGCTGCTGATTTGCTCGCCGCTTGCCTGTTCATCGACCGCATCGAATCCGGAGCTTTCTGATGGAAACCTTATCCTTTGAATTCCCCGCCGGGCAGCCGCCCCGGGGCCGGACGCTGGTGGGCTGTGTCGGCTCGGGCGATCTGGAAGTGCTGATCGAACCGGGTCAGGCCGGCAAACTGACCATCCAGGTGCAGACCTCGGTGAATGGCGCCGAACAGCGCTGGCAGCACCTGTTTGCGCGGATGTTCGATGGCCAGACACCACCGGCGATGGCGATTGATATCCACGACTTCGGCGCGACGCCGGGCGTGGTGCGCCTGCGTCTGGAACAAGGTTTTGAGGAGATTGGCCATGACTGACCTCCTTCATAAACACAGCTTTGTCGAACTCGGCGCGCGCCAGCGGGCGAAAGCTTTGCTCGACGCCGGCACCTTCCGCGAATTGCTCGATCCGTTTCAACGCATCATGTCGCCATGGCTGTCGCGCCAAGGCGTGGTGCCGCAGGCCGATGACGGCGTGGTGATCGCCAAGGGCAGCATCGGCGGATTGCCGGTGGTCATCGCCGCGATTGAAGGTTCGTTCCAGGGCGGCAGCCTCGGCGAAGTCGGCGGGGCGAAGATGGCCGGTGCGCTGGAACTGGCGGCGGAAGACAACCGCAACGGTATTCCGACCCGCGCTGTGCTGCTGCTGGAAACCGGTGGCGTGCGGTTGCAGGAGGCCAATCTCGGGCTGGCGGCGATTGCAGATATTCATGCAGCGATTGTCGATTTGCGTCAGTACCAGCCAGTGGTTGGCGTGGTGGCGGGCAGCGTCGGTTGCTTTGGCGGGATGTCGATTGCCGCCGGGTTGTGCAGTTATTTGCTGGTGACCCAGGAAGCACGGCTTGGTTTGAACGGTCCGCAGGTGATCGAACAGGAGGCCGGGATTGAGGAGTACGACTCCCGCGACCGTCCTTTCATCTGGAGCCTGACCGGTGGCGAGCAGCGGTTTGCCAGTGGTTTGGTGGATCGCTATGCCGCCGATGACGTGGCAGAGATTCAGCAGCAGGTCAGCGAATTGCTCAAGCAAGGCGTGCCCGCGAAGCAGCGTAGCCAACAATCCGCGCTGTTCCTGCAACGTTTGGCGCGTCTGGACGCCGAGCCGCAAATCGAGCCGTCGGTGGTTCGCGATCTGTATCAAGGAGAGGGCGCATGAGAGGTTTGAACTGGTTCAATGCTTTGAGTGCTGGCGCCAAACCGGTCGAGGGTTTGCCGGCGTCGTTGAAAGTGGCTGACGGCGTGTTGGGCGATCAATCCGTGCGGTTTATTGCGGTGGTGACTGACCCCGACAACCGCTTCGCCCGCGCTCGCAATGGCGAGGTCGGTTTGCTGGAAGGCTGGGGTTTGGCCAAAGCCGTGGATGAAGTGATCGCCGCTGACAGCGATAAAACGCAAAAACGCGCCTTGATCGCCATCGTCGATGTACCGAGCCAAGCCTACGGTCGCCGCGAAGAAGCCCTCGGGATTCATCAGGCATTGGCCGGTGCGGCGGACAGTTACGCTCGCGCACGTCTGGCTGGTCACGCGGTGATCGGTCTTCTGGTGGGCAAAGCGATGTCCGGGGCGTTTCTGGCTCACGGTTATCAAGCCAATCGGTTGATCGCCCTGCGTGATCCGGGCGTGATGGTGCATGCGATGGGCAAGGCCTCGGCGGCGCGAGTGACCTTGCGCAGCGTCGAGGAATTGGAAGCCTTGGCCGCCAGCGTGCCGCCGATGGCGTATGACATCGACAGCTACGCGAGCCTCGGTTTGTTGTGGGAAACCTTGTCGGTGGAACAGATTGAACAGCCGACGGCGCAGGATCTGACCCGCGTGACGGAATGCCTGAATCAGGCGATCAATGATGTCGCCGCGAGCGGTCGCGACCTGAGCAGCCGCTTGGGCGCCAGCAACCGTACCGCGTCGAGCAAGGTTCGCGAACTGCTGAGAGCGCAGTGGTGAATACGTTTCTGGCGCACGACTTGCTCTGGGGCATGACCCCGGCGCATTTGCCTGTGGATGCACCCGAGTGGGCGATTGAATCCCTCGGTGCAGGTCAGCCTGTGGTAGTTCGGCGTGCGTTGAGCGCGCCGGGTCAGATTGCGGTCGGAGTGCGTGGGCCGTTGCGGGAACAGCGTTATGCGACGGTGATGTCGGTGGATTCGATTCAGCGTCGGATCAAACCGGAAGAGCTTTGCCATGTCTCGCTGGATCGGGATCTGCCGGCCTTGCGTGCCCTGGCGCAACTACGGGCGATGCTGGATGCCAGCGGTTGGATCTGGGGCATCAGCGGCAGCGCCGGGTTTGAATTGGCCAGTGGTGTTGAGGCCTTGCATGAGCGCAGCGATCTCGACTTGATCCTGCGCACGCCGCAACCGCTGGACCGTGAACAGGCTCAGGAGTGGGTAAGGATTTTCGATACCTGCGCCTGCCAAGTGGACATGCAATTGCAGACACCTTTGGGCGCCGTCGCCTTGCGCGAATGGGCCGGCCCGGCACGTCGGGTGCTGCTGAAAAACGCCCGGGAAGCCTGTCTGGTCATCGACCCCTGGAACCCTCAGGAGCAAGCCGCATGAGCAGCCTGCTGGTGTTTCCCGGCCAAGGCGCGCAGCAGCCCGGCATGCTGCAGCGTTTGCCTCGGGAAACGGTGACCGAGGCCAGTGAAGCGCTGGGCGAAGACGCGTTGCTGCTGGATTCCGCCGAAGCGTTGAAGTCGACGAGGGCGGTTCAGCTTTGCCTGTTGATCGCTGGCGTCGCGGCTTCACGGCAATTGCAGGTACCGGCGGATTACGTCGCGGGATTGTCCATCGGCGCCTATCCGGCAGCGGTGGTCGCTGGCGCATTGAGCTTCAGCGATGCGCTGCATCTGGTCAGCCTGCGCGGTGAGCTGATGCAGCAAGCTTATCCACAGGGCTACGGCATGACCGCGATCATCGGTCTGGATTTATCCACCGTGGAAACCTTGCTGGTGCAGGTTCACAGCGTCGAAACGCCGGTGTTCCTGGCCAACATCAACGCCGATAACCAGGTGGTGATTGCCGGCAGCGATGAAGGGATGAAAACCGTGGCGCTGTTGGCGAAAAGTCGTGGTGCAGGTTTGGCCAAACGTCTGGCGGTCAGCGTGCCGTCGCACTGTCCGCTACTGGATGCGCCGGCCAAAAAACTGGCCGAAGCCTTCGCCAAAGTGACACTGAAAACACCCACGATGGGCTACCTGAGCGGCAGTCGCGCCCGGCCCATCGTCAACATCGAAGCCCTGCGCGATGACCTCGCTTTCAACATGTGTCGTGTCGTCGATTGGCGCGGCACCGTGCAAAGCGCCTACGAGCGTGGCGTACGTCTACACATCGAATTGCCGCCCGGTGCGGTGTTGACCGGGCTGGCGCGCCGGGTGTTCGAGCAGGGGACCGTGATTGCCTTCGACGGTGCCCGGCTGGATACCTTGCAAGCGCTGTTGCGTGAGGAGGGAAACCGCCAACTTTAGAACACCGACTCAGGCTTGCGAAGCACAAAAACAACAACTTCGACGATGCACTTTGAGGACTACAACAATGATTATTTACGGTGTGGCGCTGTTGGCGATCTGTACGCTGGCAGGGGTGATCATGGGCGATGCGCTGGGCATGTTATTGGGCGTGAAGTCCAACGTCGGCGGGGTCGGGATCGCGATGATCCTGTTGATCTGCGCGCGGCTGTACATGCAAAAACGCGGTGGCATGACCAAGGATTGCGAGATGGGCGTCGGCTTCTGGGGCGCGATGTACATTCCGGTGGTGGTGGCGATGGCGGCGCAACAGAACGTCGTGACCGCGTTGCACGGTGGCCCGGTGGCGGTGTTGGCGGCCATCGGTTCGGTGGTGATCTGCGGCTGCACCATTGCCCTGATCAGCCGGACTCACAAAGGCGAACCCTTGCCCGATGAACCGGCGGAAGTGACCCCGCTCGGCACGCCAGTAGGAGGTCGCTGATATGTGGGAAGTCATTGATAAAGGCCTGACTGCCAATGGTCTGGTCACTGCGTTCGCGTTTGTCGGCATCATCATGTGGGTGTCGGTGGTGTTGTCCAAGCGCCTGACCTACGGGCGGATTCACGGCTCGGCGATTGCCATCGTCATCGGTCTGGTGCTGGCCTGGGTTGGCGGCACCATGACCGGCGGGCAAAAAGGTTTGGCGGATCTGTCGTTGTTCTCCGGCATCGGTTTGATGGGCGGCGCCATGCTGCGGGACTTCGCCATCGTCGCCACGGCGTTCGAAGTGCAAGCCACCGAAGCGAAAAAGGCCGGGTTGGTCGGCGCGATTGCGCTGCTGCTGGGCACGGTGCTGCCGTTTATTGTCGGCGCGAGCATTGCCTGGGCCTTCGGTTATCGCGATGCGATCAGCATGACCACCATCGGCGCGGGCGCGGTGACGTACATCGTCGGGCCGGTGACCGGGGCGGCGATTGGCGCCAGTTCGGACGTGGTGGCGTTGTCGATTGCCACCGGGTTGATCAAAGCGATTCTGGTGATGGTCGGCACGCCGATGGCGGCGAAATGGATGGGTCTGGATAACCCGCGTTCGGCGATGGTGTTTGGCGGGTTGGCCGGGACAGTGAGCGGCGTGACGGCGGGGCTGGCGGCGACGGATCGGCGGTTGGTGCCTTATGGGGCGTTGACGGCGACTTTCCATACCGGGCTTGGGTGTTTGTTGGGGCCTTCGTTGTTGTACTTCATTGTTCGCGGGATTGTGGGGTAGGGCTTTAGATCGACCCCTCTCCCTAACCCTCTCCCCAAAGGGGCGAGGGGACTGACCGAGTTGTTCTTAGAGCTACATCGACCTGAAAAATCGAGGTGAACTCAGAATCTGAAAAGCATGCGGTCTGCTCCCTTTCCCCCTCTCCCCTCTGGGGAGAGGGCTGGGGTGAGGGGTGGATCTCAGTCACACCACCACATTCCGATTGGCATACATCCGACACTCCGCCAACAACGCCAGCAAATTCGGGTCCCTTTCCTTGGCCTTCAGGAACACCACGCCAATGTGCTGCTGCAACCGGTACTTTTCCTGCAGCGGAATCAGCTTCACCCGGTTCTCATACACCGCCGCAATCCTCCCCGGCAGCAACGCATAACCCACCCCGGAGCTGACCATGCTCAACAGGGTGAAGATGTCGTTGACCTGCATCGCCACTTTCGGCTCGAACCCCGCCTGTTTGAACACCCGAATCCCGTCCTGGTGCGTGGCGAAGCCCTGGGTCAGGGTGATGAAGGTTTCGTCGCGCACTTCCGCGAGATCGACTTCGGTCCGTTGGGCAAACTTCGAATCCGCCGGGGTGGCGAGGAAGATGTCGTCGGAGAACAGCTGAATATGCTCGCAGTCCGGGTCGTTGACGCTGTCGTCCAGGGACACCAGGATCGCGTCGACTTCCATGTTCTTCAGCTTGTAGAGCAGATCGATGTTCGAACCGAGGATCAGGTCGATGTTGAGTTCGCTGCGACGGATTTTCAGGCCCATGATCAGCTGCGGCACGGTCTTTACCGTTAATGAATACAGCGAGCCGAGCTTGAAGCGTTCCGCCGAGAACCCGGCGGCTTCGCGGGTCAGGCGCACGCTTTCGACCACGTCCTGAATCAGCTTCTGCGCCCGTTCTTCCAGTACATAGGCACTTTCCAGCGGCGTCAGGTTGCGGCCTTCGTGCTTGAACAGCGGGCAGCGCAGGGCACTTTCCAGGGAGTGGATGGCGCGGTGCACGCTGACATTGCTGGTCTGCAACTCGGCGGCGGCACGGGCCAGGTTGCCGGTGCGCATGAAGGCAAGGAACACCTCGAGTTTTTTCAGGGTCAACTCTTCGTCGATCAGCATGGGCCGGACTCTTATTCGAATGGCTCGATTGTGCACGCATGTTGGGAATACGGGGATATGTGTCCTGAAACATTGCGCTTTTAGTCTCAAGGGCTGAGCCTTGCGCAATGCGGCAACGAATTTTGAGGAAAGCGATTCATGTATCACGGGGAAAGATTGAACGCCTGGACGCATTTGGTCGGGGCGGTGGCGGCGACGATCGGGGTGGTGTGGATGCTGGTGATTGCCAGCATGGACGGCAGCCCGTGGAAGATTGTCAGCGTGGCGATTTACGGATTTACGTTGATGGTGCTCTACAGCGCCTCGACCGTGTACCACAGCGTACGCGGGCGCAAGAAAGAGATTATGCAGAAGGTTGATCACTTTTCGATCTATCTGCTGATCGCCGGCAGCTACACGCCGTTCTGCCTGGTGACCCTGCGCGGGCCGTGGGGCTGGACGTTGTTCGGGATTGTCTGGGGGCTGGCGCTGATCGGCATCCTGCAGGAGATCAAGCCGCGTTCGGAAGCGCGGATCCTGTCGATCGTGATCTACGCGGTGATGGGCTGGATCGTGCTGGTGGCGGTCAAGCCGTTGCTGGCGGCGCTGGGCTCCACAGGTTTTGCGTGGCTGGCGTCGGGCGGGGTGTTGTACACCGTGGGCATTATCTTTTTTGCCCTCGACCATCGCCTGCGGCATGCCCATGGGATCTGGCATTTGTTCGTGATTGCCGGGAGCTTGCTGCACTTTGTGGCGATATTGTTTTACGTCCTTTGAATCACGGACTGATCGTTCCCACGCAGAGCGTGGGAACGATCAGGTACGGGCGATAGTGATTTAGAAATCACCCCAAAGCTGCTGGGCCACCGCCAACGCCACCACCGGCGCAGTCTCGGTACGCAACACCCGAGGCCCAAGCCGGGCGGCATGGAAACCAGCCCCTTTGGCCTGATCCACTTCCGCATCCGACAACCCACCTTCAGGTCCGATCAAGAACGCCAGGGTCTGCGGCTTCGCATGACTCACCAGCGGCTCCGCCACCGGGTGCAGCACCAGTTTCAATTCCGCCTCGGTCTGCTTCAGCCAGTCGGCCAACAGCAGCGGCGGATGAATCACCGGCACCCGTGAACGCCCGCATTGCTCGCACGCGCTGATCGCCACCTGACGCCAGTGCATCAGGCGTTTATCGGCGCGTTCGTCCTTGAGGCGGACTTCGCAGCGGTCGGTGAAGATCGGGGTGATTTCCGTGACGCCCAGTTCGGTGGCTTTCTGAATCGCCCAATCCATCCGCTCGCCACGTGACAAACCCTGGCCAAGATGGATCTGCAACGGCGACTCGACTTGGCCGATGAAGCTTTCATCGAGCTGCACCACCACGCGTTTTTTGCCGACTTCCACCAATGAGCCGCGAAACTCGTGGCCCGAGCCGTCGAACAGTTGCACCGCATCACCCTCGGCCATGCGCAGCACGCGGCTGATGTAATGGGCCTGGGCCTCGGGCAATTCGTGCTCGCCGGTGCTCAGGGGGGCGTCGATAAAGAAGCGGGACAGTCTCATCTTGGGTCTCTGTAGTTTGATCGTTCCCACGCTCTGCGTGGGAATGCCGCCACGGACGCTCTGCGTCCGCTCTGGATGTGACGCAGAGCGTCACGGGATGCATTCCCACGCGGAGCGTGGGAACGAGCGAATGTACTAGCCCGGATCACGGAAACCCGGGTGAAAGTCCTCAGGCACCGACACGCTGACGCTATTGCGGGTCGCAATGTCGATCCCTTCACTGGCCACTTCCGCCAGGAAATCGATCTGCTCCGGGGTAATCACGTATGGCGGTAGGAAGTACACCACGCTGCCCAACGGACGAAGTAAAGCACCACGCTCCAATGCGTGCTTGAACACTTTCAAGCCTCGGCGCTCCTGCCACGGATAAGCTTCCTTGGTCGCTTTGTCCTTGACCATCTCGATGGCCAGGACCATGCCGGTCTGGCGCACTTCGGCGACGTTCGGGTGATCGACCAGGTGCGCGGTGGCGGTGGCCATGCGCTGGGCCAGTGCCTTGTTGTTCTCGATGACGTTGTCTTCTTCGAAGATATCCAAAGTCGCCAGGGCCGCCGCGCACGCCAGCGGATTGCCGGTGTAGCTGTGGGAATGCAGGAAGGCGCGCAGGGTCGGGTAGTCGTCGTAGAAGGCGCTGTAGACGTCATCGGTGGTCAGCACCGCCGCCAATGGCAGATAACCGCCGGTCAGGGCTTTGGACAGGCATAGGAAGTCCGGGCGGATGCCGGCCTGTTCACAGGCGAACATCGTGCCGGTGCGGCCGAAGCCGACGGCGATTTCGTCGTGGATCAGGTGCACGCCATAACGGTCGCAAGCCTCGCGCAGCAACTTGAGATACACCGGGTGGTACATGCGCATGCCGCCGGCGCCCTGGATCAACGGCTCCAGAATCACGGCAGCGACAGTGTCGTGATTCTCGGCCAGGGTCTGTTCCATGGCGGCGAACAGGTTGCGCGAGTGTTCTTCCCAGCTCATTCCTTCGGGGCGCAGGTAGCAATCCGGGCTCGGCACCTTGATGGTGTCCATCAGCAGGGCTTTGTAGGTTTCGGTGAACAGCGGCACGTCGCCGACTGCCATCGCCGCCATGGTTTCGCCGTGGTAGCCGTTGGTCAGGGTAACGAAGCGTTTCTTGTTCGGCTGGCCGCGATTGAGCCAGTAGTGAAAGCTCATTTTCAGCGCGACTTCGATGCAGGACGAGCCGTTATCCGCGTAGAAGCACCGGGTCAGGCCTTCCGGGGTCATCTTCACCAGGCGTTCGGACAGCTCGATCACCGGTTGATGGCTGAAACCGGCGAGGATCACGTGTTCCAGTTGATCGACCTGGTCCTTGATGCGCTGGTTAATCCGCGGGTTGGCGTGGCCGAACACGTTGACCCACCAGGAGCTGACAGCGTCGAGGTAACGCTTGCCTTCGAAGTCTTCCAGCCAGATGCCTTCACCGCGCTTGATCGGGATCAGCGGCAGCTGTTCGTGGTCTTTCATCTGGGTGCAGGGGTGCCACAACACGGCCAGGTCCCGTTGCATCCACTGATTATTCAGGCCCATTTACAGTCTCCTCGAGGCGGTCCGCGGCGGGCGCGGGCAAACAATCGCGCAAGCCTATGCAATGCATCGCGCGGGGACAACCCATTGTGTCGATTGAGCTACTTTGTATGGGGCGATAGACGTCGCTGGCGGCGTTTTGATGGCTGACGTATTCTTCGCGGTTCTTTGAGTCGTCTGGCTCGCAAAACCGCTTTTTCTCGTGTATTTCCGGAGTTCGCTGAATGTCTGCTGGTTGGCTGCGCGCCTGTGCGCTGGTGATGTTGGGGCTGTTCAGCGTTTCGGCGCTGGCCAAGGATAAAACGGCGATCGTGATCGGCGGCGGGCTTTCGGGCCTCACCGCGGCCTACGAGCTGCAAAACAAAGGCTGGCAGGTGACCCTGCTGGAAGCCAAGCCAAGCCTGGGCGGTCGCTCCGGCATGGCCACCAGCGAGTGGATCGGCAACGACAAGGCCCAGCCGGTACTGAACAAGTACGTCTCGACCTTCAGCCTGAGCACCACGCCAGCCCCTGAGTTCGTGCGTACGCCGGGCTACCTGATCGACGGCGTGTATTTCACCGCCGCTGACCTGGCCACCAAGGACCCGGTGACGGCCGAAGCGCTCAAGCGCTACGAAAAAACCGTGGATGACCTGGCACGCTCGATCGAAGATCCGCAGAACCCGGCAGCCAACAGCACGCTGCACGCCCTGGATCAGATCAACGTTTCCAACTGGCTCGACCGTCTGGCCTTGCCGGCCACGGCTCGCCAACTGGTCAACCAGGAGATTCGTACCCATTACGACGAACCTTCGCGCCTGTCGCTGCTGTATTTCGCCCAGCAAAACCGGGTTTACCGTGGCGTTTCCGACCGTGACCTGCGTGCCTCGCGCCTGCTCGGCGGCAGCCCGGTCCTGGCCCAGGCCTTCGTCAAACAGCTGAAAACCATCAAGACCAGTTCCCCGGTATCGGCCATCACCCAGGACAAGGACGGCGTGACCGTCAAGGTCGGCAGCGTGGGCTACCAGGCTGACTACGTGGTGGTCGCCGTGCCGTTGCGCGCACTGAGCAAGATCATCATGACCCCGTCGCTGGATGCCCAGCACATGGCCGCGATCAAGGGCACCAACTACGGCTGGCGCGACCAGATCATGTTGAAGTTCAAGACGCCCGTGTGGGAAAGCAAGGCGCGGATGTCCGGCGAGATCTACAGCAACGCCGGCCTCGGCATGTTGTGGGTAGAACCGGCACTGAAGGGCGGCGCCAACGTGGTGATCAACCTGTCCGGCGACAACGCTCGCGTGATGCAGGCCTTCGGCGACAAGCAGATGGTCGATCAGGTGCTGATCCGTCTGCACGCGTTTTATCCACAGGCCCGTGGTTCGTTCACCGGTTATGAAATCCGCCGCTACAGCACCGACCCGTCGATGGGTGGCGCTTACCTGGCCTTCGGTCCGGGCCAGATCAGCAAGTACTGGCGCCTGTGGGAACGTCCTCTGCAACGCGTAGCCTTTGCTGGCGAACACACCGACACCTTGTACCCAGGCACCTTGGAAGGGGCCTTGCGCACCGGTCAGCGTGCGGCGAGTCAGGTTGAAGACCTGGCGGCGGGCAAGTCGTTTGAGCCGGCGAAAGTTGTTCCAGCGGCGACCGCAGCAGCGGCCGGCGCAGTGGCGGCGAAGAAAGGCAACTTCTTCACCAACCTGTTCGGTGGCTCGGATGACGACAAGAAACCGGAACCAGTCAAGGCGCCAGAACCTGTAGCTCCGCCAGCACCGGCGCCTGCTCCAGTGCCAACCCCGGCCCCTGCGCCAGTGGAAGCACCGAAGCCAGCAGCACCGGTGAAAGCCGAGCCAGCAAAAAAAGCGGCCAAGCCTGCGGCGAAGAAGCCAGCGGCCAAAACCGATGCCAAGAAAGCTCCGGCCAAACCCGCAGCGAAGAAAGCTGAACCGGCGAAGAAACCAGCGGCCAAGCCTGCTGCAACGACCCCGGCAGCAACGGATACCAAAGCGCAGTAAGGCTTTGAGTTGAAAGAAAGCGCGGCCCTAGGGTCGCGCTTTTTTTTATTCATCTATCAAGTAGAGATATGCCGGTCCTACACGCTTCAGCGATACATCAGAGACTTCCCACAGATGAATCGGAAAGAAATGATAGATAGCGTTTGAGTTCAATCTCTATGCTCTTCAAGAAACTGGAGGGTCTATGAAAACACTAGTAGCAGTAATGGTATTGATCGCGCTTTCTGGTTGTGTAGATGGTCGACTAGTTCTTCAAGCACACAACCCTGAATTGACCCATAAATGCCAGATGGATCCGTACAAGCCAGATTGTTTGCAGCCACCTCCTGCCATTAAAGGTCCTTAGCTGTCTAAGATGTTTTTATCATGGTTAAAGAGGGCCTAATGAGAATTTCCAAGTTTTAATTTCTATGCCTTCAAACAAAACGTTGATCGGCTTCGGCTTTGGAATGCGACCAGGGATGAACCCAGAGCGGGCCCAGCACAGATCTCCCGTGCGCTGATCGTAAATGACCAGATTCCCATCATCTTGAATAACCATACAAGTGTTGTACCAAAGCGATTTATCAATGCTATGGGTGCTTTCAGCAATCCATAAACGCCTTCTGGACGGATCATAAAGAAAACCATTGTTGCTGATCACTAACTGAAGAGGCTCGCGCATTCTTTTCTGATGCAAGGTTCTGCTGTAAATCTGATTGCCATCGGCAATCCAGACTATAGTTTCACCCTCCTTGATGACCAGATTTCCATCCGCTTGCAATACCAATCGAAATCGTCCGTTCACGGACATAAGGTACTGCCCCGGCGACATTGTTTGATTGGGCGGCAATACCGGCGAACCACTTGCTTGAAATGGGGTATAACGAATGGCCATGTATTTCACCTTGATAATGAATGGTTGAGGTTTCATTTGATCAAGTTCAAATACTTGAATGGTCATACATATTTATTGCTTGTGTTAAAAACATTCATCTCACATCAGGTGATACAGAAACGGGCGCGACGGCCATCATGCGCTCGGATCGGTGCCGCCGACCTGAGCGAGGAAGGGCCGGGCAGGCCCCCAACGGAAAAATTGCGGTCAGCTACGAATAAATCCCGTGGCCAGGGTGTTCTTCACGTGAGCCACATTTTTCGGGAAATTGGCCTTTAATCTTTCCTTAACCCATCCCTAAGAGACTCTTGATCGTATTTCTCGATATTTCAAAGCGAAATTTTCCGCTTTAAATCGATAGATAACTCGATAGTCTTGGGCCAGCACTTACAGGGACTCGGCAATGCAATTACGAAACTCTTCTTCTCGCTACGGCTGGGTCAGCATTTTCATGCATTGGGGCGTAGCGCTGGCGGTGTTCGGTATGTTCGCCCTGGGTCTGTGGATGGTCGGTCTCGGCTATTACGACCCTTGGCGCAAGGCAGGACCGGATATCCACAAGAGCATCGGCCTGATATTGCTGGCGCTGATGGTGTTTCGTGTGGTGTGGCGCTTGATCAGCCCACCACCGCCGACCTTGACCAGCTACAGCCGCATGACGCGCCTGGGCGCCAAGTTCGGGCATGCTTTTCTGTATCTCTGTCTGTTCGCTGTGATGATTGCCGGTTACCTGATTTCCACCGCAGAGGGTGTCGGGATTCCGGTGTTTGACTGGTTTGACGTGCCTGCACTGGTTTCCGGACTACCGGACCAGGCAGATACCGCGGGTGCGATTCATCTGTACCTGGCGTGGGCGCTGGTAATTTTTTCCGGTCTCCATGCGTTGGCAGCATTGAAGCACCACTTTATCGACCGTGACGTGACCCTCAAGCGAATGCTGGGTCGCAAAGCCTGACATTCAACCTCGACTCCAAAGGAAATTAAGCATGTTGAAAAAGACTCTCGCCGCTCTGGCAATCGGTTCGGCCCTGCTGTCCGCTAACGTTATGGCCGCTGACTACACCGTCGACAAGGCTGGCCAGCACGCTTTCGTTGACTTCAAGATCAGCCACTTGGGCTACAGCTACATCACCGGTACCTTCAAGGATATCGACGGCAAGTTCAGCTTCGACGCTGCCAAGCCAGAAGACAGCAAGATCGAGTTCAACGTGAACACCGCCAGCGTTTTCACCAACAACGCTGAGCGCGACAAGCACATCTCCAGCAAAGACTTCCTGGAAGTGGATAAATTCGCCAAGGCGACGTTTGTCTCCACCAGCGTGAAAACCACCGGCAAAAATGCCGATGGCAAAGTTACTGCTGATGTAGCCGGTGACCTGACTTTCCACGGCGTGACCAAGCCAATCGTGGTCAAAGCCACATTCCTGGGCGAAGGCAAGGATCCATGGGGCGGCTACCGTGCGGGCTTCGAAGGCACCACCAGCATCAAGCGCTCTGATTTCGGCAAGATGATGGACCTGGGTCCACAGTCCGATGCGGTTGATCTGTACATCACGTTTGAAGGTGTGAAAGCGAAATAACTTCGCCGCTTCAACAAAAACGCCCCCGATCTCGCGACCGGGGGCGTTTTTTATTGCCTGCCAAAAGCCGCATGAGCGCCACATTTCCCCTGTGGGAGCGGGCTTGCTCGCGAAGGCGTCGTATCAGACACCATCTCAGTTAACTGACAGACCGCTTTCGCGAGCAAGCCCGCTCCCACATTGGGTCTTCGGCGAACACACACATCGGGCACTACAGAGATCTACTGTGGGAGCGAGCCTGCTCGCGAAGACGGCGCATCAGTCGACATCAATGTTGAATGCTCAACCGCTTTCGCGAGCAGGCTCGCTCCCACAGGGGATGGGTTTTATCTCTGGAAACAAAAATGCCCCGAATCTCGCGATCCGGGGCATTTTTTAGTGCAGCGTCAAATCAGCGATTGCGGGTCAGCAAGGCTGGTTTTTCGCCGCGCGGGCGACCTGGCAGTTGATCCAGTTGCTCAGGAGTCGGGAAACGATCGGTTTTCGACTCTTTATGGATGATCTTCGGTGCCGGGCCACGCGGGTTCTGCACGGCGGGTTCCGAACGAGGCTGGTCGTCACGGGCCGGGCGGCGGTTACGGGACTCTTCGCGACGGGCCTGACCGTCACGTGGAGCGCCGTTGCGTGGGCCGCTGCGCTTGGCTGGCGGGGTGCCGGTGGTGGCGCCGTCGCTGCTGCGCGGACCGCTTTGGCGACCCTGTGGCTTGCCGCCGGTGCGCGGAGCACCTGCGCCAGCTGCCGCGCCTTGTGCCGGAGCACCCGGACGACGACCACGGCCCTGGGCCGGTTTGGCCTGAGGCACGTAATCAACGCGGTTACCGAAGTTATCCACGTCGTCGTCCAGGAACTCGTCCGGAGCACGATCAGCCGCAGCAGCGCGTGGCGCCGGACGCTGTTGTTCGCGAGCCGGGGTGCCTTCGCGTGGTTTGTGTTCACGGGCCGGGCGATCGCCGCGACCAGTGGCAGCAGGGGCTTTTTCCTTGCCGCCCTTGTCCTTGCCCTTGTCTTTACGACCGCCGCCACCGCCAGTGCCGTTAGGACCGTCGCCGCGCGGGCCACGTGGGTTGCGCGGATTACGCACATCCGGACGCTCACGGACTTCAGGTTTCTCGGCTTCTACAGCGCTGGAGTCGAAGCCCATCAGGTTGCCGTCGGCAATCTTCTGCTTGGTCATGCGCTCGATGCTTTTCAGCAGTTTTTCTTCGTCCGGGGCCACCAGCGAGATCGCCTCGCCCGAACGACCGGCACGGCCAGTACGGCCGATACGGTGCACATAGTCTTCGTCGACGTTCGGCAGTTCGAAGTTGACCACGTGTGGCAATTGGTCGATGTCGAGGCCGCGCGCGGCGATGTCGGTGGCGACCAGGATGCGCACTTCACCGGCCTTGAAGTCGGCCAGGGCTTTGGTGCGAGCGTTCTGGCTCTTGTTGCCGTGGATGGCGACGGCGCTCAGGCCGTGTTTGTCCAGGTACTCGGCCAGGCGGTTGGCGCCGTGCTTGGTGCGGGTGAAGACCAGAACCTGTTCCCAGGCGCCGGCGGTAATCAGGTGCGCCAGCAGCGAACGCTTGTGGCTGGCGGCCAGGCGGAACACACGCTGTTCGATACGCTCGACCGTGGTGTTCGGCGGCGTGACTTCGATGCGTTCCGGGTTGTGCAGCAGCTTGCCGGCGAGGTCGGTGATGTCTTTGGAGAAGGTCGCCGAGAACAGCAGGTTCTGGCGTTTGCTCGGCAGACGGGCAAGGACCTTTTTCACGTCATGGACAAAGCCCATGTCGAGCATGCGGTCGGCTTCGTCCAGCACGAGGATTTCCACGTGGGACAAATCGACGCTGCCTTGGCCGGCGAGGTCGAGCAGGCGGCCAGGGCAGGCTACCAGCACGTCAACACCGCGGGACATGGCCTGAACCTGTGGGTTCATACCGACGCCGCCGAAGATGCAGGCACTGACGAACTTCAGGTCACGGGCATAGACCTTGAAGCTCTCGTGTACTTGAGCCGCGAGTTCGCGGGTAGGGGTCAGGACCAATACGCGCGGTTGGCGCGGGCCGTGACGCTGGGATTTGTCCGGGTGACCGTTGGGGAACAACCGCTCCAGAATCGGAAGGGCGAAGCCGCCGGTTTTACCAGTACCTGTCTGTGCCGCGACCATCAGGTCGCGACCTTGCAACACGGCGGGCATGGCCCGCTGTTGCACCGGAGTAGGCTCGGTATAGCCCGCTGCCTCGATGGCGCGGACTAAAGCCTCGGAGAGACCGAGGGAAGCAAAGGACATGAGTAATCCTGTTTTAGTTAGGGCTTGGCCCAATGGGAGTCTTGCCTGGCGCGAATGGCGTTTAAGAGGAACGCAATCCCGTCCGGTCCTGCTGGGTTTCGAAGGCTCGTCTGGAGCGCTCGCGCGGGCTGAAAAGCTGCGCTGTAGCGGGGTCGAGATGCCTTGAACGATTCCGAGCGTCCGGGCGTGAGCCTGGCGGGAAGGCCGGAGTATAACAGAGCAATCACTGCGCGCCGCTTTCCTGCTGCTCAACGGTTTTTCTGCCGGTGGCGGAGGCGCTTGTCGCCTGCACGACCGGAGCCGGACTTGCGCCATAGCGGGCGCTCAGCTCGGCGTACGCGGGCTCACGCTTGAAACGCCTGAGCTCGGCGCCGAAGCGCTGCACCAGCAAATCCATGCCGGCGTTGCGTCGAACCGCCAGAAACTGGCTCTGATGGCTGATGATCGTGGGGTTTTCGGTGATCTGGTCGCGAATTTTCAACTCATCCAGCAAGTGCTGGCCGACCCGGCGGTCAGTGATCAATAGGTCGATCCGCCCGCGCAGCAGTTTGCCGAAGTTGGCTTCGTGGGTCGGTGCGGGTTCGCGGGTAAACAGCTTCGAGCCGCTGAAGTCCTCGCTGTACAGATAACCCGGCGACGTGCCGATGGTCAGGCCTTTCAAATCATTGAGGGTGCTGAACGGATGGGGCCGTTCGTTGGCGTAGAACATCACGAATTCGACTTCCGAGAGCGGTTCGCTGGGATAGAGCAGGGTGGCATCGCGTTCGTCGCTGTGGAAAATATCCAGCGCACCGTCGGCCTGGCCGGTGTCGAGCATCGACAGGCAGCGTTTCCAGGGCAGGAATTGCCATTCGACTTCGATCCCCAGGCGCTTGAAGACGATGGCTGTGGTTTCGTAGTCCAGTCCCAGGGATTTGCCGTTTTCCTCATACACGTACGGTGCCCACGGCTCCGTGACAATGCGCAATTTCTCGCCCCGAGCGGCAAAGCTCAGGCAAGTGAAAAGAAGCACTGTCAGTAACTGCGTGATCAAAGGCATGGCTTGAGATTACGACGAGAAACCGTAAAGAGCCAGAAACTGGCCGCAGAAGCTCTATCTCAGTATGTTGCTGCACAATAAAAGGGCGTTGAAAGCAAAAGATCGCAGGCTTCGCCCGCTCCTACAGGGATTACACGTACCCAATGTAGGAGCTGCCGAAGGCTGCGATCTTTTGATCTTGCTTTAACGTCTTTTAACGCGGCAACTTCAGGTTGTTCCACACCGCCAGACTCGGTTCAGCCTGGTTCAACGTGTAGAAGTGCAACCCTGGCGCGCCACCCTGCAGCAAGCGTTCGCACATCTCGGTGATGACTTGCTCACCAAAGCCTTGAATGCTCTGGGTGTCGTCGCCGTAGGCTTCCAGTTGCTTGCGGATCCAGCGCGGGATTTCCGCACCGCAGGCATCGGAGAAGCGCGCGAGTTTGCTGTAGTTGGTGATCGGCATGATCCCCGGCACGATCGGGATATTCACACCCATCGCCCGTACACGCTCGACGAAGTAGAAGTAGCTGTCGGCGTTGAAGAAGTACTGGGTGATCGCACTGTCGGCGCCAGCGTTGGCCTTGCGCACGAAGTTGCTCAGATCGTCTTCGAAATTGCGCGCCTGCGGATGCATTTCCGGGTAGGCAGCGACTTCGATGTGGAAATGATCGCCGGTTTCTTCACGAATGAATTCAACCAGATCGTTGGCGTGGCGCAATTCACCGCTGGCCATGCCCATGCCCGAAGGCAGGTCACCGCGCAGGGCAACGATGCGGGTAATGCCGGCGGCCTTGTATTGCGTCAGCAGGCCACGCAGGTCGTCCTTGCTGTCGCCCACGCAAGACAAATGCGGTGCGGCAGGGACTTTGACTTCGCTTTCAAGCTGCAACACGGTGTTGATGGTGCGATCACGGGTCGAACCGCCAGCGCCATAGGTGCAGGAAAAGAAATCGGGGTTGTAGGTTGCCAACTGACGGGCAGTGGCGAGCAGCTTTTCATGCCCAGCGTCGGTCTTCGTAGGGAAGAACTCGAAGCTGTAGCGACGGTCTTGGGACATGGTCATATCCTTGGAAACGCGTAAGCCTGTGAGGCTTGCCCCGCCCGTGTGGGAGCGGGCTTGCTCGCGAATGCGGTGTGTCATTCAACATTTATATCGGCTGACACACCGTATTCGCGAGCAAGCCCGCTCCCACAGGGGGAGCAGGCAGCAGGACCGATCAGTAGCGGTAAGCGTGCGGCTTGAACGGACCTTCGACGGTCACGCCGATGTAGTCGGCCTGGGTCTTGGTCAGTTGAGTCACGACGCCGCCGAAACCGCGGACCATTTCCAGGGCCACTTCTTCGTCGAGTTTCTTCGGCAGTACTTCAACAGTCAGGCGCTCGGCTTTCTGGGCTGGCGACAGGTCGGCGTACTTCTGGCCGAACAGGAAGATCTGCGCCAGAACCTGGTTGGCGAACGAACCGTCCATAATGCGGCTTGGGTGACCGGTGGCGTTACCCAGGTTAACCAGACGGCCTTCGGCCAGCAGGATCAGGTAGTCGTCGTTCTGGGCGTCGAACGCGCCAGGACCGGTACGGTGGATCTTGTGAACCTGTGGCTTCACTTCTTCCCATGCCCAGTTCTTGCGCATGAAAGCGGTGTCGATTTCGTTGTCGAAGTGGCCGATGTTGCAGACAACAGCGCGCTTCTTCAGGGCTTTGAGCATGTTCGAGTCGCAAACATTGACGTTGCCGGTGGTGGTCACGATCAGGTCGATCTTGCCCAGCAGTGCTTTGTCGATGCTGGCTTCGGTGCCGTTGTTGATACCGTCGATGAACGGCGAAACCAGCTCGTAGCCGTCCATGCAGGCTTGCATGGCGCAGATCGGGTCGACTTCGGAAACTTTGACGATCATGCCTTCCTGACGCAGGGACTGGGCCGAGCCCTTGCCCACGTCACCGTAACCGATGACCAGCGCTTGCTTGCCGGACAACAGGTGGTCGGTGCCGCGCTTGATGGCATCGTTCAGGCTGTGACGGCAGCCGTACTTGTTGTCGTTCTTGCTCTTGGTCACCGAGTCGTTGACGTTGATGGCCGGGATTTTCAGCTCGCCTTTGGCCAGCATGTCCAGCAGGCGGTGAACGCCAGTGGTGGTTTCTTCGGTGACGCCGTGGACGCGGTCCAGGATCGCCGGGTATTTCTTGTGCAGCAGCTCGGTCAGGTCGCCGCCGTCGTCGAGGATCATGTTGGCATCCCAAGGCGCGCCATCTTTCAGGATGGTTTGCTCCAGGCACCACTCGTACTCTTCTTCGGTTTCGCCTTTCCAGGCGTAAACAGCGATGCCGGCAGCGGCGATGGCAGCAGCGGCCTGGTCTTGAGTCGAGAAAATGTTGCAGGACGACCAGCGAACTTCGGCACCCAGGGCAACCAGGGTTTCGATCAGCACGGCAGTCTGAATGGTCATGTGGATGCAGCCGAGAATCTTGGCGCCCTTGAGCGGCTGCTCACCGGCGTACTTGCGGCGCAGACCCATCAGGGCCGGCATTTCGGATTCGGCGATGATGGTTTCGCGACGGCCCCAGGCAGCCAGGGACATGTCGGCGACTTTGTAATCGGTAAAATCTGCAGGCGTGATAACAGCGCTCATGATGAGCCTCCATTCGTAATGTATGCGAATGGGCGCCGTTGTGCGTTTAGTGTCCGGTCGATGAGACCAGGCAACGCCCCATCCGAGCCTGACAGGTTTGACCTGCTGCAGCGCCCCTCGGACAGGTGGCGGGAAAACGGTATCAATGAAAAGTTACCGTTCTGAAACGGTGGCGATTATAGCGGGCTAATCTCATCTTCTAAAGCGTTTCTGTTGGTCAATGTCTGAACGGTAATCGAGACCATAGTCGATGCTTAATAGAGCTCTAGGTCGGGCTCTGCCATGATGGCGCCCATCATTCGGCAAGACGCTCAGGAGTGAATATGAATTTCCACACCCGCAAATGGGTAAAACCCGAAGACTTGAACCCCAACGGCACGCTGTTCGGCGGCAGCCTGCTGCGCTGGATCGACGAAGAAGCGGCGATCTACGCGATCGTCCAGCTGGGCAACCAGCGCGTAGTGACCAAGTACATTTCCGAAATCAACTTCGTCAGCGCCTCGCGCCAGGGCGACATCATCGAACTGGGCATCACCGCCACCGAGTTCGGCCGCACCTCGATCACCCTGACTTGCGAAGTGCGCAACAAGATCACGCGCAAAAGCATCCTCACGGTAGAACGGATGGTGTTTGTGAACCTGGGTGAAGACGGCTTGCCGGCGCCGCACGGGCGGACCGAGATCCTGTACGTCAAAGACCAGTTCAAGGATGAAGTCGTCGGCGATTGAGATCGGCGGTGCTCCCTTCGCGAGCAAGCCCGCTCCCACAGAGGAACGCATTTCCCTTGTGGGAGCGGGCTTGCTCGCGAAGGCGGCCGGAAGGTCACCGCTGATTTAACGGTCCAGTGAACAGCTCCGAACCCCGCGTGTCGTACGTACATGACACGCCACCGGTTCCGGAGCTCCATGGACACTCAAAAAGACGGCAAGACCCCGAACCTCTCGGCTGAAGAACAGCACGACGTTGAAAAGAACCAGCCACCCCGTGCGGCGGTGTTGCACGAAATCATCCGCACCCAGGGCGATCAGGAGCTCGAGCGCAGTGTCGCCGCGTTGTGGTGGTCGGCGCTGGCCGCCGGCCTGACCATGGGCCTGTCGTTGATGGCCATGGGTTTGCTCAACTCGCGCCTGCCGGACGGTGAAGGCTTCAAGGTGATCGCCAGTTTCGGCTACTGCGCCGGTTTCCTCGCGGTGATCCTGGCGCGCCAGCAACTGTTCACCGAAAACACCCTGACCGCCGTGCTACCGGTCATGACCAAACCCACGCTGAATAATTTCGGTCGGTTGATCCGGCTGTGGAGCGTCGTGCTGTTCGGCAACCTGTGCGGCACGTTGCTGGTGGCCTACGTGATGCTGCACCTGCCGATCTTCGATACCAAGACCGACCTGGCCTTCCTCGACATCGGGCGCAAGATCATGGAAAACAACGCCAGCCAGATGTTCGCCAAAGGCATCATTTCCGGCTGGATGATCGCCACCATGGTCTGGATGATTCCGTCCATGGAGAGCGCCAAGATGTGGATCATTATCCTCATCACCTACCTGATGGCGCTGGGGGATTTCACCCACATCGTGGTCGGTTCCGCGGAAGTGTCGTATCTGGTGTTTGCCGGCGAGTTGCCGTGGAAGGATTTCTGGCTGGTATTCGCCGGGCCGACGCTGGCAGGCAATATCATCGGCGGCAGCTGCATCTTTGCGCTGATCAGTCATGCGCAGATCCGTAGCGAAAGCGGGCCGCCGAAGCAGGGGGCGGATCAGCAAGCCGATCCGCGCAAGCTCAAGAAGTAATCAGTGAGGCTCGGCCTGTGCCGTTGGTGCAGGCTCATCCTTGGTCACGTGCTTGACCAGTTTGCCGATGCTCAAGCCCTGCAACAGGATCGACGACAGCACCACGATGTAGGTGATGCTCAAGATCAGATCCCGCTCCGGGCCCAGCGGCAAGGCCAGGGCCAGCGCCACCGAAACACCACCGCGCAATCCACCCCAAGTCAGAATCCGGATCGTCCCGCGCGGGACCGTGCGCCAGCGCCGCAGCAGCAGAATGGCCGGGGCCACGGTCAGCAGGCGCGACAGCAGAATGGCCAGCGCCAGCAAACTTGCGGCCAGGACGTGCAGCCAGTTGAAGGGCAGCAGCAACAGTTCCATGCCGATCAGCGCGAACAGCAGGGCGTTGAGCATGTCATCGAGCAATTCCCAGAAACCGTCCAGGTACTTTCGGGTCATGTCGTTCATCGCCAGGTTGCGACCCAGGTTGCCGATGATCAGGCCGGCAACCACCATCGCGATCGGCGCAGAAACGTGCAGCTCCGAGGCCATGGCCGAACCGCCGATCACCAGCGCCAGGGTCAGCATCACTTCGATTTGATGCTGTTCGATGCTCTTGATCATCAGGTACACCAGGTACCCGATCAGCCCGCCGAACAGCACGCCGCCAATCGCCTCGTGGACGAACAGCATGACCGTGGCGCCGACAGTCGGGGTTTCGCCCAGTTGCGCGATGCCCAGCAACACGGTGAACACCACTACCGCTGTGCCATCATTGAACAGCGACTCGCCGACGATCGTGGTTTTCAGCGGCTTGGATGCGTTGGCAGTTCGCAGCACGCCGAGTACCGCGATCGGGTCGGTCGGGGAAATCAGCGCGCCGAACAGCAGGCAATAGAGGAAGCTCACGTGCCAGCCGAACAGGGCAAAAATGTAATACGCGAGGCTGCCGATCACTGCCGTGGCGATCAACACACCGAACGTCGCCAGCAGACCGATGGGCCAGCGGTAACTGCGCAGGTCGTTCAGGTTGACGTGCAGCGCGCCGGCGAACAGCAGGAACGACAGCATCCAGTTCATCAGCAGATCACCGAAATCGATCTGGCCGATCAGTTGCTGCACGCGTTCTTCGAGACCGGGATAGCCGATGAAGCTCAGGCCTTGCAACAACAGGGAAAACATCAGTGCGGTGACCATCACGCCGATGGTCGGGGGCAGGCCGATGAAACGGAAATTCACGTAGGTGAGGAGGGAAGTGAGGCAGATAAACGCAGCGACAAGTTCAAGCATCCGGGGTCCTTTGGATGGGAGGTGAGAAATGGGGTTTCAGGCAGTTGCTCCGAGTCGGCTTCTTCGCGAGCAAGCCCGCTCCCACATTGGATCTTCAGTGAACACAGATTTTGTGTATGACAGGATCAAGTGTGGGAGCGGGCTTGTCCGCGAAAGCAATCTCCGGAACAGCGCAATTATTCAGCCGGACACATTGACCGCAGCCGCGCCACGACGTTGCAGATAGATATAGAAAAGCGCCGTCAGCACCGTCAGGCCCCCGACCAGCGCACCGGTCCACGGCAAGTCCGCCAGGTCCGCGCCGCTGGCCACCACCAGCCCGCCGATCCAGGCACCGGCGGCGTTGCCGAGGTTGAACGCGCTCTGATTCAACGTCGAGCCGAGGTTCGGCGCTTCATGGGCCTGATCAATGATCAGCAGTTGCAGGATTGGGCACAGGGCAAATGCAAAAATCCCCCAGAACACCAACGTAATCGCCGCCGGGATCACCGAATGGCTGGTCTGGCTGAACGCCGCCAACACCACGACTACCGCCAGCGCCATGCCCACCAGCGAAGGCAGCAAGCGACTGTCCGCCAGGCGACCGCCCAGCATGCTACCCGCCGTCAGGCCCACGCCGAACAACAGCAGCATGATAGTCACACCATGCGGGCTGACGCCGGTGATGTCTTGCAGGATCGGCGCGATGTAGGTGAACACGCTGAACAGACTGGTGGACGCCAGCACGCTCATGCCCAGGGCCAGCAGCACGTTGACCTTACCCAGCACCTTGAATTCGCTGGCGAGGTTGGCCTTGTCCATGGGGATGTCTTTCGGTAACCAGACCCATTGGGCGATGGCTGCAATCACGCCAATCACTGACACCGCCCAGAACGTCGAGCGCCACCCGGCGTATTGCCCGAGCGCTGTACCCAATGGCACGCCGAGCACGTTGGCCAGGGTCAAACCGGTAAACATCATGGCAATCGCCTGGGCCCGTTTGTTCGGCGCCACCAGCCCGGCGGCGACCACCGAGCCGATGCCGAAGAACGCACCGTGGCAAAGCGCAGTGACCACCCGCGCGGCCATTAGCGTTGCGTAGTTCGGCGCGAGGGCGCAGAGGACGTTGCCGAGGATGAACATCAGCGTCATCCCCAATAGCGTGGCTTTGCGTGGCATGTTGGCGGTGCCGATCGCCAGGATCGGTGCGCCGAACACCACACCCAGGGCGTAGCCGGTGATCAGCAGGCCGGCGTGGGGAATGCTCACGGCGAGGTCGCGGGCGACATCGGGCAGCAAACCCATGATGACGAATTCAGTGGTGCCGATGCCGAACGCGGCAACAGCGAGGGCAAGCAGGGCGAGTGGCATGCGCAAGGTCTCTGTCGGTAGTCTTGACGCTCTGATCAGGCATACGCAGGCCATCGACCGTTCTCGAGGAGGACGGGCGGGGGCAGAAATTATTGGAATTAGTCTGTGCGCAACTGAGTGCGGCGTGGTCGCTTGCAGTATAAACAGCTGCGGACATATGGCGAATCAATTATCCGCGCCTTTCCCCGTAGGAGCTGCCGAAGGCGGCGATCTTTTGATTTTGATGTTTAAGATCAAAAGATCGCCGCCTTCGGCAGCTCCTACGGGGTGGGGGGACAAAATAAGGAGTGGGCCGTGCTTGCAACAGCACTGGTGTTGGTGGCGGCGCTGTTACATGCCGCGTGGAATACCCTGATCAAATTCAGCGCCGAGCGATTGCTGGTGGTGGCTTGCATGGACAGCGTGGCGATGCTGTTTGTCGCCGTTATGCTGCCGTTTGTGAATCTGCCACCCATGGAGATATGGCCATGGATTCTGGCGTCGGCGGCGTTCGAGTTGCTTTATCGCTACCTGTTGATTCAGGCCTATCGGGTCGGTGACCTGGGTCTGGTCTATCCGCTGATGCGTGGTTTGTCGCCACTGGTGGTGCTGGCGCTGACGCTGATCTTTGCTGGGGAAGTGCTGACGCATCAGCAGATCTTCGGCATTTTGCTGATCCCGTTCGGCATGCTGTGCCTGCTCTGGCAGGGCGGTGGCGGTGCGCGCTTGCCGTGGTCAATGCTGCCGGTGGTAGCGCTGATTGGCCTGTGCATCGGCTGCTACACCTTTATCGATGGCCAGGCCTTGCGGCGCTGGTCCCATCCGCTGGACTACCTGGTCTGGGTCACGTTGCTCAGTGCCTGGCCGTTCCCGTTGCTGGCACTGGTGCGCAAACGGCCTGCGTTCATGCTGTTCTGGCGTGAACAGTGGCGACTGGGGCTGGCGGTCGGGTTTTGCGTGTTGTTCAGCTACGCTCTGGTGCTGTGGGCGATGCAACTGGGCTCGATTGCCGAAGCGGCGGCGCTGCGTGAGATCAGTGTGATTCTGGTGGTGTTGTTCGGCATGCGCTACTTGAAAGAACCTTTCGGCAAGCCACGGCTCTTAGCCTGTGGGCTGGTGCTGATCGGCATGCTGGTGATGAAGTTTTGACCGGCGCTCGGATTTCTAAATTTGAAGAAGGGACTGCTTTATGACGGTTGCTCTGTGGTGTGTTTTGATCGCGATTTTCCTGCCGTATATCTGCACGGCCGTTGCCAAGGCCAGTGGCGGGTACCGGTTGCAAGACAACCATGATCCACGGGACTTTCTGGAGTCGTTGAATGGTTTTGCCAGACGTGCGCATGCGGCGCAGTTGAACAGTTTTGAAGTGATGCCGGCGTTCGCCGCGGCAGTGATTATTGCGCACCTGGTGGGCACGGCGCAGTTGGTGACGGTCAACGTGCTGGCGGTGCTGTTTATCACCAGTCGGTTGCTGTACATCATCTGCTATCTGGCGGACTGGGCGATCTTGCGGTCGCTGGTGTGGTTTGTGGGGATGGGGTTGATTGCGAGTTTCTTTTTTGTGTCAGTCTGAGTCTGATCGTTGATTTTTTTGGTGTTATTGAGGGCCTCTTCGCGAGCAAGCCCGCTCCCACAGTTGGAATGCGTACCAATGTGGGAGCAGGCTTGCTCGCGAAGGCTATCTAACGGCCCATAGATGAATCAAGGCTTCACCGCGTCAGCCACCTGCGGCACTGTCGGCAACGCTGCGCCTTTAGGCCACAACATCCAGATCTGCCCCTGCTGTTTCATATCCCCTGCCAGTTGCCCGGCCGCTTCGCCGGTGCCCCAGAACAGGTCCGCCCGGACTTCGCCGGCAATCGCGCCGCCGGTGTCCTGAGCTGCTACCGGGCGAACCAGTGCGCTGCCGTCCGGTTTGGTGGTCGATAGCCACAACAGACTGCCCAGCGGAATCACTTTGCGATCCACCGCAGCGCTATAGCCCGCAGTCAGCGGAACGTTCAGCGAGCCGCGCGGCCCTTCGTTGCTGTCCGGGTTCTGGGTGAAAAACACGTAGCTGGGGTTGCTGCCGAGCAGTTGCGGAATGCGCGACGGATTCGCCTTGGCCCAAGCGCTGATGGCGCCCATGGTCACGTCTTCCTTCTTCAGCTCACCCTGATCCACCAGCCAGCGGCCGATAGGACGATACGGGTGGCCGTTCTGGTCAGCGTAAGCGATGCGCAGTTGGCGACCACTGTCGAGCTGGATGCGCCCGGAGCCCTGGATTTGCAGGAACTGCAGGTTCATCGGATCGGTCAGCCAGGCTACGACCGGCGCCTTGACCCCTTTGCTCTCGATGGTGGCAGCGTCGTCGTACGGCTTGAGCACGCGACCTTCAAGTCGACCGCGCAGGCGCTTGCCCTTGAGCTCCGGGTAAATGCTGTCCAGGGACACAATGATCATGTCCTCGGGCACGCCGTACACCGGGATGTTCGCCACTTCAGTCTGGGTCAGGCTGCCGGGGTACACCGGTTCGTAGTAACCGGTGATCAGGCCGTTGGGATTGTCGTTGGCGGCGCGCAGGCCGTAGACGTCGAGGTTCTGTTTGAGAAAGCCACGAATCTCGCCGGCGGTTTGCGGCACATTGGCTGACGCCGCACAGGTCGAGCCCCAGATTGGGTCAGCCTTGAGGCGTGTGCAGGCGCTGCGCCAGGAACCGAAGCCCGCCACCAGGTCGCTATCGGACACGGCCGGCAATGCTTCCCATGTCGCGCTGGAGTAAGTGGCCAGGGCGTGGGTTTTCGGTGTGTTGTTTTCGCCACCGGTGCAGCCCGCAAGCACGGCCACCATCGGAAGGGTCCAGGCGAGGCGAGGGCGCCATGCCTTGAAACAGCTGTTCATGGAGTAATTCCTTTGACGGTCGCCTGAGTGCTCCATGCGCTCAAACAACCCTTATTGATAATAGGGCTATTGGTCTTTAACGATGACGCGAGGATACTGGCCGCCGTTCCCCGTGACCTGAAGCCACCATGACTCTTAAAAGACTTTCTGTTGTATTGCTGGCCTGCCTGACCTTGTCTGCCTGCGGCGGTGTTGACCCGAATTCGCCGTTGGGCCAGCGCAAGGCGATCTTCAAGCAAATGCTCAAGACCGGCGAAGATCTGGGTGGCATGTTGCGTGGCCGTATTCCGTTTGATGGCCCGAAATTCACTGAAGGCGCGGCGAAACTCGACGCCTTGTCCCATGAACCATGGAAACATTTCCCGCAGGTGCGCGAAGAAGATCACACCAGCGCCAAGGACAACGTGTGGCAGCAGCAGGCACGCTTCCAGGAAATGGCCCGCAACCTTGAAAGCGCCACCGGTGAATTGGTGATTGCCAGCCAGGTCCAGCCGTACAAGGCCAGCAACCTCGGGCCGGCGGTGCAGAAAGTCGAAGATGCCTGCAGTGCTTGCCATAAACAGTTTCGGGATCATTGATTTGCGGTGTTCTGGCTGACGCCTTCGCGAGCAAGCCCGCTCCCACAGTTGATCGCATTCCAACTGTGGGAGCGGGCTTGCTCGCGAAGGCTGCCTGAAGATCGACACAAGTCTCCGAGTCTTACCTTTGCTTACTTATCCAGTTCATCCAGCGCTTCCTGCAATTCCTTGCGGGACTCGGCGAGTTTGTCTTTGCGTTTGTTGATCTTCTCGGCATCGCCTTTGCTCATGGCCTTGTCGAGATCGGCCTGGCGCTTGCTGACTTCATGCTTGGCGTCGAGGACCTTGTTCTCGCGTTCCTTCTTCAAGGAAGCGTCGGTGCAGTGGGCGGTGACTTCGTCCAGTGCAGTCTGGAGGCCGGCCTGTTGATCGGCATTGCCGTGGCTCTTGGCCAACTCGATCTGGTTGACGATGCCCTGCTTCTTGGCGGCGCAGCCGGTCAGTTCCGGAATTTCTTCGGCGGCCATCAGTGGGGTGGCCAACACGCCGCAAAGGGCCAACAGGGCGAGCGGTGAAATAAGTTTCATAAAAGCTCCATGCGCAAAGGGCAATCGGGTCGATGTGGCAATGGGCTGTTTGAGCGCAGCGCCACCATGGGGTTCCCGGGCTGACAGGCATTGTTGGTCGCTAAAAACCGTCAATGCCTGCCACTCGTAATGTTTCACTCAAGGCCAGGACCTGCGGGTCGCGGAAAAACGCGCTCAATTGCGCTGCGCGTCCCGGGCCGATGCCCGCTTCGGCTTGCCATTGTTCGTTGCTGCGTTGGGCCAGGGCCTGCCATGAATCGGCGAGCTGCGCCTGCCCCGTGGGCGGCAAACCCAACGCTTTGAGCCAGCGAGCGAAAGGACGTTGCCGGGCACTTTCAAAACTGTTTAAAAGACGAGCGCTGCTGCGTTCGCCGAAGCCATCAATGTTAGCAAGCTCTTGGGCATCGAGGGTCAACCAATCCAGCAGGTTGTTGAGGCGGCCTGTTTCGAGAAGTTTCTCCCAGGTGCCGGGACCTACGTGGGGCAGAGCCAGTCCCTGCTTGCCGCTGAGCCAGCTCAGGCGCGCGAGAAACTGACTCTCGCAGCCCGGTGTCGGTTGCCAGCAACTCAAATGATGAAAGTCCGCTGCCTGCGGTGCATTCACTTCCGGGCGTTCGGTGCTGCGAAGCACCACGTCATCGAGCCGGGGTATCGTGAGGCCCGCGAGGCTGATGGCGACTTGATCGCCGGGACGAATGTCCAGTTGCTCCCAACGTTGCAAGGAACTGACGCTCACACGCTTGATCTGCCGGTCATCGAGCTTCACCGGTGCAAGCTCCAGCACGGGGGTGATGCGCCCGGTCCGTCCGATCTTGAAATTGACCTTGCGCACCTCGGCCAGTGCCTGGGCGAAGGGGTATTTCCAGGCGACGCTCCAGAAGGGTGGCCGAGACTGCCAGCGCTCGGCGGGCGGACGCTGATCCTGACGCAGGACGATGCCGTCGCTGGCGAAGGGCAGCGCAGAGCGATACCAGTGATCCCGCCAGCGTTCCGTATCGGCAAAGGTGCCGATCGGCTGGCTGTAGGGTTCGAAGCTCGGGAAACCCAGCTTTTCCAGTGCCTCCAGCCGATCAGGCAGGTTTGCCGGACCTTGGGGCCAGTCCCAGATAAACAGTCCGATTCCGGCAGCCTGCTCGGCGCTCAGCGTCTTGCGCGCCATCAACCCCGCCACGGTAGCGCGGGCGTTGAGGCTGCCGGCCTTGGCTTGTACGTGATCGATCAGGCGCCAATAGAGTTCGCCTTGCACCAGCACGTCCAGCGGTTGTGTCAGTTGCTGGGGAATGGCGGCGATCTGGCGTGCGGAAGCCGTCCAGTCCTGGCCGTTGAGGCCATCGCCCCGACTGATCGCCTGATGCAGCAGGCCGTCGCGGTAAATCAATGACACGGCCACGCCGTCGACCTTGGGTTGAATCCAGACTTCCCTGCGATCACGCAGCCAGTGTTCGACGGCGCGCTTATCGTGGAGTTTTTCCAGGCCGGTATGGGCGATCGGGTGGGGCACCTTGCCGGCCGCCGTTCGTAACGGCGAGGCAGAAGCGCCGAGGTTGAAACAGGCGCGCCAATGGGTCAGGCGGGCGCGGGACTGGTCGTAGAGTTCGTCGGCAATCAGTGAGCGGCCGTTACGGTGGTAGCTGTCGTCCCACGCGTCGATTTGTTGTTGAGCGGCGTTGATCTCGACCAAAGCACGAGCGGGTGGCCAGTCGGGGCAATCGACGGCGCTGGCGGTCAGCGATGTCAGCAGGAGGGCGAAAAAAAGGCGCAGGTTGGGGAGCATCGAGAGCGTCCTTGCTCGGGGAGATGCTTGAAGGCTAGGTCAGTAGTGGGTGGTGCAAAGGGTGGGTGTTTTACTGGATGTGGCAGGGTGGCTCGACTGGCCTCTTCGCGAGCAAGCCCGCTCCCGCATTGAATCTTCGGCGAGCACAGATTTTGTGTACGACGAAAATCCCCTGTGGGAGCGGGCTTGCTCGCGAAGGCAGCGACTCGGTCCCAAGCGCAAGCCAATAAAAAGCCCCGCACGGCGCGATCCGTGCGGGGCTTTTGGTACCGCCAGGGAGGTCTTACAGACCGGCAGCCGCGCGCAGCGAATCGGCGCGGTCGGTTTTTTCCCAGGTGAAGGTGGTGAAAGTATCGTCACCGACAGTCTTGGTTTGCGGGGTGCGACCGAAGTGGCCGTACGCAGCGGTTTCCTGGTACATCGGGTGCAGCAGGTCGAGCATAGTGGTGATTGCGTATGGACGCAGGTCGAACACTTCGCGCACCAGTTTGACGATTTTGTCGTCGCTGATTTTGCCGGTGCCGAAGGTGTTCAACGAGATCGACGTAGGCTGGGCTACACCGATCGCGTAGGAAACCTGGATCTCGCAACGCTCGGCCAGGCCGGCAGCGACGATGTTCTTGGCTACATAACGACCAGCGTAGGCCGCCGAACGGTCAACCTTGGATGGATCTTTACCGGAGAACGCGCCGCCGCCGTGACGGGCCATGCCGCCGTAGCTGTCGACGATGATCTTGCGACCGGTCAGGCCGCAGTCGCCAACCGGGCCACCGATGATGAACTGGCCAGTCGGGTTGATGTGGAACTGGGTGTCCTTGGTCAGCAGTTCGGCAGGCAGCACGTGCTTGACGATCAGCTCCATCACGCCTTCGCGCAGGTCTTTGTACGACACTTCAGGGTTGTGCTGGGTCGACAGAACAACGGCGTCGATACCGACCACCTTGCCGCCTTCGTAGCGGCAAGTCACTTGCGACTTGGCGTCCGGGCGCAGCCAAGGCAGCAGGCCGGATTTACGGGCTTCGGCTTGCCTTTGTACAAGCTGGTGCGAGAAGGTGATCGGTGCAGGCATCAGCACGTCGGTTTCGTTGCTGGCGTAGCCGAACATCAGGCCCTGGTCGCCGGCGCCCTGATCTTCAGGCTTGGCACGGTCAACACCCTGGTTGATGTCTGGGGATTGCTTGCCGATGATGTTCATCACACCGCAAGTGGCGCCGTCGAAGCCGACATCGGAGCTGTTGTAGCCGATGTCCAGAATGACGTTACGCACGATCTCTTCCAGGTCGACCCAGGCCGACGTGGTGACTTCACCCGCGATGATTGCCACGCCGGTTTTTACCAGAGTCTCGCACGCCACACGGGCGAACTTGTCTTCAGCAATGATGGCGTCCAGCACCGCATCGGAAATCTGGTCGGCGATTTTGTCCGGATGCCCTTCAGACACGGACTCGGAGGTGAAGAGGGAGTATTCGCTCATCTCGATGTTTTCCTGAATTTACCGATGGTGAGTGTCGCCAGTCGGCCGCTGAAAATGGCGGACCTGGATCTGGAAACCATTGCGTAAGCCTACATAGAGGCTTTCCCCGGGAACGAGTCCCGCAGCGGTGGCCCAACGGGCCAAATCGTCCTGTTCAAACCCCAACCACAGATCACCGCAGGCCTCCCTGGCCCAAATCTGGTTGTGGCTACATAACTCTGTCACGAGCAGGCTACCGCCCGGTTGCAGCAAACCGGCCATGTGCTTGAGCGCTTCGGCCGGCGCGGCAAAATGGTGCAGCACCATGTTCAGTACAACGCAATCGGCGGTAAGGCTCACACCATTCAGTGCATCGGCCAATTGCAGGCTGACGTTAGCCAGCCTTTCACGTTCGCAGACCTGGCGCGCCAGTTCGAGCATCGCCGGGCTGTTGTCCAGTGCCGTGACCTGGGTGAAGCGGCGCGCCAGTTCCGGCAGGAAACCGCCGTCGCCGGGGCCGACTTCAATCGCCGTGGCGCCTTCGCTGAAACTCAACTTGTCGAGCAGCGCCACGACGCTTTCGCGGTATTGCGGCAGGCCGGCGATCAAATCTTGCTGGGCGCGAAACTTCTCCGCCACCCGTGAGAAAAAGTCCTGGCTGGCCGCCGCCCGTTGTCCGTGGACCTGACCGATCCGCGACTGCACATCCGTCGGCAGGGTCAGGTTATCCACTTCTTCGAGCAAGGCAGCGTGCAGCTTGCCGCCCAGCAGGTCGGTGTGGGGCAGGGCGCGACGGTAGAAAATCGCATTGCCTTCACGGCGGGTCGCCACCAGGTCGGCCTGGGCCAGGACCTTGAGGTGATGACTCATGCCTGACTGACCGATGCCGAAGATCTGCGCCAGTTCCAGCACGCCAAACGAATCGTTGGTCAGCGCGCGCAATACATTCAGCCGCAGAGGATCGCCGCCGGCCTTGCACAGGGCCGCCAGCTCATCGCAATCGTCATGTTGAATGGAAGGCACACGTAAATTCATAAGGCCAGCAGTCTAGTGATGGTCAGAAAACCCCGCAAGGGCAATATCAAAAAGTTTTGATATTGCTCGATAGATGGCACTTCTCGACGTTAGGTTTAGTCAACAAACGAACTGCGGAAAGGTTTCACCCGTCGAATACGCTGTTATGCATTGGAAAAACGCCTCCAGATGATTATCTGTCATTGCCCCGAGGCGGGTGCGTGAGGGAAAATGCTCGCCTTTTTTCCGATTCGTTTTATTCACTCTCGATACAGAACCCGTAGGAGAACAGCGATGCCAAGCCGTCGTGAGCGTGCCAACGCCATTCGTGCCCTCAGCATGGATGCCGTGCAAAAAGCCAACAGCGGCCATCCCGGTGCCCCCATGGGTATGGCGGATATCGCCGAAGTACTGTGGCGTGACTACATGAAGCACAACCCGAGCAATCCATCGTTCGCCGACCGTGACCGCTTCGTGCTGTCCAACGGCCATGGCTCGATGCTGATCTACTCGCTGCTGCACCTGACTGGCTACGACCTGTCGATCGAAGACCTGAAAAACTTCCGCCAGCTGCACAGCCGCACCCCGGGTCACCCGGAATTCGGCTACACCCCGGGCGTTGAAACCACCACCGGTCCACTGGGCCAAGGCTTGGCTAATGCCGTGGGTTTCGCCCTGGCGGAAAAAGTCCTGGCGGCGCAGTTCAACCGTCCTGGCCACAACATCGTCGACCACCACACCTACGTGTTCCTGGGTGATGGCTGCATGATGGAAGGCATTTCCCACGAAGTCGGCTCCCTGGCCGGTACTTTGGGCCTGGGCAAACTGATCGCCTTCTACGATGACAACGGCATCTCCATCGATGGCGAAGTCGAAGGCTGGTTCACCGACGACACGCCGAAGCGTTTCGAAGCCTACAACTGGCAGGTGATCCGCAACGTCGACGGTCACGACCCGGAAGAAATCAAGACTGCGATCGAGACCGCACGCAAAAGCGAGCTGCCGACGCTGATCTGCTGCAAGACCACCATCGGTTTTGGTTCGCCGAACAAGCAAGGCAAGGAAGACTGCCACGGTGCCCCATTGGGTGACGCGGAAATCGCTCTGACTCGCAAAGCGTTGAACTGGAATCACGGCCCGTTCGAAATCCCGGCCGACATCTATGCCGAGTGGGATGCCAAGGAAAAAGGTCGCGCCGCCGAAGCCGAGTGGGATCAGCGTTTCGCTGCTTACTCCGCGGCCTTCCCGACCGAAGCCAACGAACTGGTGCGTCGCCTGAGCGGTGAATTGCCAGCCGACTTCGCGGAAAAAGCGTCTGCTTATATTGCTGACGTCGCGGCCAAGGGCGAAACCATCGCCAGCCGTAAAGCCAGCCAGAACGCACTGAATGCCTACGGCCCGCTGTTGCCTGAACTGCTGGGCGGCTCCGCTGACCTGGCCGGTTCCAACCTGACCCTGTGGAAAGGTTGCAAAGGTGTCTCGGCTGAAGACGCCAGCGGCAACTACATGTACTACGGCGTTCGCGAGTTCGGCATGAGCGCGATCATGAACGGCGTGTCCTTGCACGGCGGCCTGGTGCCTTACGGCGCGACCTTCCTGATGTTCATGGAATACGCGCGTAACGCGGTGCGCATGGCTTCGCTGATGAAGAAACGCGTGGTGTTCGTCTACACCCACGACTCCATCGGTCTGGGCGAAGACGGCCCGACGCACCAGCCGGTCGAGCAACTGACCAGCCTGCGCAGCACGCCGAACCTCAACACCTGGCGTCCAGCCGATGCGGTTGAATCGGCGGTGTGCTGGAAACTGGCGATCGAGCGCAAGGACGGCCCTTCGGCGCTGATCTTCTCCCGTCAGAACCTGCAACATCAGGAACGTGATGCCGGCCAGATCGCCGACATCGCCCGTGGCGGTTATGTGTTGAAGGATTGCGCAGGCGAGCCTGAGCTGATCCTGATCTCCACCGGTTCGGAAGTTGGCCTGGCGGTTCAGGCTTACGACAAGCTCACCGAGCAAGGTCGCAAGGTTCGCGTCGTTTCGATGCCGTGCACCAGCGTGTTCGACGCGCAAGATGCAGGCTACAAGCAAGACGTCCTGCCACTGCAAGTCGGCGCGCGTATCGCGATCGAAGCTGCTCACGCGGACTACTGGTACAAATACGTGGGCCTGGAAGGCCGCGTGATCGGCATGACCACCTACGGCGAGTCGGCGCCTGCGCCAGCCTTGTTCGAAGAGTTCGGCTTCACCCTGGAAAATATCCTGGGTCAGGCTGAAGAGCTGCTGGAAGACTGATCCGGAAGTTGCGTCGTCTGGACTGCCGCCTTCGCGAGCAAGCCCGCTCCCACATTGGAATACATTTCCCTGTGGGAGCGGGCTTGCTCGCGAAAGCGGTGGCCCGGGCCATGCTGCTGTAACTGAAATGCTACGGTAATCGAGAACCCCATGCCTCAACCGCGTCCCTACAAAGTTGCACTCAACGGCTACGGCCGGATTGGTCGTTGCGTCTTGCGTGCGTTGTTTGAGCGAGGCGAGAAGGCCGGGTTTGAAATTGTCGCGATCAACGATCTGGCAGACATGGCCAGCATCGAATACCTGACACGCTTCGACTCCACTCACGGGCGTTTTCCCGGCGAAGTGCGAGTAGAGGACGATTGTCTGCATATTAATGGCGACTGCGTGAAGGTCCTGCGCAGTGCCACCCCCGAAGGCATCGATTGGGCGTCCCTGGGCGTCGATCTGGTGCTGGAGTGCTCCGGCGCTTACCACACCCGTGAAGATGGCCAGCGCTTCCTCGATGCCGGCGCCCCGCGGGTGCTGTTTTCCCAGCCGATGGCCAGCGAGGCGGATGTCGACGCCACCATCGTCTACGGCGTGAACCAGGATTGCCTGACCGGCGACGAGCTGCTGGTGTCCAACGCGTCCTGCACCACCAACTGCGGCGTGCCGCTGTTGCGCCTGCTGGACCAGGCCATTGGTCTGGAATACGTGTCAATCACCACCATCCACTCGGCGATGAATGATCAACCGGTGATCGACGCCTATCACCACGAAGACCTGCGCCGCACCCGTTCGGCGTTCCAGTCGGTGATCCCGGTGTCCACTGGTCTGGCGCGCGGCATCGAACGCCTGCTGCCGGAACTTGCCGGGCGAATTCAGGCCAAAGCCGTACGTGTACCGACGGTGAACGTGTCGTGCCTCGACATTACGATGCAAACCGTAAGCGACACCGACGCCACCGAGGTCAACCGGATACTGCGCGAGGCTGCCACCAGCGGTCCGCTCAAAGGCCTGCTGGCCTACACTGAATTGCCTCACGCCAGTTGTGATTTCAACCACGACCCACATTCGGCCATCGTCGATGCCAGTCAGACCCGCGTTTCCGGCCCACGGCTGGTGAACATCCTGGCCTGGTTCGACAACGAATGGGGGTTTGCCAACCGAATGCTGGACGTTGCAGAGCACTACCTGCAAATAGCCGCTCCACTTTCTGTCTCTAAAAAACAGTAACTCAGGAATTGCGACCCATGACCGTGTTGAAGATGACCGACCTCGATCTGCAAGGTAAGCGCGTACTGATCCGCGAAGACCTCAACGTCCCAGTCAAGGACGGTGTGGTCACCAGCGATGCGCGTATCCTGGCCTCGCTGCCGACCATCAAGCTGGCCCTGGAAAAAGGTGCGGCCGTGATGGTCTGCTCGCACCTTGGCCGTCCGACCGAAGGCGAGTTCTCGGCCGAGAACAGCCTCAAGCCAGTCGCTGACTACCTGAGCAAGGCCCTGGGCCGCGAAGTGCCGCTGGTGGCCGATTACCTGGACGGCGTTGACGTGAAGGCCGGCGACATCGTGCTGTTCGAAAACGTACGCTTCAACAAAGGCGAGAAAAAGAACGCTGACGAACTGGCCCAGCAATACGCCGCCCTGTGCGACGTATTCGTGATGGACGCCTTCGGCACCGCTCACCGTGCCGAGGGTTCGACCCACGGCGTGGCCAAGTTCGCCAAAGTCGCTGCCGCTGGCCCGCTGCTGGCCGCCGAACTGGACGCACTGGGCAAAGCCCTCGGCGCTCCGGCCCAACCAATGGCAGCGATCGTTGCCGGCTCTAAAGTGTCGACCAAACTCGACGTGCTCAACAGCTTGAGCCAGATCTGCAACCAGTTGATCGTTGGCGGCGGCATTGCCAACACCTTCCTGGCCGCAGCCGGTCACCCGGTCGGCAAATCGCTGTACGAGCCGGACCTGCTGGACACCGCCCGCGCCATCGCCGCCAAAGTCAGCGTGCCGCTGCCAGTGGACGTGGTGGTTGCCAAGGAATTTGCTGAAAGCGCCGCCGCTACCGTCAAACTGATCGCCGACGTGGCCGACGATGACATGATCCTGGACATCGGCCCGCAGACCGCGGCGAATTTCGCCGAGCTGCTGAAGTCGTCCAAGACCATCCTGTGGAACGGCCCGGTGGGCGTGTTCGAATTCGACCAGTTTGGTAACGGCACCAAAGTGCTGGCCGAGGCCATCGCGGAAAGCTCGGCGTTCTCGATTGCTGGCGGTGGCGACACCCTGGCGGCCATCGATAAATATGGCGTTGCTGACCAGATCTCCTACATTTCCACCGGCGGTGGCGCGTTCCTCGAATTCGTCGAAGGCAAGGTGCTGCCGGCCGTTGAGGTCCTGGAAAGCCGGGCCAAGGCCTGAGGCGACTCATTTGACCAGGCAAAGGAGTGTTCAGATGGTCAAGACGATAGCGCTGTTGATCGTCGCGGTTTCGCTGGCAGCTTGCGGGAGTAACCCGAAAGCCAAGCCGGATCCCGCGCCGTCTGCGCCGGTTGATAAAGGCTGCTACCAGGCCGACTGGCAGGCCGAAACCAACCCGGTGCTCAACAAGCGCTCCGGGCCGGATGGCCTGGACAAATACGAGACACAGACCCCGGCCAAGGAACATGGCTGCCCTTGACGGGTCTGACTCTTTACTCAAGGCCCGCGGCGTGTGCCGTCGGTCGAGGAACACGGATGAAAGGTTTTATCGCCGTCATGGCGTTGGCACTGCTGGCAGGTTGCTCGAATTTCAACCTGTTCAACACGTCAGCGCCGGCGGATAACTGGACCACATGGACCTGCGATAGCCAGGCCAAAGTGATCTGGCGCTACACCGACGACAGTCGCAAGGAAGTCGACGTGCGCCTCGGCGGGGCCGATCAGGTCTATCGCCTGAAGCTTGAGCCGGGCGCCGAAGGTTCGCTGTACAGCAACGACATGCTGGCGTTTCACGTAAAAGGTGAGGAAGGCCTGGTGTACTGGGTCGCCACCAATGATTTGATTGGCCGCGGTTGTAAAGCGCAGTAATTGACACGCCACAGACCTAATGTGGGAGCAGATCCAAATGTGGGAGCGGGCTTGCTCGCGAAAGCGGTGGGTCAGCTTGCATTGATGTTGAATGTGAGACCGCATTCGCGAGCAAGCCCGCTCCCACAGTGGATCTGTGTAGGTTCTCAGGATTTTGTAACACCGAATGAGCGGACCGGACTAACCCCCGATCTGCAATAACTTGAATAGCCGCCGCCGCTACGGCAGGCTGGCACGATTAACGACCCAAACCGGGAGAGACACACACAATGGCACTTATCAGCATGCGCCAGATGTTGGACCACGCAGCCGAATTCGGCTACGGCGTTCCAGCCTTCAACGTCAACAACCTTGAGCAGATGCGCGCCATCATGGAAGCCGCTGACAAGACTGACTCCCCGGTGATCGTCCAGGCTTCGGCCGGTGCTCGCAAATACGCAGGCGCCCCGTTCCTGCGTCACCTGATCCTCGCGGCAATCGAAGAATTCCCGCACATCCCGGTGTGCATGCACCAGGACCACGGCACCAGCCCTGACGTCTGCCAGCGCTCCATCCAACTGGGCTTCAGCTCGGTGATGATGGACGGTTCCCTGGGCGAAGACGGCAAGACCCCGACCGACTACGACTACAACATCCGCGTTACCCAACAAACCGTGGCCATGGCTCACGCCTGCGGCGTTTCGGTAGAAGGCGAGCTGGGCTGCCTGGGTTCGCTGGAAACCGGCATGGCCGGTGAAGAAGACGGCATCGGCGCCGAAGGCGTTCTGGATCACAGCCAAATGCTGACCGACCCGGAAGAAGCCGCTGACTTCGTCAAACGCACCCAAGTTGATGCCCTGGCCATCGCCATCGGCACCAGCCACGGCGCTTACAAGTTCACCAAGCCACCTACCGGCGACGTGCTTGCAATCGACCGCATCAAAGAAATCCACAAACGCATCCCGAACACCCACCTGGTGATGCACGGTTCGTCTTCGGTGCCACAAGACTGGCTGGCGATCATCAACCAGTACGGCGGCGACATCAAAGAAACCTACGGCGTACCGGTTGAAGAAATCGTCGAAGGCATCAAGCACGGCGTGCGCAAGGTCAACATCGACACCGACCTGCGCCTGGCATCCACCGGTGCTATGCGTCGCCTGATGGCCACCAACCCAAGCGAGTTCGACCCGCGTAAGTTCTTCGGCGCGACCGTGACCGCCATGCGTGACGTGTGTATCGCTCGCTACGAAGCGTTCGGCACTGCCGGCAACGCTTCGAAGATCAAACCGATCTCGTTGGAAGCGATGTATCAGCGTTACCTGAAAGGTGAGTTGAACGCGAAGGTTAACTAAGCCTGGGCGTTAAACAGCGTTGATGAAAAACCCGCCGAGAGGCGGTTTTTTTTGTGGGCGTCATTCGCCTCATCAGACCGGGCGACGTAAGGCGCTTGAAATGTCACCTATAGTGAACATAATGAATATCAGAGCTTGAAAAGTACTATATAGGTGACATTAATGCTGCTGCACAATCCATCGGTGTTCGCTGAGCGTGTCCGCGAATTGCGGCGTGCCAAAGGCTATAGTCAGCTGCAACTGGCACACAGAGCGAAATGCAGCCGCAAAACCGTCATTGACCTGGAGGCCGGTGAGAACGTATCGCTGTACACAGTATTCAGGGTTCTTTCCGCGCTGGGCATGGCGCTTGAAATTGTCGATAACCGCATCGACCTCAAGTCCCTCGCCGAACTGGTAGAACACGATGAGTAGAGTGAAACAACTCAACGTCATCACGCCACAAGGCTTTTCCGGCGAGCTGTCCAAAGGTTCGCAGTTTTCGTTTGCGTATGACGCCGCGGATGCGCCGAAGGAAGTCTCACTGGTCATGCCCTATGACCCGACACCTTCGGTCAGCAACGTCCTGCACCCGATATTCGATATGAACGTGCCGGAGGGTTTTCTGGCCGATCAGATCAAGCGTCGAATGGCCAAGCACATGCAGGTGGATGAGATGCGCCTGTTGTCGGTGATTGGTGGTAATCAGATTGGACGCCTTACATATCAGAATCCGGTCGAGGCTTCCGTTTCCGTCCGTGCTCAAGTCGGCTTGCAAGAAATCCTGTCGGCCGATACCTCGCAAGGTGTCTTCGATTTCCTGGTGGATACTTACTTTGAGTCAGGTATCTCGGGCGTGCAGCCCAAGGTGCTGGTGCCCGACCTGGACAAGCTGACCGGCAGCCGAAAAACCATGCTCAGTTCCGATCTGATTGTGAAGTCAGGGGCCGACGAGTACCCACACCTGGCCCAGAACGAGTTTCTATGCCTGGAAGCGGCTCGTCTCGCCGGGCTGGAAACTCCGGCCTTCTGGCTTTCCGAAAGCGGTGATTTGTTTGTAATGGAGCGGTTTGACCTAGCGGAGTCCGGTCGACTCGGATTTGAAGACATGGCCGTTCTGCTGGGGCTCAATAAAGATCCCCATGACAACTATAAGTACTCACAGAGTTACGAGACGTTGGCGGCGGTGATTGGCCAGGTTTGTGTACATGCCGACCCATTGCGAGAGCTTGAACGATTTTTTTCATCGGTCTGTTTGTCGGTCATGGTTCGCAACGGTGATGCTCACCTGAAGAATTTCGGCGTGATTTACACGCACCCGGATGCACGCGAAACGGTGCAATTGGCGCCTGTCTTCGATGTCACGACCACGACGGTGTATGACAACTACAACCCGAAATCTGGTCGCTCATTGGTTGACCGAACTTTGGCTATAAAGATGAATAAGGTTAAAACTTACCCCGATCGGCAGCAGTTGGTCGAATTTGGGCGCAAGCACTGCGCGGTGGATAAGCCGGCGCTGATTATAGAGCGAATTGCCGAAGCAATGACTGAGGTGCTGGCTTTCAATCAGGGGCGTGTTGATGGTGGGTTATTTTCGGGAATGCAGGCGGAGTGGGATGCCGGAAGAGTGGTGGCGTTGCATGACTCCGTTACATCTGGCCTTAAGCGAAAGCCAGTTGTGAAAAAATAGGTGTTTATGGGTAAACGTTGATTACGGCGAGATGGCTGCCGACCATCGACCAGTTCGACGGCAAGAGCTTTGGAGCGACCGTGACCGCGATGCGTGACGTGTGTATCGCTCTTTACGAAGCGTTCGGTACTGCCGGCAATGCTTCGAAGATCAAGCCGATCTCGTTGGAAGCGATGCGTCAGCGTTACCCGAAAGGTGAGTTGAACGCTAAGATTAACTAAGCCTTTGCGTTAAACAGCGTTGATAAAAAACCCGCCGAGAGGCGGATTTTTTGTGGATGCCCATCTTGATTACCACAATTCATCTGCCTTCCTTCCTAGGTCTGTTTGCCCAGTCCTCCGATTTGCTCAGTCACAAATCCACCTACAGGGCCCAAGTATGTTCGTTGGCCGGATAATACTTTGTAATCACTGGTGGATAGTTGCCACTGTTCCTTAGTACCTCCATTCACTGGGAAGGCGTCAAGCATGACGGTCGCACCAGCTGTCGAAATATAATAATGACCGGTAATGTTCCAAGAGTTGCCATAATTTAGAAGTGTTCCACTGATATCGCCTGTCGTGTCATTTGAATTGGCAATGATTAGATAAATTTGATTTGACGCGTATGCGCCATACCAAGTGCCATTGAATGATCCCATTTCCTTTCTCCTTATGACGCCTAGGTAAGTAGTAGTTGCTTTAGTGATCGGCTCGTTACGGAGAAGAGGATAGGTGTTAGGTTCGGTCCGCGCACCTGTAGGAAATAACAGTTCTTAATAGTTTTTTGCAATTAAAAATGCGTTGATAGGATTTTTTTGGATGTAGGCGTTTGGCCTGTGCGAAGTGGTGTTCTCAATGACATTGAGGCAGGTGTGATACTTCAAATTAATATAGTTGATCGCCGCTTCTTACAGGTTGCCGAAAGAAATAAAAACTCACATTTATGCGGGTTTTTATTGTTGAGAATTTATTAAGGCATATTAGGTGTATCAAACCCACGCAGTTCAATCACTCGAAACACGTCCCCTACATCACGGAGCAGGATCAAGGCGATGTTGGTGACGGTGTTGATGTCGTTCTCGGCATAGTCCGGCAGGCTGGTGCAGGCCATGAGGTTGAGGTACTTGAGGACGGCGCATAACCCTTGTGGCGAGGCGGCTTGCCCCCGTTCGGTGGCGCAGCCGCCGCAAAACCGGGCGCTGCGGTGGGGCTGTAGGAATGCGATGGCAGGGTTTTGGGCAGCTTCGCCGCCCGACGGGAGCAAGGGGTGAGTTCCTACGTGGTTTTCGGAGCGGAAGATCAAAAGATCGCAGCCTTCGGCAGCTCCTACAGGTGTGCACATTCTCCTGTAGGAGCTGCCGAAGGCTGCGATCTTTTAGGGCAGTGAATACGCTTTCTCTATTTATCGTGATCAATATCCAGCTTGCTGAACGTCACTTTCCCGCCTTCGCTGGTGTACCCGGTGTGATCCTGCACATACACGCCCGCCTTGAAATACAGCGGCTTGTCGCGCCACGTGGCGCTGATGTTCGAGTCCCACTGATACCCCGCGGCGCTGATACCCAACTGGCCGCCGGGGCTCAGGTGAAGGAGGTAGGAAAACTCCTGATCCAGCTTCACGCCGGTGGCGATGGTGATCACCCGGCCTTCGCCGTCATCCGGGTGCATGCGGATCTTGGCGACGATGTTGCCCGTCTGCGTGCCGGTCTTGAATTGGTACTCAAGCTTGATCAGGGGCTTCTGGCTTTCATAGGCGTGGATCTGGCCGATGACGATCTTCCCGGAGCTCGGCACCTGGTTGACCGCCAGGGTGGCGCGCAGTGAATTGTCGGCGTCCGGGTAGAGCCAGTTGCGCAGGGTGCCGTTGCTGTAGGTTTCGCGAAGTTCGGTGCGGGGGTATTTGGCGTTTGCGGTTTTTGAGCCGGTGACCGGTGACCAGAAGAACAGGGTGCCGGTGTCGGAGTGGAAGTATTGGTCCTTGAAACCGTTCACCAGTTTGGCTGTTTCGACGGTGTACGGCGGATTGCCGACAGGAACACTGAGGTTCCATGTTGCGAGATCGATCATAGACAAAGCTTCCACGAATTCATGCTGCACGCCCGTGCCAGAAGCTCTAGCACGGGCCTTGGAGGGTTGCCTTTATAAGCGTAGAGGGCTTCTTTGTTAATGCCCGTCTGGCAGATGATTGACGTCAACATCCTGTCAAAAAGCCATCTTTCCCGGTTTCAGGGGGCTGTGGCGGCGACCGTTAGTCGGCTTATGGACGCTTTGGTTAAATGATGGCGTCATGACACCTACTGCTTTTCCGGATCCGGGTCTAGAGTGAAGGCGTAGAATTTGTCCGGTTTTCACGAGAAACCGGCCTGTCGCCCCGAACAAGAGAAGCAGCATGGAATGCGCGCAACCCACGCCAGGTGAAGGCAACTCTGTCCTTTTGATCGTTGATGATTACCCGGAAAACCTGATCAGCATGCGCGCCTTGTTACAGCGCCAGGACTGGCAGGTCATGACCGCCGCCTCGGGCTTCGAGGCCCTCAGTTTGCTCCTTGAACACGAAATCGACCTGGTGCTGCTGGATGTGCAGATGCCCGGCATGGACGGCTTTGAAGTCGCGCGGCTGATGCGCGGCAGTCAGCGCACTCGCCTGACCCCGATTATTTTCCTCACCGCCAACGAGCAGTCCCAGGACGCCGTGATCAAGGGCTACGCCAGCGGCGCGGTGGATTACCTGTTCAAACCCTTCGACCCGCAGATTCTCAAGCCCAAGGTCCAGGCGTTGCTGGAGCATCAACGCAATCGCCGGGCCTTGCAGCGCCTGAGCCACGATCTGGAGGTCGCTCGCGCCTTTAACGCCTCGGTGCTGGACAACGCCGCCGAAGGCATCCTGGTGGTCGGTGAGGACGGTCTGATTCGTTTTGCCAACCCGGCGATGTCGCGGCTGCTCAACGCCACGGTCAAGGATTTGCAGGGCAAGGAATTTCTGGATTTCCTGCAGAAGCCGCACATTCCGGTGTGGGCCGATTCCGACCTGTATAACGGCTACAAACGCGGCGAGACCCTGCGGCTGCACGATGCGCTGTTGCGTACCGCGCCGGGCCAACAGGTGCCGGTGGCGTTGTCCTGCGCGCCTTTGCCCTCCGAGCAACACGCGATGGTGGTGACGGTGCTGGACATGTCGGTGGTGCGCCACCTGCATCAGCAACTGGAGTTCCAAGCGGTGACCGATCCGCTGACCGGGCTGCTCAACCGGCGCGGTTTTCACCAGACTGTGGAAAACCTGCTGCTGCGCGGCGAACGCTCCGACAGCGCCTGGGTGCTGCTGTACCTCGATCTGGACGGCTTCAAGCGGGTCAATGATTCCCTGGGTCACGATGCCGGCGACCGGGTGCTGCGCTGGGTGTCCGAGCAATTGAAGGCTTGTCTGCGGCCCTTCGACATTCTGGCGCGCATGGGCGGTGATGAGTTCACCGCGCTGCTGGATCTGGAATTCCCCGAGCAAGCGGCGAAGATTGCCGAGAAACTCATCGAACGGGTGTCGATCTGTCAACAGATCGAAGGCCTGGACATTGCCCTCGGCGCCAGTATCGGCATCGCCACTTACCCGGATTGCGGTTCCAACCTCGACGGGTTGCTGCGGGCGTCCGACATCGCGATGTACGAAGCCAAGCGCGCCGGTCGTCAGCAATATCGCTTCTACGATCACGAAATGAACGGCCGGGCACGCTCACGGCTGATGCTCGAAGAGAGCGTGCGCACCGCCATTGAGAACCGTGATTTCAGTCTGGTTTATCAACCGCAAGTCGCGATCGATGGCGGGCAGATTCGCGGCTTCGAGGCGCTGCTGCGCTGGCAGCACCCGAGTGTCGGCGATGTACCGCCGGGGCTGTTTTTGCCGTTGCTGGAAGAGGCGCGGTTGATCAGTCGCCTGGGCAGCTGGATTTACCACCGCAGCGCCAAGCAACGCAAAGCCTGGGAAGTCTTGTTTGCCGAGGATCTGGTGCTGGGGGTGAGTTTGAGCAGCACCCAGTTCGGCATGCCGAATCTGGTGACCGAATTGCGCCAGGTGCTGGAACGCCATGAGTTGCAGCCGCGCCAGATAGAAGTCGAGGTCACCGAAGAAGCGTTGATGATCAACCCCGATGAAACCCGCAAGCAGCTGCGTTTGCTGCGTAATCTGGGGGTGAGGGTGGCGCTGGATGACTTCGGCTCCGGGGCGTGTTCGCTGGCGCATCTGCGGGATCTGGAACTGGACACCCTCAAGCTCGACCGGCATCTGATTGCCCGGCTGCCCGAGTCGTCACGGGACGCGGCGCTGGTGCGTTCGGTGATCGATCTGTGCAAGCAATACGGTTTGCTGGTGATTGCCGAAGGGGTGGAAACGCTGGCGCAATATGAGTGGCTACAGGCCAATGGCTGCGAGTATGTGCAAGGGTTCCTGGTGGCACGGCCACTGATGGCCGAGGATGCCGGCGGCTTCGTGCAACCCTTCGACTGGAGCGCGCTGCCCGGTTGAATTCGCTACACTGGCGACCTTTTCATGCTGCATGTTGCCGCCCAATGACCGCGTTGAAATACCTCCAGGCCTATCCCGCTGCGTTGCAGGACCAGGTGCGCCAGCTGATTGCCGACGGTCGGCTGGGCGACTACCTGAGCCAGCGTTACCCGCAAAAGCACGACGTGCAAAGCGACAAGGCGTTGTACACCTACGCCCTGGACCTGAAGCAGGAATACCTGCGTAACGCCCCGGCGATCGACAAGGTGTTGTTCGACAACCGCCTGGACCTGACCCACCGCGCCCTCGGCCTGCACACCACGATTTCCCGGGTGCAGGGCGGCAAGCTCAAGGCCAAGAAAGAAATCCGCGTCGCTTCGCTGTTCAAGGAAGCGCCGTCGGAGTTTCTGAAAATGATCGTGGTGCATGAGCTGGCGCATTTCAAAGAGTCGGATCACAACAAGGCGTTCTACAAACTGTGCGAACACATGTTGCCGGGGTACCACCAGGTGGAGTTTGATCTGCGGGTGTATCTGACTTGGCGGGATATGCAATAAAGGAGCGTTTGATGGACGTCAGCAAGACCAAAAGCAGCTTCTACCGCCGGTTGTACGTGGCGTACCTGATCGACAGCGGGCTGGCCAGCAGCGTCCCGACCCTGACCGAAGTCACCGGCATGCCCCGGCGTACGGCCCAGGACACCATCGCGGCGTTGGCGGACCTGGATATCGTGTGTGAATTCGAGCAGGAAGACGGCGCGCGTAACCATGCCGGGCGTTATCGGATTCGGGATTGGGGGGCGATTGACCGGGGGTGGATCGAGCGCAATTTGCGGCAGATTAAAGCGGTGCTTGAGTATCCCTGAGGTTTTGTAGCGATTGAACTGACGCTTTCGCGAGCAAGCGCGCTCCCACATTTGGAATGCGTACTCCTGTGGGAGCGGGCTTGCCCGCGAAGAGGCTCTTAAGACCGACGCATCCCGATATGCGGAATGCCATCCTCGACATACTCCTCACCCGCCACCACAAACCCATATCGCCCGTAATACCCCTGCAAATGCGCCTGGGCCGACAGATAAATCGGCGTGTCAGGCCAGCGTTTCTCAGCCTGCTCCAACGCCTGTTCCATCATTGCATGCCCCAGCCCTTGGCCACGACCTTCAGGCGCGGTCACTACCCGCCCGATTACCACATCGCCGCCCTGCAATTCCGGGTCGAGCAAGCGCAGGTACGCGACCAGACGCTCGCCGTCCCAGCCCATCACATGGCAGGTGTCACCTTCCAGATCCTGGCCATCGACATCCTGGTAGACACATTGCTGCTCGACGACAAACACCTCGGCGCGCAGTTTCAAAATGGCATACAGCTGCTCTTTACCCAGATCGCTGTGATGTTTGCAGACCCACTCGATTGTCATCTTCAGATTCCTTGAACAACGTGCTCCAGATACTAAGCGCCCCGACGAAAGATGTCTTGATGGCTGAGAAATCTGTGACATAGGCCAAAATGCCATCATTCATTTCGCGCGGCGTTGTCTTCTTTGTGTAATCTGCAATCAAGCGCTGTGCAGTGGCTTCAATGAGCTAAGGTTTAGTACCGCCAGGCCGGTATTTGAGTCTTGGAGTTTTGGCTGAAAAACACGCCGGGCAGCCCGCCCGCTAAGGATTTTCTAGCATGCCGCGATTGCATCGAGCCTTTGCTTTGATTGGATTGCTGTTGCTGACACAGAACGCGGCGGCGGAAAAGCTGCGTCTGGTGGCCGATGCCTGGCCTCCGTTTACCGATGCCACGCTGGTCAACGGTGGCCTGGCGACCGATATCGTCAGCACGGCGCTGGCCCGGGCCGGCTATGCCAGCGACTTCGAGCAAGTGCCCTGGGCGCGTGCCTTGCTCGGCGTAGGCGAGGGCCGCTACGACGTACTGGTCAACGCCTGGTACAACGACGACCGCACGAAGCTCGGGCAATTCTCCTCCGAGTACCTGCTCAACCGCGTGCGTTTCATCAAGCGCAAAGACGCGCCCATCGAATACAACAACCTGCAGCAACTGCACACCTACCCGATCGCGGTGGTGCGCGGGTATGCCTACTCGCCAGAGTTCGACGAGGATGCGGCGCTGCAAAAAATCCCGGTGCATAACTTCGCCATGGCCGTGCGCATGCTCGCGGCCGACCGGGTCAAGCTGACCCTGGAAGATGAGTTCGTCGCCCGCTATTACCTGGCCCGGGAATCGTCCAAGGTGCGCAATTCCGTCGAATTCCTGCCCAAGCCGCTGAGTGAAAACAGCCTGCACATTCTGGTCAGCCTGAAGAACCCGGAGCATGAGCAGATTGTGGCGGGGTTTGATCGGGAGATTGCGGCGATGAAGGCGGATGGGAGTTATGAGCGGTTGATGAAGCAGCATGGAATGTAGAAGGGCAGCGGTAAGTTTCAAGCTTCAAGCGGCAAGTTGATCGGTGGGGTTGCTGCTGACGCCTTCGCGAGCAAGCCCGCTCCCACATTGGATTGAGGGTGTGTCTGCAATCCTGGACACAACACAGATCCCCTGTGGGAGCGGGCTTGCTCGCGAAGAGGCCCGCCCGGTCACTGCGACACTCAATCCTCGCTCGTATCCTTGATCAAATGCGCCGCCAACGTCCGCAACGGCCCCAACTGCCGGCAGATCAACGCCAGCTGCGTCTGCACCAGCCGTTGCCCTTCATCGATCTCATCCGGCATCTGCTCCAGCTCATTGGCCAGCGCCTCTTCCGCATCGCTCTGAATCGCAATCGGCAGTTTGCTCGCCAAGCCTTGGGCGATTTCATCGATGCTCGCCGCGAGACTCACCCCGGCACCGTCGATCAAATGCTCGCGCACATCCTGTGGCAATTGGGTTTCACGGTGCGCACCGAGGCCTGACAGGTAGCTCAGCAACGTGTGGGACAACACCAGAAAACGGAAACCGACATCCGCTTCCTTCCGGAAATGCCCCGGCTCCATCAGCATGTTCGCCAGCGTCGTCGAGAGCGCCGCATCGGCGTTGTGCGCATTGCGCCGGGCCAGGCGATAGGCCAGGTCATCACTTTTGCCGGCGGCGTATTGCTGCATGATCTGGCGCAGGTAAATGCTGTTGCAGGTCAGGGTGTTGGCCAGCACCTTGTTCAGGCGTCGACCCTGCCAGTCCGGCAGGAACAGGAGTACCGCGAGCCCGGCGATCAGGCTGCCGACCAGGGTATCGAACAGGCGCGGCAGGAACAGCCCGTAACCGTCGCCGACCTGGTTGAAGCAGAACAACACCATCAAGGTGATGGCCGCCGTCGCCAGGGTGTAGCGGGTGGTGCGGTTGATAAAGAACACCACCCCGGCGGCAATGGCGAAGCATGACTGCACCAGCGGACTCGGGAACAGGTCGAACAGCGCCCAGGCCAGGGTCAGGCCGATGGCGGTGCCGATGATCCGTTGTCCGAGTTTGCGCCGGGTTGCGCCGTAGTTTGGCTGGCAGACAAACAGCGTGGTGAGGATGATCCAGTAACCCTGGGACGGGTGGATCAAATGCACCATGCCGTAGCCGATGCTCAACGCCAGGGGCAAACGCAGGGCGTGGCGGAACAGCAACGAGGTTGGCGTCAGCTGCGTGCGCAAGCGCAGCCACACATCCTTGAGGTTGCGCGGCGAACGGTCGAGCAGGCTGCTGTCGGTGGCGTCAGCGAGGGCATCGGGGTTGCTGGCGTCGCTGAGCAAACGGTCGAGGGTGCCGAGGTTGGCCGCCAGTGCGCGCAAGGAACGCAGCAGCCCACGCCAGGCCGGGTTGCTCTGGATGCGCAGGTGTTCGAGGGAGGCGTGCAGGTCGCCCAGGGCTTCGGCGAAGCTGGCGTCATAGACGAAGGGCTGGCGCATCTGTATCGATTCGGCCAGGGCGCGGCAGGCTTTGCCTTGCTGGCGCAGCAGGCGCTGGCAGCGGAACATTACGTCGCTGTGGAAGAACGCGTCGGCCAGGGCGTTGTAAGGGTAGTGCGATGAACTGGCGCGCTCGTGGATGTCCTGAGCGAGGAAGTACAGCTTGAGGTAACGACTGACTTTCGAGCCCGGCCGACCGTTGCCGACCCGGTGCAGAATGATTTCCTTGGCGACGTTCAGCGCTGCCACCACCCGGCCGTTTTGCTGGGCCAATTCCAGGCGCCGCGCTTCCACGTCCATCTGCCGGATCGGTTCGAACAGCGACGATTTGAGCTTCAGGTACAAACCCAATTCACGGAACAACCGCGCCAGGCTCTGCTGCACCGGCTGGTTGGAAAACATCGCCTGCCACAGCACCGAGAGCAAACCGTACCAAGCCGCGCCCGCCACCAGCAGCACCGGTTCGTGCCAGAAATCAGTCACTGCGCCACCGCGCTGGTCCACGCCGATCATGGTGTAGACCGACAGAATCAACGTCGCCGAAGCAATCGCGCCATAGCGTTCGCCGAGGGCGCCGAGCATGGTCAGGCCGAAGGCAGCCAACGCCAGGGCGATGATAAAGATGATGGGGTAGGGGAAGAGTAATTCGACGGAGAACGCGGCAACGCTGAAACACACCAGCGTCACCGCCAGCGCGTTGAGACGGCCCTGCCAACTGTCGTCGGTCTCGGCCAGGGCGCTGGCGATAATGCCCAGGAACAACGGGATCAACAGCCCCATTTCATCCTGATACCAACAAACGGCCATGCTGCCGGTCAGGGCGATGAACACCCGCACGCTGTAGCTGAATTTATCCAGCGCCCAGAGGCGACGTAGAGACTGACTAAATGGGGTCGATGACATGAAGTGCGAGGGCCTTCCGAGGCGATGACGCTAAATTGAGCCAGTAATGACGCCGACGCAATGGCGCCGATCACATCTGACAGCAAAATCTGTTCCTTTACCGGTCACCACATCACCCGTGTGGGAGCGGGCTTGCTCGCGAAAGCGGTGTGTCAGTCAATAGCTATGGCGACTGACAGATTGTATTCGCGAGCAAGCCCGCTCCCACATTTGATTTGTGTGCGCCCTGACGTCAGACGTACTGTGCGGCGGCGTAACCCGACGCCCACGCCCACTGGAAGTTGAAGCCGCCCAGATGCCCGGTGACGTCGAGCACTTCGCCGATGAAGTACAGGCCAGGGCTTTTCAGGGATTCCATGGTTTTGGACGACACTTCATGAGTATCGACGCCGCCCAGGGTCACTTCGGCGGTGCGGTAGCCTTCGGTGCCGGCGGGGACGACTTTCCAGCTCGCGAGTTTTTCGGCGATGTCGGCGATTTCCGCGTGGGTGTATTGCTTCATCGGTTTGGACACGAACCAGTTGTCCGCCAGCAGGTTGGCCATCTTCTTGGTGAAGATTTCCCCCAGCAAGGTTTTCAATTCGCTGTTCGGGCGTTCGGCCTGTTGCTGTTGCAGCCAGGTCGGTACGTCGTGGTCCGGCATCAGGTTGATTTCCACCGTGTCGCCGGATTCCCAGAACGAGGAAATCTGCAAAATCGCCGGGCCGCTGAGGCCGCGGTGAGTGAACAGAATGTTCTCGCGGAAACTCTGCTCGTTGCAGCTCACCAGGCAATCCACCGAGGTGCCGGACAGTTCGGTGCAGAGTTCTTTAAGTTGATCGGTGATGGTGAACGGCACCAGGCCGGCGCGGGTTGGCAGCAAATCGTGGCCGAATTGCTTGGCCACTTGATAACCGAAACCGGTGGCGCCCAAGGTCGGGATCGACAGGCCGCCCGTGGCGATGACCAATGATTCGCAGGTCAATTGACCGAGGGTGGTGTCCAGCAGGTAACCGTTTTCGAGTTTCTCGATGGTCTGGATCGAGGTGTCCAGATGCAGGCTGACGCCGACCTGATCGCACTCGTTGAGCAGCATTTCGAGGATGTCGCTGGATTTGTTATCGCAGAACAACTGGCCGAGTTTCTTCTCGTGGTACGGCACACCGTGTTTGGCGACCATGCCGATGAAATCCCACTGGGTGTAGCGCGCCAGGGCGGATTTGCAGAAGTGTTCGTTCTGCGAGAGGAAATTGCCCGGTTCGGTGTACATGTTGGTGAAATTGCAGCGGCCACCGCCCGACATCAGGATTTTCTTGCCGGCCTTGTTGGCATGGTCGAGCAACATCACCTTGCGCCCGCGCCCGGCGGCGGTCAGTGCACACATCAACCCTGCGGCGCCAGCGCCAATGATCACGACTTCGGTAGAGCGCAAAACGGTGTCCTCTTGATGTCTCACCACAAAACTAACTGTGGGAGCGAGCCTGCTCGCGAAGAGGTCGGTACATTCAACATTGATGTTGTCTGACAGACTGCTTTCGCGAGCAGGCTCGCTCCCACAGGGGGATGTGCGCTGTTCTTACAGAATACGCACGCGCAACGAACGACCCTTGATCTTGCCGTCGTTCAGACGCTGCAACGCCTGCTTGGCGATCCCGCGTTCCACAGCAACGTACGCCTGGAAGTCGAAAATCGCGATCTTGCCGACTTGGGCGCCCGGAATACCGGCATCGCCCGTCAGAGCACCCAGAATGTCGCCCGGGCGAACCTTGTCTTTACGGCCAGCGCCGATGCACAGCGTGCTCATCACCGGCAGCAGCGGCGCGCCGCCCTGAGAGGTGAGGTTGTCGATTTGATCCCAGCTCAACGGCGACTGCTGCAGCTTCTCGATGGCTTGGGCGCGGTGCGCTTCGGACGGGGCGACGAGGCTGATCGCAATGCCTTTCTCACCGGCGCGACCGGTACGGCCAACACGGTGAATGTGGATTTCCGAGTCACGGGCCAGTTCGACGTTGATCACCATGTCCAGCGCATCGATATCGAGACCGCGCGCGGCGACGTCGGTGGCAACCAGTACCGAAGTACTGCGGTTGGAGAACATCGCCAGCACCTGGTCGCGGTCACGCTGTTCCAGATCGCCGTGCAGGCCGACGGCGGAAATGCCTTTGGAGGTCAGGTGATCAACGGTTTCCTGGACTTGCTGCTTGGTGAAGCAGAAGGCCACGGTGGACGCAGGACGGAAGTGGCCGAGGACCTTGGTCACGGCGCTCATGCGTTCTTCCGGGGAAATTTCGTAGAAGCGCTGCTCGATCTGCGTGTCGTCGTGGAACGCCTCGGCCTTGACGATCTGCGGGTTACGCATGAACTTCGCGGCCAGTTGCTTGATGCCCGTCGGGTAAGTGGCGGAGAACAGCAGGGTCTGGCGACGCTCAGGGGTCTGGGCAATGATTTCTTCGATGGAATCGTAGAAACCCATGTCGAGCATGCGGTCGGCTTCGTCGAGGATCAGCGTGTTCAGGCCGTGCAGTACCAGCGAACCTTTACGCAAATGCTGCTGGATGCGGCCCGGGGTGCCGACGATGATGTGCGCGCCGTGCTCCAGCGAACCGATCTGCGGGCCGAAGGACACGCCGCCACACAGGGTCAGGACCTTGATGTTGTCTTCGGCACGGGCCAGGCGACGGATTTCCTTGGCAACCTGATCCGCGAGCTCACGCGTCGGGCAGATGACCAGCGCCTGGCAACCGAAGAAGCGCGGATTGATCGGGTTCAGCAGGCCGATGCCGAAGGCAGCCGTCTTGCCGCTGCCGGTCTTGGCTTGCGCGATCAGGTCCATCCCCTTGAGGATCACCGGCAAGCTTTGCGCCTGGATCGGCGTCATCTGGGCATAACCGAGGGAGTCGAGGTTAGCCAGCATGGCGGCGGACAGCGGCAAAGTATTAAAAGCGGTGGCGATGGTGGTCACGGGACTGGCCTGCAAAACAAAATGTCGCGCAGTGTATCAGTCCCGGGGCCATTCACCCTAAGGCTCGATATGTTCTTCCGGACGCTTGACGCGCCGTCCGTCTTCCTTCGAGAGCTGCGAGAAGATCGTTGCGGCCAGCATGGCCATGATTCCGACCGTCACGAAGGTCAGTTGGAACGCGCCCAACACCGTGTCTACGCCATCGTTGCCGACCTCCGCCGTAAACCCGCCGAGCAGGGCGCCGGCGCAGGCTACGCCGAGGCTCAAGGACAATTGCGCCACTACCGACAGCAAACTGTTGCCGCTGCTGGCGCTGGCGTCGTCGAGGTCGATCAGGGTCACAGTGTTCATCGCGGTGAACTGCAAGGAGTTGATCGCGCCGGCAATCGCCAGCATCACTAGCAACAGCCAGTACGGCGTTTGCTCGGTAACCAGGCCCAAGCTCGCCAGCATGATGCCGAGGGCCAGGGTGTTGCCGGTCAGGATGATGCGATAACCGAAGCGTTCGATCAGCGGTCGCGCCACGGACTTGGCAAACATCGCCGCCGCCGCGAGGGGCAACATACTCATCCCGGCCTGGGACGGCGAGTAACCCAACGCCACTTGCAGCAGCAACGGCACGAGGAACGGCAGGGCGCCGCTGCCCAGTCGGGCGAACAGGTTGCCGAGGATGCCGACGGCAAACGTCCGGGTCTTGAACAGCGACGGCGCGAACAGTGGATTTTCGATGTGCCCGGCCCGCAGCCAATACGCCGCCAGACACGCCATGCCGCCGAACAGCAGCAACATCACCCGCAGGTGCGGCAGGTGCAGTTCGCCGAGGCCTTCCATGGCGATGGTAATCAGCACCATCGCCGCGCCGAACAGCAGGAACCCGAGCCCATCGAACCGCGTGCGTTCGCTGCCGCGCAGGTCGGGGATGAATTTCCACACGGCGTAGCAACCGATCACGCCGACCGGCAGGTTGATCAAGAAAATCCAGTGCCACGACAGGTATTGCACCATCCAGCCGCCGGTGGTCGGACCCAGCAACGGGCCGAGCAACCCGGGAATGGTGATGAAGCCCATGATCCGCACCAGTTCCGAACGCGGGTAGGCTCGCAGCACCACCAGCCGGCCGACGGGCAACATCAAGGCACCGCCCAGGCCCTGAATGATCCGTGCGCCGATCAGCATGGTCAGGGTGCTCGACAGAGCACAGAGCAAAGAGCCGATGCTGAACAGTAGGATGGCGCCGAAGAAGATTTTCTTGGTGCCGAAACGGTCGGCGATCCAGCCCGAAGCGGGGATCAGCAAGGCGACGGTGAGCATGTAGGCAATGATCACGCCCTGCATGCGCAGCGGGTTTTCCGCCAGGTCCAGGGCCATGGCGGGCAGGGCGGTGTTGAGGATGGTCCCGTCGAGGGACTGCATGAAGAAAGCAATGGCAACGACCCATGGCAACCAGCGGGCGGTGACAGCGTCGAGGGGTGGGCGGTTGGGCATGGGACCTCTTGCGGGAAAAAGGTGAATGCAATGTCGTGGTGAGTCGCAATCCCTGTGGGAGCGGGCTTGCTCGCGAAAGCGGTGGATCAGTCAACATTGATGTTGAAGGTGATGGCCTCTTCGCGAGCAAGCCCGCTCCCACAGGGTTTTTGTGTTTACAGGGTCAAGGTCAGTCGGCTGACGAGCGCTCCCGGCAACAACGCCGAAGCCGTCGCCCGCTGGCTGTAGGTGCTCGCCGACAGCAGCAACACGCGCTCCTGGGTCAACGCTTCCAGTTGCGAACCGAGCAGGCTGTAGGCGCTGTCATCAAAGCGCATGGTGCTCACCGGCGCCTGAATCTCGCCGTTCTCGACCCAGAACGTCGCGAACCGCGTCATGCCGGTCAGGCGTGCCGCCGGTTGGTCCGAGTAGTTCAGGTACCAAAGGTTGCTGATGTACAGCCCCGTGCCCAGTTGCTTGAGAATCTCCGCTTCCGGCAACGCGCCGGCGGCCATGTTCAGCGCGCTCGGCATTTCACCGCCACTCGCGCCGTTGGCGGTCAGGCCATATTCCGCAGCACTGCGCGAGCTGACCATTTGCGCGCCAGCCTTGCCTGCGACGATCAAGCCCAAATCACTGCGCGGATAGCCTTCGCCGGAAAACGCCGGGCTCAGGGAACCGCTGACTTTCTCATCGACGGACACCAACGGGCTGAACGACTGATCCCCCGCGTAGAGCTTCTGCAACGGACTGTTCTTGCTGGCAATCGACTGCGCCGAAAAACCGCCCCAGCCCAGCATGTCCATGATTTCTTCCATGGCGGCCGGCGCGAGGTAAGCGCGGTACTGCCCCGGTGCCAAGGTGCGTAACGGTCGGCCGAGAAACGCCAACTGCTCGCGCGCCAAGGCAAAGCGCTTGGCAAAACCTTCGCTGTTCCAGTCGTGCCCGGCGTAACTGGCTTTCACGGCTTGGCCGTTGTCATGGAACAGACTGAAGTCGAAGTTGAAGCTGTTGGCCTGATGCCAACCGAACGCACCCGAAGAACTGGCGAAGCCACGGCTGATCGGCCCGGCGGCGTAGAAACCCACCAGGTCCAGCCCTTCGGCGGCCTGGGTGATTTCGGCGACGACCTGCTCGGTGTCCGGCAGTGGGTGGTCCTGCAGGTTCTTGCTCTGCCAGCCGTTGTGGTTGAGCAGCAGATAAGGATCCGCGGGCAGCAGCGGCAAGGTTTCGCGCAGTTGTTGCAGGCCTTCGGCCAGGCGCTGGATATCGGTTTCAGCATCGCCGGAAAGGGTGATGTTCAGGTCGGCGTGGCGACCCTCGTCGATCAGTTTGAAACCGACGCTCGCCTGCTGCACCTGCCCGGCCTGACGGACCTTGGCGTGGTTGAAACGCACGAAGGCCGAGGACTCGGCGGCGTAGCTGAGGGTGAATTGTTCCGGCTCGTGAATCGCCTCGCGCAGCCATTGGACCAGGGCTTTGAATGCGTCAGCCTGATTTTTTGCAGTGCTCATCAGGCATCTCCTCCAAACACATCAACATTGCTGAACACGCAGGCCGGCGACGCATGGCCGACGCGGATCACCTGGTTCGGTTCGCCCTTGCCGCAGTTCGGTGTGCCCAGGACCTTGAAGGTGTTGGCATCACCGACGGCGCTGAGGCTTTTCCAGAAGTGTGCGGAAATCGCCCGGTAGTTCGGGTTTTTCACCACGCCTTTGAGTTCGCCGTTTTCAATCAACTGGCCCCATTCGCAGCCGAACTGGAATTTGTTACGCGCATCGTCGATGGACCAGGAACGGTTGGTGCTCATCAAGATGCCGTTCTCGATTCCGCCGATCAGTTTTTCCAGCGGCTGATCGCCGGGCTCGATGTTCAGGTTGGCCATGCGGTCGATCGGCGGACGGTTCCAGCCACAGGCGCGGCTGTTGGCCACGCCGTCCATCCCGGCGCGGAATTGCGACAGCGCGCCGCCCAATGGACGCAGCAGCACGCCTTCCTTGATCAGGAATTGCTTGCTCGCGGCGGTGCCGTCGTCGTCATGCCCGTAGCTGGCGAGCTGTTCGGGAATGTCCGGGTCGAAGGTCACGTTGAGCAGTTTGGAGCCGTATTGCAGGCTGCCGAAGTCTTCGGCCTTGACGAAACTGGTGCCGGCGTAATTGCGCTCATCGCCGAGGATACGGTCGAGTTCCAGCGGATGGCCGATGGATTCGTGGATCTGCAGCATCATCTGGTCCGGCATCAACAGCAGGTCGCGCGGGCCTTGCGGGGTGTTCGGAGCCAGCAGCAATTGCAGCGCCTGATCGGCGATTTTCGGGCCGGCGCCGACCAGGCCGCAGCGGCTGATCACATCGAAGCCGCCCTGTTGGCCGAAGTTCTCGCGGCCCAGGGTGCGGGTCTGGCTGTCGTTGCCGTCGTAGGCGGTGACTTCCAGGCTCGGGTAGACAAAACGCTGGGCCTGGCGCAGTTCGGCGCCGGCGCTGCTGAGGTAGATCTGTTCGACGTTGGTGATGCCAATGCTCACCTGCCAGTTCACCAGGCGCTCGTCCTTGGGCACGGCGGCGGATTCGGCACCGAGCAGTTGATAGCAGTCACTCAGGGACGGAAAGGGCTGGTCGAGGTTTGGCGATAGATAATCGGCGCGGTCGCTGGAAACACGCTGCGCGCTCAGGTCGAGCAAGGCATGGGGCTTGAGGCGGCAGGCTTGTTGCTCGGCTTTTTCCAGCGCAGCTTGCAGGCCTTGTTGCGACAGGTCGTTGGTCGCGGCATAGGCTTCGACGCCGTTGACCCGCACAGTCAACATCGCGCCTTCATCACGGCTCAGGCTCGGCGGTTCGGCGACGTTCTTGCGCACCGAAAGGTATTGGCCGGACTCGCGGACATAACGCAGCGAAAAGAATTCAGCGCCCGTGCGCAAGGCAGCAAAGCGCTGCTTGAGCTGGGGGTGGAAATCGAACATTCGAAAACCTCCTTGGAATGGAGAAGCGGCGTATCGGTACGGCGAGGGGGGTGAAACGTTTGAGTGGCGCTAGATTAGGCCTGCGCGGGGGGTAGGATCAAGCTTGGAGAGGTGTAGGAAGGGATTACCGGGGTGTGTCAGAGGGTTGTGCATTGTTTGTTCGGGCCCCTTCGCGAGCAAGCCCGCTCCCACATTGGATCTGTGGCGTTCACAAAACCAATGTGGGAGCGGGCTTGCTCGCGAAGGCAGCACCGCGGTGTAACGGTATTACTGAGCAGTAGGACTCACATCCCGCATCGGCTTGCCACGCACCGGTGCATCACCGGCCACGAAGTAGGCAGCCGTGCTACGCGGCAATGGCTGACGACCACGGATCTTGTCGGCGATTTTCTCGGCGATCATGATCGTTGGCGCGTTCAGGTTGCCGGTGGTGATGATCGGCATGATCGAGGCATCGACCACCCGCAGGCTTTGCATGCCATGCACACGACCTTCAGCGTCAACCACGGCCATGTCGTCGGTGCCCATTTTGCAGGAGCAGGACGGGTGGAACGCGGTTTCGGCGTGTTCGCGGATGAACTGGTCGAGCTGCTCATCGGTTTGCACGTCGATGCCCGGGCTGATTTCGCGGCCACGGAAGGCGTCCAGTGCAGGCTGTTGCATGATTTCACGGGTCAGGCGGATGCCGTCGCGGAATTCCTGCCAGTCTTGCTCGGTGGCCATGTAATTGAACAGGATGCTCGGGTACTCGCGCGGGTCCTTCGACTTGGCCTGGATGCGACCACGGCTTGGCGAGCGCATGGAACCCATGTGCGCCTGGAAGCCGTGTTCTTTCACGCCGTTGCTGCCGTTGTAGTTAATCGCAACCGGCAGGAAGTGGTACTGAATGTTCGGCCAATCGAATTCTTCGCGGGTGCGGATGAAACCGCCGGCTTCGAACTGGTTGCTGGCGCCGATACCGGTGCCGTTGAACAGCCACTCGGCTCCAATGGCCGGTTGGTTGTACCAGAGCAGCGACGGGTACAGCGACACCGGTTGGGTGCAGGCGTATTGCAGGTACAACTCAAGGTGATCCTGCAGGTTTTCGCCGACGCCTGGCAGGTCGTGGACCACCGGGATATCAAGTTTCTTCAGCAGTTCGGCCGGGCCGACGCCGGAGCGTTGCAGGATTTGCGGCGAAGCGATGGCGCCGGAGCACAGCAGCACTTCTTTGCGCGCCGTGGCTTCAACGCGCTCTTCAGCGGCACCGATCAGGTAACGCACGCCGACCGCACGCTTGCCTTCGAACAGGATCTTGTCGGTCAGGGCGTGGGTGACGATGGTCAGGGTCGAGCGCTTCTTGGCGACGTCCAGGTAACCGCGAGCGGTGCTGGCGCGACGGCCGTTCGGCGTCACGGTACGGTCCATCGGGCCGAAACCTTCCTGCTGGTAACCGTTCAGGTCTTCGGTGCGCGGGTAACCGGCTTGTACGCCTGCTTCAACCATCGCGTGAAACAGCGGGTTGTTGCCGGCTTTTGGCGTGGTCACACTGACCGGACCGTCGCCACCGTGGTAGTCGTTCGGGCCGATGTCGCGGGTTTCGGCCTTGCGGAAATACGGCAGGCAGTCGAGGTAGGTCCAGTTTTCCAGACCTGGCAGTTTCGACCAGTTGTCGTAGTCCATCGCGTTGCCGCGGATGTAGCACATGCCGTTGATCAGCGAAGAACCGCCGAGGCCCTTGCCGCGACCGCATTCCATCCGGCGACCGTCCATGTGTGGCTCTGGATCGGTTTCGTAGGCCCAGTTGTAGCGACGGCCTTGCAGCGGGAACGCCAGGGCCGCCGGCATTTGCGTGCGGAAGTCGAGACGGTAATCCGGGCCGCCCGCTTCGAGCAGCAGGACGGTGACGCCTTCGTCTTCAGTCAGACGGGTCGCCAGGGTGTTACCGGCCGAGCCGGCACCGATGATGATGTAATCGTATTCTTGGGACATTAAATGCACCCTCTTTGAAGTTGGTCAGGTCATGGCCATGGCGAGTGCTGCGCACTCTTTCGCGAGCAGGCTCGCTCCCACAGGGAATCGCAGTGCCCTTGTGGGAGCGGGCTTGCTCGCGAAGACGGCCTCGCGAGCGCTACAAAGCTCGGGCTTAGAAAACCGAGGCGTAATCGCCCAGTTCGACCTGTACCGATTTGATGCGTGTGAAGTTGTTCAGCGAAGTGATGCCGTTCTCACGGCCCACGCCCGACTGCTTGTAGCCGCCGACCGGCATTTTCGCGTCGGACTCGCCCCAGGCGTTGATCCAGCAGATACCGGCTTCCAGTTGATGAATCACGCGGTGAGCGCGGTTCAGGTCCTTGGTGACGATACCGGCGGCCAGGCCGAACTCGGTGTCGTTGGCGCGACGGATCACTTCTTCTTCGGTGTCGTAGGTCAGGATCGCCATGACCGGGCCGAAGATTTCTTCGCGAACGATGGTCATTTCGTCGGTGCAATCGGTGAACACGGTCGGTGCCACGAAAGCGCCTTTGGCCAGGTCGCCTTCGGTCAGGCGGGAGCCGCCGCACAGCACGCGAGCGCCTTCTTCCTTACCTTTGGCGATGTAGCCCAGCACGCTTTCCATGTGGGCGAAGCTGACCAGCGGACCGAAGTTGGTGTTCTCGTCTTCCGGGTTGCCGATGCGGATGCGCGCAACGCGCTCAGCGATCTTGGCTTCGAAAGCGGCTTTCAGGTGCGTCGGTACGAACACGCGAGTGCCGTTGGTGCAGACCTGACCGGAGCTGTAGAAGTTGGCCATCATTGCGGTGTCGGCGGCGCGATCGAGGTCGGCGTCGTCGAAAATGATCAGCGGGGATTTGCCGCCCAGTTCCATGGTGACTTCTTTGAGCGAAGAGCTCGAAGCGCTGGCCATGACCTTCTTGCCGGTGTCGGTGCCGCCGGTGAAGGAAATTTTTTCGATACGTGGGTGCTCGGTCAGCCAGGTGCCGACTTCACGACCGCTGCCGGTCAAGACGTTGAACACGCCCGCTGGTACGCCGGCTTCGGTGTAGATCTCGGCCAGTTTCAGGGTGGTCAGCGAAGTGACTTCGCTTGGCTTGAAGATCATCGCGTTACCGGCGGCCAGGGCCGGTGCGGATTTCCACAGGGCGATCTGGATCGGGTAGTTCCATGCGCCGATACCGGCCACGACGCCCAGCGGCTCGCGACGGGTGTAGACGAACGAGGTGGTGCGCAGCGGGATTTGCTCGCCTTCGATGGCGGGCACCAGGCCTGCGTAGTATTCCAGTACGTCAGCACCGGTCACGATGTCGACGTATTTGGTTTCGGAGAACGACTTGCCGGTGTCCAGGGTTTCCAGGGCGGCCAGTTCATCGTTGCGCTCGCGCAGGATGTCCACGGCGCGACGCAGGATGCGAGAACGCTCCATGGCGGTCATGGCGGCCCAGATTTTCTGGCCCTTTTCGGCGCTGACCACAGCGCGTTCGACGTCTTCTTTCGTCGCACGCTGTACTTTTGCGAGGACTTCACCGTTAGCCGGGTTGATGGCTTCGAAGGTGGCGTCGCTGCTGGCGTCGGAGTAGCCGCCATCGATGTAGAGTTTTTGCAGTTCGAAACGGGCCATAGTGTCCTCGCAAGTGCATAAGTGGTTGGCGTTGGTCACTGGGCGTGCCGTGTCGCGATGGCGACGCTGGTCAGTGACGGTTCAGGGGCTGAGCGGTTATGTGTGCTCTAGCTCACCTGCTTGGCCAATTGGAAATCCATGTATTCGTAAGCGATGCGGTGCGCCTGCTCAGTGTCGAAAGCATCTCCCGACAGGGCGCCGCGCAACCACAAACCGTCGATGAGGGCTGCCAGGCCTCGAGCTGCACTGCGCGCATCATCGAGCGGCAATGCACGGCGGAACTGGCAGCACAGGTTGGAATACAGGCGGTGATCGTTGATCCGCTGCAACCTGTGCAAAGACGGGTGGTGCATGCTGGTGGCCCAGAAGGCCAGCCAGGTTTTCATTGCCGGGCCATTGACCTGGCTGGCGTCGAAGTTGCCTTCGATGATCACTTGGAGGTGCGCCCGCGGGCTGCTGTCCTCCAGCGCCTGACGGCGCGCAGTGACGTTCTCGCTGAGGACACTCATCAGATACTGCGCCGTGGCAGCGATCAGGCCGTTCTTGTCCTGAAAATAGTGACTGATGATGCCATTCGAGACACCGGCCAAACGGGCGATCAGCGCAATGCTGGCGTCCCCCATTCCGACCTGATCGACAGCCTGCAATGTGGCTTCGATCAATTGCTGGCGGCGGATGGGTTGCATACCGACCTTGGGCATCTTGCACATCTCCTTAGGCCTTCCGACGGACGAAAAACGTCTATCGGATTGAGGGCCAGTCTATTTTGTTTTGATTGAACGTTCAATCAACAAAGAATAAGATCTGCGACAATTCGTCGCTGCCTACAGGTTTTTCCTACGTGTAGTCGGCGGAAAAACGACATCTGAAAACGCTCGAAACCCCCGCGCACAGGCGCTCAAAGGCTTCGGGCTTTTTTCGGGCTGTCTTTATATCACCCGCCGGTCGGCTGCCAACTAACCGATTGGTCGGGTAACGCGTTGCCTTGTGTTCTTCTCCCGCACTGCCCGGAGCATCTGTGCCATGAGTTCTGCCTCTCTTATAAAGACCCCACCCGAGAAGGTGACGGTCAACGGTTGGGTGTTCTACACCTCTACCGCGTTGATCCTGTTGTTGACCGCCATTCTGATCATCGCCCCGCAAGAGGCGGGCCGGTTGCTCGGCATCGCCCAGGCCTGGCTGTCCCGCAGCTTCGGCTGGTACTACATGGTGGTGATCGCCGCCTATCTGGTCTTCGTCGTTGGCCTGGCGTTTTCGTCCTACGGCAAACTCAAACTGGGCAGCAAGGACGACACCCCGGACTTCAGCTACGGCGCCTGGGCGGGGATGCTGTTCTCGTCGGGTATCGGCATCTCGCTGCTGTACTTCGGTGCTTCCGAGCCGCTGGACCATTATTTCAACCCGCCGGAAGGCGTAGCCGCCAGCAACATGGCCGCGCGTCAGGCTGTGCAATTGACGTTCCTGCACTGGGGCCTGCATGGCTGGGCGATCTACGCGCTGGTCGGCTTGGCCGTGGCGTACTTTGCTTACCGTCACAACCAACCGCTGGCGTTGCGTTCGGCGCTGTATCCGCTGGTGGGCGAGCGTTGGGTCAAAGGCGCGGCCGGGCATGCGGTGGACGGCTTTGGCATGTTCGTGACCCTGCTGGGGCTGGTGACGAACCTGGGGATCGGTTCGCTGCAAGTGTCGTCGGGGCTGGAAAACCTGTTCGGCATGGAGCACAGCAACACTAACCTGCTGATCGTGATCATCGTGATGAGCACCGTGGCGACCATCGCTGCCGTGTCGGGCGTGGAAAACGGTATCCGCCGTCTGTCCAACCTCAACATCGTGCTGTTCAGCGGTTTGCTGATTTTTGTGCTGTTGTTCGGCCCGACGCTGCACCTGCTCAACGGCTTCGTGCAGAACATCGGTGACTACCTGAACGGCGTAGTGCTGAAGACTTTCGACCTGTACGTATACGAAGGCGACAGTGAGAAGTCCGACCGCTGGTTGGGCCTGTGGACCCTGTTCTACTGGGCCTGGTGGATTTCCTGGGCCCCATTCGTGGGCATGTTTATCGCGCGTATTTCCCGTGGTCGCACCGTGCGTGAGCTGGTGGCCGGCGTGCTGCTGATCCCGCTGGGTTTCACCCTGGCGTGGCTGTCGATCTTCGGTAACTCGGCCCTGGACCTGGTGATGAACCATGGGGCGGTGGAGCTCGGGAAGACGGCGCTGGAACAGCCGTCCATGGCGATCTATCAACTGCTTGAGCATTACCCGGCGTCGAAGATTGTGATCGGCGTGTCGATCTTCGTCGGTTTCGTGCTGTTCCTGACTCCGGCGGATTCCGGCGCGGTGATGATGGCCAACCTTTCCTGCAAGGGCGGCAACGTTGACGAAGATGCCCCGCACTGGCTGCGGATCTTCTGGTCGGCGGTGATCACCCTGGTGACCATCGGCCTGCTGTTCGCCGGTAACTTCGAAGCCATGCAAACCATGGTGGTGCTGGCCGGTCTGCCATTCTCGGTGGTGCTGGTGTTCTTCATGTTCGGCTTGCACAAGGCGATGCGCCAGGACATGCAGATCGAACAGGAGCAAGCGGAGCTGGCAGCGCGCGGTCGTCGTGGTTTCAGCGAGCGTCTGACCCAACTGGACCTGCAACCGAACCAGTCGATCGTGCAGCGCTTCATGGACAAGCAAGTCAGCCCGGCGCTGGAAGATGCGGCGGTGCAATTGCGCGCCCAGGGCCTGGACGTGCAAACCTTGCTGGGCAAGTCCAAGCGTTGCATGGGCGTGCGGATCGAGATGGAAGAGGGCAACCCTTTTGTCTACGAAGTGAGCCTGGATGGCTACCTGGCAGCGGCGAGCGACACGGTGTCGGCGGAAAGCGCCGATGAACCCCGCGCACGTTACTACCGCGCCGAGGTGTACCTGCACAACGGCAGCCAGGACTATGACTTGATGGGCTTCACTCAGGATCAGATCACCCGTGACGTGCTCGATCAGTTCGAAAGCCATCGGCAGCTCCTTGGCCGTGTCTATAGCTGATATTTGAAAGGGGCGCGGTGTTTCGGTCTGAAGCACCGCGTCGTGTTCTTCGCGAGCAAGCCCGTTCCCACATTGGAATGCATACCCCCTGTGGGAGCGGGCTTGCTCGCGAAGGGGCCATCAGCCACAACACTGAATGACCCGATATCCGCGTAAACAAAAACGCCGCGATCCTCTCGCGGCGTTTTTGTGTGTGTTGCCTTAGCCCAGGTTCTTGCCGAGCAGCGCGTGGTAGAGCTCGCTGTCGCCGAGAATCCCGACCACTTTGTTGTTGTCGTGCAGCACCAGTTTGTTGCCGGTCTGGTAACGAATCTGCAGTGCATCGCGCATGCCGATGTTGGAGTCCACCAGCGTTGGCCGACGGCCCAAACCTTCAACCGCTTGCCCTGGAACCCAGTTCTGCAGGTCGAGGGCCGCACCGTTCTGGCGTGCACCCTTGATGGTGTTGCCTTCGGCCAGGTCCAGCCACGAATCGCCGCCCGGATCCAGGCACACCGAACCGTTGATGCGTTTGCAGTTGTCGAGGGTGCGCATCAGGCTGCGACCGCACAGCACGTTCAGCGGATTGGTGTGGGCCACGAAGGTCCGCACGTAATCGTCCGCCGGGTTCAGCACGATCTCTTCCGGCACGCTGTACTGCACGATGCGTCCGTCTTTCATGATCGCGATGCGGCTGCCAAGTTTCAGTGCTTCATCAAGGTCATGACTCACGAACACGATGGTCTTGTTGAGCTTGCTTTGCAGTTCCAGCAGTTCGTCTTGCAGGCCTTGGCGGATCAGCGGGTCGAGCGCCGAGAACGGTTCGTCCATCAGCAGGATGTCGGCGTCCATCGCCAGCGCACGGGCCAGGCCCACGCGTTGCTGCATACCGCCGGAGAGTTCATCAGGCTTCTTGTTGCGCCACTGGGTCAGGCCCACCAGCTCAAGCTTGTCGTCCACCAGTTTGCGCCGTTCTTTCTCGGGGCGACCCTGCATTTCCAGACCGAAACTGATGTTCTCGCGCACCGTCAGCCAAGGCATCAGGGCGAACTTCTGGAACACCATCGCAATGCGCTTGGTGCGCATCATTTTCAGTTCTGCCGGGGTGCAAGACGCGATGTCGATCTGCTTGCCTTCGTGCTCGACAAACAACTTGCCACGGCTGACGGTGTTGAGGCCGTTGATACAACGCAGCAGGCTGGATTTGCCGGAGCCGGACAGGCCCATCAATACGCAGATTTCGCCTTTTTCGATGTCCAGGCTGGCTTTTTCAACGCCGACGATCTGCCCGGTCTTTTTCAGGATCTGGTCGCGGGTCATGCCCTGGTCGAGGAGTTTGAGCGCCTCACGCGGATCTTTGGAGAAGATCACGTCGACGTCTTCGAAGCGAATAATGCTCATGCGTCACCCCCTACTTTAGCGTCGGGTTGTTTGCAGATACGGTCGAGCATGATCGCCAGCAGTACGATTGCCAACCCGGCTTCGAAGCCCAGGGCGATATCGGCGGTGTTCAGTGCGTTGACCACGGGTTTGCCCAGGCCATCGGCGCCCACCAGTGCAGCGATCACCACCATCGACAACGACAGCATGATGCACTGGGTGATACCGGCCGCGATGCTTGGCATGGCGTGGGGCAGTTCGATACGCGAGAGCAGTTGACGGCGCGAACAGCCGAAGGCTTTGCCGGCGTCCATCAGTTCTGCGGGAACATCACGGATGCCCAGGTAAGTCAGGCGGATCGGCGCGGCAATCGCGAACACCACCGTCGAGATCAGGCCCGGGACCACACCCAGCCCGAAGAGGGTCAGGGTAGGAATGAGGTACACGAAGGTCGGCACGGTCTGCATCAGATCGAGCACCGGACGCATCAGTGTGTAGAACATCGGTTTGTGCGCGGCGACGATGCCCAACGGCACGCCGATGATCACGCAGACGAAGGTGGCAAACAGCACCTGGGCGAGGGTTTCCATGGTTTCCTGCCAATACCCCAGGTTGAGGATCAGCAGGAAGGAGGCGATGACGAAAACGGTCAGCCCCCACTTTCGTTGAATGAAGTGTGCCAGTAGCGCGATGAGGCCGATCAATGCCAGCGGGTTGAACCAGGTCAGCGCGAACGTCACGCCGTGGATCATCGTTTCCAGTGTCACGGCGATTGCGTCGAAGGTGTTGGCGCCGTGTTGCGTCAACCATTCAACGAAGCCCGCGATGTACTGGCCTAAGGGGATTTTCTGATCAATCAGCATGGTAGTGAACGTCCGCATGCAAGGAAATAAACAGCCCGGACGGCCGAAGCCGCCCGGCGTAAGCGATTACTGCGCGAGCTTGGCTTTCACGGCCTCCAGGCCTGGTTTACCGTCAATGGTGGTCACGCCAGCGAGCCAGGTATCGAGCACCTGTGGATTCTTTTTCAGCCAGGCCTTGGCAGCTGCATCAGGCTTCATCTTGTCGTCCAGGATGTTGCCCATCAGCGAGCTTTCCATGTCTACGGTGAATTCCAGGTTTTTCAGCAGAGTGCCGACGTTGCTGCATTCCTGGACGTAGCCCTTGCGGGTGTTAGTGGCTACCGTGGCCGCACCGAAGTCCGGGCCAAAGAAGTCATCGCCACCGGTCAGGTATTGAATCTTGAAGCGCTTGTTCATCGGGTGCGGTGCCCAGCCGAGGAAGACCACGGCGGTATCGCGTTTCTGGGCGCGGTCGACCTGGGACAGCATCCCCGCTTCGCTGGACTCGACGACTTTGAAACCGGCGGTTTTGAGACCGAAGGCATCCTTGTCGATCATGGTCTGGATCAGGCGGTTGCCGTCGTTGCCCGGCTCGATGCCGTAGATCTTGCCATCGAGTTCTTTCTTGAATTTGGCGATGTCGGCGAAGTCATGCAGCCCTTTGTCGTACAGCGCTTGCGGCACGGCGAGGGTGTACTTGGCGCCGGTGAGGTTGGTGCGCACGACATCCACGGTGCCCGCATCGCGGTAGGCCTTGATGTCGTTTTCCATGGTCGGCATCCAGTTACCGAGGAACACGTCCATGTTCTTGCCGTCGGCCAGGGACTTGTAGGTCACGGGCACGGAAATCATGGTGGTCTTGGTTTTGTAGCCGAGGGCGTCGAGGACAACGCTGGTGGTCGCGGTAGTCGCGGTGATGTCGGTCCAGCCGACATCAGAGAAATTCACGGTGCTGCACTGAGCGGGTTCTGCGGCTTGAGCCAGTAACGGCAGACTCAGCATGGCGGCCAACAACAACGACGGGGAACCTTTCATGGGTGGACTCCTTGGTGTTTTTTTTGGCAGTGTTCCGACTGGACCACCGCACTTATAGGTTGCGGTTGGATGGCGTTTTGGAGACAGCTCTACCACGGCGCCTTGCAATCGAGTCGATACGATCATGTACCAGTGAAAATCTGACGCCTACAGGGTGCGTCGTAACCAGTACAGGGATGGTCGCATCCAGTGTCGGTAACGTCGTTTACAGATTTTTTCAGCCCCTTTTGCCCCTCTGATCCGCTAAAAAACGGCGAAAACGCAGCGTCAAAGACCCGCGGCGTTGGTGGACATGAGTGCGTCGGTGTGAGACGTCGAACGACACCACAAAAGCCTGATGATGCAGCCAATCTGGCGGATTGCAGCTTGAGCGTAGCAGCTCCGTCACTGGGCGCTTTTGCGTCTGGAGTTGGCACATCCAGGAGTTCGGCAGTAATGGCTATCAGCGTTTTCGACCTGTTCAAAATCGGCATTGGCCCTTCCAGTTCGCACACGGTCGGCCCTATGCGGGCCGCGGCGCTGTTCGTGCAAGGTTTGCGTGAGCAGGGTCTTTTGGAACAAGTAAGACGGGTCGAAGTTCAGCTTTACGGCTCTTTATCGGCCACCGGCATCGGTCATGGCAGCGACAACGCCGTGATCATGGGGCTGATGGGCGAGTGGCCGGATGCGATTGATCCGTCGCAAATCGGCCTGCATATCGACACCCTGCGCGAAACCCACACCTTGTTGCTCGATGGTCGTTTGTCGGTGCCGTTCATCTGGGCCCGCGACATGCGCCTGATCGACGAGAACCTGCCATTCCACCCGAATGCCATGACATTAATTGTAGAAGGCGATCACGGTGAGCTGCACCGCGACACCTACTATTCGATTGGCGGCGGTTTTGTGGTGGATGAGGCGCAAGCGTCCAGCGGCGTGGTGGACCTGGATCAAACCGTGTTGCCGTACGACTTCTCCAGTGCGGTGGAGCTGCTTGAGCTCTGCCAGAAGCACAACCTGCGCGTGGCCGAACTGATGATGGCCAACGAGAAGGTCTGGCGCAGCGAGGATGAAATCCGCGCCGGGCTGATGAAACTCTGGCGCGCCATGCAGGATTGCGTCGATCAGGGCCTCAAGCACGAAGGCATCCTGCCCGGCGGCTTGAACGTGCGCCGGCGCGCGGCGAAGTTGCATCGCAGCCTGCAAGAGCTGGGCAAGCCCAATGTGATCGGCTCGACCTTGAGCGCCATGGAATGGGTCAACCTGTTCGCCCTGGCGGTCAACGAAGAGAACGCGGCCGGTGGGCGCATGGTCACGGCACCGACCAACGGCGCAGCGGGGATCATTCCGGCGGTGCTGCATTACTTCATGAAGTTCAGCGAGGCCGTGACCGACGCCAACGTGGTCGATTATTTCCTCAGCGCTGCGGCGGTGGGGATCCTGTGCAAGAAAAACGCGTCGATCTCCGGCGCCGAAGTCGGGTGCCAGGGTGAAGTTGGTTCGGCCTGTGCCATGGCGGCGGCGGGGTTGGCGGAGATTCTCGGCGCGACGCCGGAGCAGTTGTGCAACGCTGCGGAGATCGGCCTGGAACATAACCTGGGCCTGACCTGCGACCCGGTGGGCGGCCTGGTGCAAGTGCCGTGCATCGAGCGCAATGCGATTGCCGCGGTGAAAGCGATCAACGCGGCGCAGATGGCGTTGCGTGGCGATGGCCAGCACTTTATCTCGCTGGATCGGGTGATCCGCACCATGCGTGATACCGGCGCCGATATGCATGACAAATACAAAGAGACATCCCGTGGTGGGTTGGCGGTGAGTGCGGTGGAGTGTTGATTCGGTAAGACCGAGGCGCCTGCTTCGCGAGCAAGCCCGCTCCCACATTGGAATGCGGTTACCTGTGGGAGCGGGCTTGCTCGCGAAGGCGCCAGACCAGTCAAAACTGCGCGCTAAGTGAACACCGCCACAAAAACACGCCACCTTTTAGCGCGTCGCAATCAGACAAGCGCACTTCCCGAGATCCGGGATCCAGGATGGCCGTTACCGCCTGTCACCTGTGCTTGTGGTGACACTCTTCTCCAGCACCTCGCAGCCCCTGTTCCCACAAGTGCTACCGATTTGCTCACACCCTGCAACACAGAGCATTTGCTCGTCTTGATGGCACTTATAACCCCCACTCTGCGCACGGCTTATATAGACACGCCGCGACGTCGTTTTCAGGAGTTATTGAATGACCATTCAACTTTAGGCATGGCAATTGCTCTGTCATTACAAAGCCCGTCTCCCACGCGAGAACGATGGCAATAACAAGAGCCTCCGCCTGAGGCCATCACCCGCTTTGTGTGAGGAGATACTGCGATGACGACGTTCAACTCCGGGGCTCAACCCCAGAACCGTGCGCCTCAATCCATCGGCTTTCTGCTGCTGGACAATTTCACGCTTATTTCTCTGGCCTCCGCAGTAGAACCCCTGCGCATGGCCAACCAATTGTCCGGCCGCGAGCTGTATCGCTGGACCACCCTCACCGTTGACGGTGGCCAGGTCTGGGCCAGTGACGGTCTGCAAATCACCCCCGACGCCTCCATGCACAAAGCGCCGTCCATGGACACCATCATTGTCTGCGGCGGTATCGGCATTCAGCGCACCGTGACTCGTGAGCACGTGTCATGGCTGCAGAGCCAGGCGCGTCAATCCAAGCGTCTGGGCGCAGTCTGCACCGGTAGCTGGGCCCTGGCCTGCGCCGGCCTGCTGGACGGTTTCGATTGCAGCGTGCACTGGGAATGCCTGGCCGCCATGCAGGAAGCGTTTCCGCGCGTGGCCATGAGCACCCGGTTGTTCACCCTCGACCGTAACCGTTTCACCAGCTCCGGCGGCACCGCGCCGCTGGACATGATGCTGCACCTGATCAGCCGCGATCACGGGCGTGAACTGTCGGCCGCGATTTCGGAGATGTTCGTCTACGAGCGCATCCGCAACGAACAGGATCACCAGCGCGTGCCGCTCAAACACATGCTTGGCACCAACCAGCCGAAGTTGCAGGAAATCGTCGCGCTGATGGAAGCCAACCTGGAAGAGCCGATCGACCTCGATGAACTGGCGGTGTACGTCGCCGTGTCCCGTCGTCAGCTGGAGCGGCTGTTCCAGAAATACCTGCACTGCTCGCCATCACGCTATTACCTGAAACTGCGCCTGATCCGCGCCCGGCAGCTGCTCAAGCAAACGCCGATGTCGATCATCGAAGTGGCGTCGGTTTGCGGGTTTGTGTCCACGCCACACTTCTCCAAGTGCTACCGCGAATACTTCGGCATTCCGCCGCGTGACGAACGCGTAGGCTCGAACACCACGCAACAGGTGGCGATGATGCCGTTGCCGCAAGCGTTGGTGCTGTCGCCGTTGTCCGGGCCGTTGTCGGCATTGAGTCAGGCGCGGAATGAGTCGACATTTGCCAGCGTAAGGCTCTAGACCGAGGGGCCTTCACTATTCGCGAGCAGGCTCGCTCCCACATTCGACCGTGTTCCCATGGGGGTACTCGGTCCACTGTGGGAGCGAGCCTGCTCGCGAAGGCAATCTGTCAGGCGCTACGACTCTGCTGATACTCCGCCAACGCCGGCAACAATTGCCTGTCGATCGCCTGGCGCACCGCCGGCAGGATGGTCGCGCTGCTGGTGTACATCTGCTTGACCATGGTGCGCAGCACGATCGCGCGCTCATCGTTCAAACCCCGCACGGCACACTCGCAAGCCTGCTCGGCGGTGGCGCCGGTCGGTACTTGAAAGCCCAATGATTTCAGCTGGCCCAACAGGTCTTCCTGGTCAATCAAATCGGCGTACATCATGACGCAATCCTTCTTCAGGGAACGGTGTCGTGGCTCGATTCTGGTAGGGGCAGGGAGTGGCGGCAAGGGCGATTTGTCGCAATGGCCGCAATACCTATGAACAGGTCGTTTTCGGCTAACTTGCCAAGGTGGGGAGTGGGCACACTGGATTCAGCTGGCTACACGATGGTTTGGTCACCCTCGCGCAACGGCTCCTCAACAGTACCTTCTGCCTCGATCTTGTCACGGCTTGATCGGGGCTTTTTTTTGCCTGTGGATCAGGTGGTTTTGTGTTGATTGATAGACCGCATTCGCGAGCAAGCCCGCTCCCACATGGGCTCACCGTGAACCCTGTGGGAGCGGGCTTGCCCGCGAATGAACGATGACGCGGTTTACCGTTGCAAAACCAAAATCCGCGACAACAACTCATCCCGATCCACATAACACCCCTGAAAATGCCGGGCGCCAGTAGCAGGGTCGAAAGCGTTGCGGGCGTGGAGGGTGCGACGGTTATCGAAGCACCACAACTCCCCCGGCTTAAGCCGCGTCATCACCCGGAACCGCGCTTCGCGGGTCATGGCAATAAACCGCCGATACGCCCGATAGAGCTTGGGCATGTCGTCGATCGAAGCATCGAACGGCCCGCGCAGAAAGTTGGCCATGCGGATTTCCGAAACCTGCCCCAGCGCATCCAGGGCGATGATCGGCGCCAGGCAGCGGTAGTCGCTGTGGCGGTCCTTGTTACGGAATTCCACGGGGATTTCGCACAAGGCCTGGAACGACTCCGGACTTTCCACCCGCAGCGCCTCGGCGATGGCAAAACCGTCGACAAAAATACTCTCGCCACCCTCGGCGTCATTGACCTGGCAATGCAGGAACTGCAGCCCCGGTTGCAACTCTCGGGTCGGCAAGTCGCTGTGCAGCGGCAGGTTGAAGGCGGTGTAGGCGTTGCTGTCGGCGTCGGCCTTGGATTGCACGTTGAACAGCACACCGAAATTGCTCTCGCGGATGAAGGAGATCCGCTGGGCGATCAGCTTCAACGAGCCGGGTTCGGTGGGCACGCCGCGCACCTGGGTCAGGCCTATATCCCGCACCGCCAGCAGCCATTGCAGCAACGCATCGTTGTCGTTCATCAAGGCCTGATAGTCGAACACCGGCAACTGCAAATCACTTTTCCACAGGCTGGATTTCGGTTTGGCTGCGCGACGTTCGGCGCGGGATTCGTCGTCGTAGGCATGGGCCCGCAACCAGCCCGGATCGAAGCGGCTGAGGTGGCCGTCCTGCCAATCGACGCGCAGGCTGCCTTCGGTTTCGATATGCACGGCGCTGGGCGTCAGGTCTTCAGGAACATCGACGATTTCCAGCACTTGTTCGCGGGTGACGGTGTAGACACACAACGGGCACGGGCAGTTGTCCCGCAGCCATTGGTGATGAAAAGGGCTGACGCGACCATCGGCCCATTTCACCAGGACGCGATCCGCCAGCGTCTGTACGCCGGTTAATGCGCTGATCAACGGATAGGTGCGGAAGTCGGCAAATGCGGCGGCGGTATTCATGGCGGACTCCTTGTTATTTTTGGGGGGGTAATGCGATCACTCGGCCAACGTAGTCGGGAGTAGGCAGGTCGGTTTGCTCGGCGACGATGGCTTGCAGCTTGCCCAAGGTGTCTTCGCTGAACGGCGCGGAACGCGGCCCGGCGAGGTCGACGTGCAGCAACATTTGCTCGTTGCCGGCCAGTTCCTTGTCGCCGCCCACCAGGTGCAGGCTGTGGTAGAGGTGCAGGCGTTTGCTGTCGTGGGCGATGATCTGGGTGTGCACTTCGACGTCGGCGTCGAGCTTCACTTCATGCAGGTAGTTGAGGTGCAGTTCGAGGGTGAACAGCGAATTGCCGCTGGCTTCGCGGTTGTTGCTGTCCATGCCCAATCGATCCATCAGTGCGTCGGTGGCGTAGCTGAAAATCAGCAGGTAGAAGGCATCGCGCAGGTGGCCGTTGTAGTCGACCCAGTCGGGGATGATTTTGGTTTGGTAGGTGGTTAGAACGGGCATGATTTTGGGTCCGGGCTTGGGAAATTGTTTGTGTTCAAGATCCACCCCTCACCCCAGCCCTCCCGAAACGTCGGACCGCCCCAAAGGGGAGAGGGGGAAAGGGGGCCGATCTCCATGCTTTTCAAAGCTTGAGTTCGACTCGATGTCTCAGGTCGATGTAGCTCCAAGAACACCTCGGTCAGTCCCCTCTCCCCCTTGGGGAGAGGGTTAGGGTGAGGGGTGGATCTCAAGCCGATCACTATCAGTCGGCAAACGCCATCCCATGCTTCTCTTTGGTGGTTTTCACCGCTTCCAGCACCGCCAGCAGGCAATCATCACGATAGCGCTCCAGCGCCGAAATGCTGTGCGTGCCCAACTGATCACTGGTGCCATCCACCACATCATCAATCAATTTGTCGGTCAGTTCCGGCGCTGGCAAATAGGTCCAAGGCAACTGCAATGCCGGGCCGAATTGCGCCATGAAGTGCCGCATGCCTGCATCGCCGCCTGCCAGGGTGTAGGTCAGGAAAGTGCCCATGAACGACCAGCGCAACCCCGCGCCAAAGCGAATCGCATCGTCGATTTCACCAGTGGTCGCCACGCCATCGTTGACCAGGTGCAGCGCCTCACGCCACAGCGCTTCGAGCAAACGGTCAGCGATAAACCCAGGCACTTCCTTGCGAACATGCAGCGGACGCATGCCCAAGGATTCGTAGACTTTGATCGCCGCTTGAATGGCTTCCGGCGCGGTGTTCTTGCCGCCGACCACTTCCACCAATGGCAGCAGGTAAACCGGGTTGAACGGGTGACCGACCACGCAGCGTTCCGGGTGGGTCGAACCTTCGTAGAACTCGCTCGGCAACAGCCCCGAGGTGCTGGAGCCGATCAAGGCATTGGGCTTGGCCGCCGCGCTGATTTTGCCGTGCAGTTCGAGTTTCAGTTCGAGGCGTTCCGGGGCGCTTTCCTGGATGAAATCCGCATCGCGCACGCATTCTTCAATGGTCGCGACAAAGCGCAGGCGATCTTGCGAGGCCCCGGGCGCCAGGCCTTGTTTCTCCAGCGCGCCCCAGGCATTGGCGACCCGCTTGCGCAGCGCCGCTTCGGCACCGGGCGCGGGGTCCCAGGCCACGACGTCGAGGCCATGGGCGAGGGCGCGGGAAACCCAACCGCTGCCGATGACACCGCTGCCCAGCGCGGCGAAGGTTTTGATTTCGGTGATAAAGCTCATGGCGTCGTCCTAAATGAATTCGGTGATCCCTTGTGGGAGCGGGCTTGCTCGCGAAGAGGCCGGTACACCCGACAAATCTCTTGCGCCAGAACCACCGCTTTCGCGAGCAAGCCCGCTCCCACAGGTGAAGTGTGGTGTGGGTTAACCGCGCTTGGTCAGGCCCATTTTTGCCCGGCCTTCGGCTGGGGTCAGGACACGGGCGCCGAGGCGGCTGAGGATTTCGCTGGCGCGTTCGACCAGTTGGCCGTTGGTCGCCAGTACGCCTTTGTCCAGCCACAGGTTGTCTTCCAGCCCGACCCGCACGTTGCCGCCCAGCAGCACTGCTTGTGCGGCCATCGGCATTTGCATGCGGCCGATGCCGAACCCGGCCCAGACTGCGTCGGCTGGCAGGTTGTCGACCATGGCTTTCATGGTGGTGGTATCGGCCGGCGCGCCCCACGGGATGCCCAGGCACAGCTGGAACAGCGGGTTGTCGAGCAAGCCTTCCTTGATCATCTGCTTGGCGAACCACAGGTGACCGGTGTCGAAAATTTCCAGCTCGGCTTTCACGCCCAGCTCTTGAATGCGTTTGGCGCCAGCACGCAGCTGGGCCGGGGTGGACACGTAAATCGTGTCGCCATCGCCGAAGTTCAGGGTGCCGCAATCCAGGGTGCAGATTTCCGGCAGCAATTCTTCAACGTGGGCCAGACGGGTCAGCGGGCCGACCAGGTCAGTGTTCGGGCCGAACTCCATCGGGTTTTCGCCAGCGCCGATTTCCAGGTCGCCGCCCATGCCGGCGGTGAGGTTGACGATGATGTCCACGTCCGCCTCGCGGATACGCTCCATCACTTCGCGGTACAGCGCGACGTCACGGCTGAACTTGCCGGTTTCGGGATCACGAACGTGGCAGTGGACCACGGTGGCGCCAGCCTTGGCGGCTTCCACGGCGGCCGCGGCGATTTGTTTCGGGGTGACCGGCACATGAGGGCTTCTGGCGGTCGTGTCGCCAGCACCGGTGAGTGCGCAGGTGATGATGACGTCGTGGTTCATTAGGTGGGTTCCTTACAGGCGAGTTTTTAGGCGTGGCGATTCCGTTCGCAGCCCGGGCGGGCTGCGACACGGTGGTTCAATCGGGTTTATTTACTGGTCAATTGCAGGTTTTCAGCTGCTGGTTTGCCATCGAACGTGGTCACACCTTCGAGCCAGCGTTGCTTGTCTTGCGGGTGATCTTTCAGCCATTGCTTGGCCGATTCGAAGGCGTCCTTGTGATCCAGCAGCGGCTGCATCATCCGGCTCTCGTCTTCGGCGGTGTAAGTCAGGTTGCTCAGCAAACGGCTGACGTTCGGGCATTGCTGTGCGTAGTTCGGCGCGGTGACGGTCCAGACCGTGGCCATGCCTTCGTTCGGGCCCAGTGCGTCTTCGCTGCCGGTGAGGTAGGTCATCTTCACGTTGACGTTCATCGGGTGCGGTGCCCAGCCGAAGAACACGATGGCTTCGTTGCGCTTGGTGGCGCGGGTTACCGCAGAGAGCATCCCGGCTTCACTGGACTCGACCAACTGGAACTTGCCCAGGCCAAACTGGTTCTTGGCGATCATCTCTTTGATCTGGGTGTTGGCGCCCGAGCCAGGCTCGATGCCGTAGATCTTGCCGCCCAGTTCTTTTTCGAACTTGGCGATGTCGGCGAAGGTTTTCAGGCCCTTGTCGGCGAGGTAAGTCGGCACGGCGAGGGTGGCGCGGGCGTCCTTGAGGCTTGGTGCTTCAAGCACTTTGACCTGCTTGCCATCGACGAACGGGGTGATGGTCTGGGTCATCAGCGGGTTCCAGTAGCCCAGGAACAGGTCCAGGCGCTGGTCGCGGATCCCGGCGAAGATGATTTGCTGGGACGCACTGGTTTGTTTGGTGTTGTAGCCGAGGCCATCGAGCAATACCTGAGTCATGGCGCTGGTGGCGATCACATCGGTCCAGTTCACTACGCCCATCCGCACGTTCTGGCACGCGGCGGGGTCGGCGGCCATGGCGCTGGCGCTCAACAAAGCGGTACCGCTGAGTGCAAGAACACAGCTGCTGATCAGTCGTTTCATGGTGGGGTCCTCGGCAGGTCGTTATTGTGGGTCCCGGCATCTTCGTGCGCCGGTGATGACCAAGTTACGCACCAATGCCCCCGTTAAAGCGCACTGCGGCGACCAGCTCTTGCACTGCAGCGACCTGCCCCCTTGAATGCCATCGACAAGTGGCGTATCAACGTCCACACGCTACCCGCCCTCACGTTACCCGCCAGTCGAGTGCGCTCCATGTCCCAGGATTTCTACTTCATGTTGATGCCGGGTTTCTCGGCCATCGGTTTTATCTCGGCCATCGAGCCGCTGCGGGTCGCCAATCGCTTTCGCGGCGAGCTGTATCGCTGGCATGTGCTGAGCGCCGATGGCGGCGCGGTGTTGGCCAGTAACGGCATGTCGGTCAACGCCGATGCGGCGCTGGAACCGTTGAAGAAAGGCGCGACGCTATTGGTGGTCGCCGGCTTCGAACCGCTTAAATTCGCCACCCCCGCGCTGGAGCACTGGCTGCGCCGACTGGACAACGAAGGCGTGACCCTCGGCGCCATCGACACCGGCAGCTTCGTCCTCGCCGAAGCCGGCCTGCTCGACGGCCATCGCCTGACCCTGCACTGGGAAGCCATCGACGCGTTCAAGGAGTCTTATCCACAGCTCAGCGTCACCCAGGAGCTGTTCGAGATCGACCGCCGCCGTATTACCTCGGCCGGCGGCACTGCCTCCATCGACCTGATGCTCGATCTTATCGGCCAGGCCCACGGCCCGGAACTGGCGATCCAGGTCAGCGAACAATTCGTACTCGGCCGCATCCGCCCGCGCAAAGACCACCAACGCATGGAAGTCGCCACGCGCTATGGCATCAGCAACAAAAAGCTAGTTCACGTAATTGGCGAGATGGAACAGCACAGCGAACCGCCGCTGAGCACGTTGGAACTGGCGGAATCGATCAAAGTCACCCGGCGACAGCTGGAACGGTTGTTTCGGTTGCATCTGAACGACACGCCGAGCAATTTTTACCTGCGCTTAAGGCTGGAAAAGGCGCGGCAGTTGCTGCGCCAGACCGATATGAGCGTGCTGGAAGTGAGCATTGCGTGCGGGTTTGAATCACCGTCGTATTTCACCCGCAGCTATCGGGCGCGGTTTGAGCGGTGTCCGCGGGAGGATCGGCGTACCGCCAAGGTCTGAGCCAGACACAAACCCAATGTGGGAGCGGGCTTGCTCGCGAAAGCGGTGTGTCAGTCGAGATATGAATTGACTGACCCACCGCTTTCGCGAGCAAGCCCGCTCCCACAGGGGGAATCTGCTGGGCTCTTACTTCTTCATCAAAGCCGAACACGCCGCTTTATAAGCCTCATGCTGATACTTGTTCAGCGTCCCCGGCAGTTCAAAGTTGTGCTTTTTGGCCTGGGCATTGATCGTCTGCGGCGACAACAGCGTCACCTCGCAATTCTCCAGCAGCTGAAAAACCCCCTCGATCTTGAACGTCGTTGGCCCGCCAGCGAACTCACCCTTCTTGCTGCGCTTCTTGATCGCAATCCGGTCTATGGAATTCTCACGCACAAACGACGCCATCTGCGCGGCGAACACCTTGACGTTGGCGGCCTCGTCGTCATCGTCCAGGGCGATTTTCTTCGTGGCCAGGGCGACGTGGCTCAAGGCCTGACCGTCAAGAGAGGCCACGGCGATGATCGCTTCGCTGCCTTTGATTTCGATGCCGCAGATGTTCATTGGATATTCCTTAACGAGCTGATGGTGTGCAGCTTACAGCTCAAAACGACTGGCGTTCGCCTTCACTCCTGCGAAATCGACTCCAAAAACTCCGACCTTTCATCACTCATCCGCGCCACGCAATCATTCTGCGCAATGGTGAACGCCTTGCTACCACTCGTCGCCGGGAACGCCTCCACCGCACAATCCGCATCCCGGGTCTTCAACCATTGCTGCTGGGCGACCTTGAGTTTTTCCGTGATGTCGCTCAATTGCGCCTTGTTCTTGCCGTAGGCGGTTTGCAGGCGCTCGTTCAAGCCCTGGTAGTTTTCTTTGAGCAGTTGTTCGGCGGTGGTTCTGCTGTAGGCCGAGCATTCCAGGGTCTGGACGTCGTTTTCGACGGCATCGCAGGGGTTGTTGTCGGACTCTTCAGCCGCCTGTACGCCGGTCGCTATCAGTGCCAAAGCCAGGAAGATCGATTTCATTGCGTCGCCCTAAATCCAGTAAGCATCCAGTGATGCGCCGAATTCTGGCCCATGCGCAGGCCCTTGAACAGGTGCGTGATCGCTCCCGGCGACGACCCTTTGTCGCGGATTGACGCTTTCGGCAAACCCCCTGTCGTTTTTGCACCCGGCTGCCCCGGTCCTCAGGCATATGCTGGCCCCAAAGCGCCGGCACACGATTCGGCGCATGAATCGCTAATAGGGGACAGCCTGATGAGCCCAGCCGAATTGCACGCCGACAGCATCGTTATCGACGGGCTGATTATCGCCAAGTGGAACCGCGAGCTGTTTGAAGACATGCGCAAGGGCGGTCTGACTGCGGCCAACTGCACCGTTTCGGTGTGGGAGGGCTTCCAGGCCACCGTCAACAACATCGCCGCCAGCCAGAAGCTGATCCGCGAGAACAGCGACCTGGTGATTCCAGTGCGCACCACGGCCGATATCCGCAAGGCCAAGGAGCAGGGCAAGACCGGCATCCTCTTCGGCTTCCAGAATGCCCACGCCTTTGAAGACCAGATCGGCTATGTCGAGGTGTTTAAGCAGCTCGGCGTCGGTATCGTGCAGATGTGCTACAACACCCAGAACCTGGTCGGCACCGGTTGCTACGAGCGCGACGGCGGCCTGTCGGGCTTCGGTCGTGAAATCGTCGCCGAGATGAACCGCGTCGGCGTCATGTGCGACCTGTCCCACGTGGGTTCGAAAACGTCCGAAGAAGTCATCCTCGAATCGAAAAAACCGGTGTGCTACTCCCACTGCCTGCCGTCGGGCCTGAAAATCCACCCGCGCAACAAATCCGATGAAGAACTGAAGTTCATCGCCGACCACGGCGGTTTCGTCGGCGTGACCATGTTCGCGCCGTTCCTGGCCAAGGGCATCGATTCGACCATCGACGATTACGCCGAAGCCATCGAATACACCATGAACATCGTCGGCGAAGACGCCATCGGCATCGGCACCGACTTCACCCAGGGCCATGGCCAGGACTTCTTCGAATACCTGACCCATGACAAGGGCTACGCCCGCCGCCTGACCAGTTTCGGCAAGATCATCAACCCGCTGGGCATCCGCACCGTCGGCGAGTTCCCGAACCTGACCGAAACCCTGCTCAAGCGCGGCCACTCCGAGCGCGTGGTCCGCAAGATCATGGGCGAGAACTGGGTCAATGTCCTCAAGGACGTCTGGGGCGAATAAGCCACCGCATTTCTGAATCCTTTCCCCCGGCCGTCCGCGCCGGGGGCAACACCCAAATTTTTCTGGAGTTAAGTTTCCATGGCCAAGATCGCCCCGCAATTGCCAATCGAAGTCGACAGCGAAACCGGTGTCTGGACCTCCGACGCCCTGCCGATGCTGTATGTGCCGCGTCACTTCTTCGTCAACAATCACATGGGCATCGAGGAAGTGCTGGGCGCCGAAGCCTACGCCGAAATTCTCTACAAGGCCGGCTACAAGTCCGCCTGGCACTGGTGCGAAAAAGAAGCGGAATGCCACGGCCTGGAAGGCGTCGCGGTGTTCGAGCACTACATGAAACGCCTGTCACAACGCGGCTGGGGCCTGTTCAAGATTCAGGACATCGACCTCGACAAAGGCACCGCCAGCGTCAAGCTCGAACACTCGGCGTTCGTCTACGTGTACGGCAAGGTCGGGCGCAAGGTCGACTACATGTTCACCGGTTGGTTTGCCGGCGCCATGGACCAGATTCTTGAGGCTCGCGGCAGCAAGATTCGCACGGTTGCCGAGCAAGTCTACGGTGGCTCCGAAGAAGGCCACGACGACGGCCTGTTCACCGTCAAGCCGTTGTAAGTCGAGGAACCCGCCATGGCTTTCGAAGCAATGTTCCAGCCGATCCAGATCGGCAAACTGACCATCCGCAACCGCGTGCTCAGCACCGCGCACGCCGAGGTGTATGCCACCGACGGCGGCATGACCACCGACCGGTACGTCAAGTATTACGAAGAGAAAGCCAAGGGCGGGATCGGCCTGGCGATTTGCGGCGGTTCCTCCAGCGTGGCCATCGACAGCCCGCAAGGCTGGTGGAAATCGGTCAACCTGGCCGATGACCGGATCATTCCGCACTTCCAGAACCTGGCCGATGCCATGCACAAGCATGGCGCCAAGATCATGATCCAGATTACCCACATGGGGCGTCGTTCCCGTTGGGACGGCGAGCATTGGCCAACCCTGCTGTCGCCGTCGGGCATCCGTGAACCGGTGCACCGCGCGACCTGCAAAACCATCGAGCCGGAAGAAATCTGGCGGGTGATCGGCAACTACGCCAGCGCCGCCGCGCGCGCCAAGGCCGGTGGCCTCGATGGCGTTGAACTGTCCGCCGTGCACCAGCACATGATCGACCAGTTCTGGAGCCCCCGAGTCAACAAACGTACCGACGAATGGGGCGGCAGCTTCGAAAACCGCATGCGTTTTGGCCTGGAAGTACTCAAGGCTGTGCGGGCGGAAGTCGGCCCGGATTTCTGCGTCGGCATCCGTCTGTGCGGTGACGAGTTCCACCCGGACGGTTTGTCCCACGAAGACATGAAGCAGATCGCCAAGTACTACGACGACACCGGCATGATCGACTTCATCGGCGTGGTCGGCTCGGGTTGCGACACCCACAACACCCTGGCCAACGTTATCCCGAACATGAGTTATCCACCGGAGCCATTCCTGCACTTGGCGGCCGGGATCAAGGAAGTGGTCAAGGCTCCGGTGCTGCACGCGCAGAACATTAAGGACCCGAACCAGGCAACTCGCATCCTGGAAGGCGGCTACGTGGACATGGTCGGCATGACCCGCGCCCACATCGCCGACCCGCACCTGATCGCCAAGATCAAAATGGGTCAGGTGGACCAGATCAAACAATGCGTCGGCGCCAACTACTGCATCGACCGTCAATACCAGGGCCTGGACGTGCTGTGCATCCAGAACGCCGCGACTTCCCGTGAATACATGGGCGTGCCGCACATCATCGAGAAATCGACCGGTGTGAAACGCAAAGTCGTGGTGGTCGGTGCCGGTCCTGCGGGGATGGAAGCTGCGCGCGTCTCCGCCGAACGTGGCCACGACGTGACCCTGTTCGAGAAGAAAGAATTTATCGGCGGGCAGATCACCACCGCGTCGAAAGCTCCGCAACGGGACCAGATCGCCGGTATCACTCGCTGGTTCCAACTGGAGCTGGCGCGTTTGAAAGTCGATCTGCGCCTGGGCGTGGCGGCCGATGCGGCGACCATTCTCGACCTGCGTCCGGATGTCGTAGTGCTCGCCGTCGGCGGTCATCCATTCCTGGAGCAGAACGAACACTGGGGCGCGGCGGAAGGCCTGGTGGTCAGCAGCTGGGACATCCTTGACGGCAAGGTTGCGCCGGGCAAGAACGTGCTGGTCTACGACACCATTTGCGAATTCACCGGGATGTCCACCGCGGACTTCCTCGCCGACAAGGGCAGCCAGGTCGAGATCGTCACCGACGACATCAAGCCGGGCGTGGCGATTGGCGGTACCTCGTTCCCGACCTACTACCGCAGCATGTACCCGAAAGAAGTGATCATGACCGGCGACATGATGCTGGAGAAGGTCTACCGCGAAGGCGACAAGTTGGTGGCGGTGCTGGAAAACGAATACACCGGCGCCAAAGAGGAACGGGTGGTGGACCAGGTCGTCGTTGAAAACGGCGTGCGTCCGGACGAAGAAATCTATTACGCGCTGAAGGACGCGTCGCGCAACAAGGGCCAGATGGACATCGAAGCCCTGTTCGCGATCAAGCCGCAGCCATCGCTGAGCCAGGCGGGTGACGGCTACTTGCTGTTCCGCATCGGCGACTGCGTGGCCCAGCGCAACACCCACGCGGCGATCTATGACGCGTTGCGGTTGTGCAAGGATTTCTAACGGCTTGTGGATAACCCTGTGGGAGCGGGCTTGCTCGCGAAAGCGGCGGGTCAGTCGACATCGATGTTGAATGTCAGCCCGCCTTCGCGAGCAAGCCCGCTCCCACAGGAATCGAGCAAGGCATCTAGACCTGCAAGACCCCAGGTCTTTGGGAGCAACACCTATGTTGAACACCCTTCTTCCAATCCTGCTGTTCGCCGCCCTGGGCCTTGCTGTCCTCGGCGCGTTGCGGCGGGTGGCTATGTGGCGCCGGGGCCGTGCCTCGAAGGTCGACCTGATCGGCGGCCTGTTCGCCATGCCCAAGCGCTACATGGTCGATTTGCACCATGTGGTGGCGCGGGACAAATACATCGCCAACACCCACGTCGCCACGGCGGGCGGTGCGGTGGCGTCGATTGTGCTGGCGATCCTGGTTCACGGTTTTGGCCTGCACAGTCGAATTCTCGGTTTTGCCCTGCTGATTGCCTCGGCGGTGATGTTCGTCGGTGCGATTTTCATGTTCCTGCGTCGTCGCAACCCACCGGCTCGCCTTTCCAAAGGGCCATGGATGCGTCTGCCGAAAAGTCTTCTGGCGTTTTCCGCGAGCTTCTTCCTCTTGACCCTGCCGGTCGCCGGCATCCTTCCGGAAAACTTCGGCGGTTGGGTGGTGGCTGCAATTCTCGGGGTTGGCGTGCTGTGGGGCGTGTCGGAATTGTTCTTCGGCATGACCTGGGGCGGCCCGATGAAGCACGCCTTCGCCGGCGCCCTGCACCTGGCCTGGCACCGTCGCGCTGAACGTTTTGGCGGTGGCCGCTCCACTGGTTTGAAACCCCTCGACCTCAACGACCCGACCGCGCCCCTGGGTGTGGAAAAACCCAAGGATTTCACCTGGAACCAACTGCTCGGCTTCGACGCCTGCGTGCAGTGCGGTAAATGCGAAGCCGCGTGCCCGGCGTTCGCCGCCGGCCAGCCGCTGAACCCGAAAAAACTGATCCAGGACATGGTCGTTGGCCTCGCTGGCGGCACCGATGCCAATTTCGCCGGCAGCCCCTATCCCGGCAAAGCGATTGGCGAACACGCCGGCAATCCGCATCAACCGATCGTCAACGGACTGGTGGACGCCGAGACACTTTGGTCCTGCACCACGTGCCGCGCCTGCGTCGAGGAATGCCCGATGATGATCGAGCACGTCGATGCCATCGTCGACATGCGCCGTCACCTGACCCTGGAAAAAGGCGCGACCCCGAACAAGGGCGCCGAAGTCCTGGAAAACCTGATCGCCACCGACAATCCGGGCGGCTTCGCGCCGGGCGGGCGGATGAACTGGGCGGCGGATTTGAACCTGAACCTGATGAGCGAGAAGAAGTCCGTCGACGTGCTGTTCTGGGTCGGCGACGGTGCCTTCGACATGCGCAACCAGCGCACCTTGCGCGCCTTCGTCAAAGTGCTGAAAGCGGCCAAGGTCGACTTCGCGGTGCTCGGTCTTGAAGAACGCGACAGTGGTGACGTGGCCCGACGCCTGGGCGATGAAGCGACGTTCCAGTTGTTGGCCAAGCGCAATATCCAGACCCTGGCCAAGTACAGCTTCAACCGCATCGTCACCTGCGACCCACACAGCTTCCATGTACTGAAAAACGAATACGGCGCCTTCGACGGCAACTACCTCGTGCAGCACCACAGTACCTACATGGCGGAAATCATCGGCGCTGGCGCCCTCAACCTCGGCCAGCACAAAGGCAGCAGCGTGACCTATCACGATCCGTGCTACCTCGGTCGCTACAACGGCGAATACGAGGCGCCGCGCGAAGTACTGCGTGCCCTCGGCATCGAAGTGAAGGAAATGCAACGCTCCGGTTTCCGCTCGCGCTGCTGCGGCGGCGGTGGCGGCGCGCCGATCACCGACATTCCGGGCAAGCAACGGATCCCCGATATGCGCATGGACGACATCCGCGAAACCGGCGCCGAACTGGTGGCCGTGGGTTGCCCACAATGCACTGCGATGCTCGAAGGCGTGGTCGAACCCCGTCCGCTGATCAAGGACATCGCCGAACTGGTGGCCGACGCCTTGCTCGAAGACGCTGCACCGAGCAAGCCAAACACCCCGGCCAAACGTGAACCTGCGGAGGCCCACTGATGAGCGACATTATCCGCCGCGACCCCCGCGCCGAATGGATTGCCCGTAACCGCTTGCACCCGCTGCACGCGGCGATGCAACCGGCGCAACACAGCTGGATGGGGCCGAACGGCGTCATCCGCAAGAACCTGCATGGCATCGGTTTTATCGGCCCCAATGGCATCAAGCGCATCGACCGCAGTGGCGCGCAGCAGGGCGGGGCGACCAAACGCTCAGCCGCTGTCGAAGTGCAATTGCCGCTGCATCAGGTGCCGGCCCCGGCGTTCTACATCAGCGTGGTGCCGGACATGGTCGGTGGCCGCTTGAGCAGCCACGACCGTGACTTGCTCGGCCTCGCTCATCAACTGGCAGGCAAGGACGGCGCGGTGTTGGCCGTGGTCTTCGGTGAGCACAAGGAAAATGCCTTCGCTATTGCGGGCGTTGATCGCTTGCTGGTGCTGGAGGGCGATCAATTCAACGGTTATGCACCGGAACAACGAGTCCAGGGCCTGCGGGCTGTGGATAACCAGTTCAACCCGCGTCACTGGTTGCTGCCGGACAGTCGCAGCGGCGGTGGTGAACTCGGTCGGCGCTTTGCCGCTGCTCTGGGCGAACGCCCGGCCACACGGGTCTGGCAGGTCAAGGATCAGGAATGCATCGGCCGCGCCGGTGCAGGCCTGCAAGACCTTGCCCGCCCGGTTGCACGTTTGATTCTGGCGGCCGTCGAGTGTGCCGAGCCGGTCAGCGAAACCCGCCACGAAGCCTTGCCGGTGGAGTTATCCACAGCCGTGGTGCGCAGCCTGTCGCGCATCGAAGATTTGGGTGCGGTGGCGGTGGATCCGGCGGCGATTCCGATGGCCGAAGCCGAATTCATCTTCTCCGGCGGCAACGGAGTCAAGGACTGGGGACTTTTCCACAGGACCGCCGAAGCGTTGGGCGCGACTGAAGGCGCCTCCCGGGTGGCGGTGGACGACGGCTTCATGGCGCGGGACCGTCAGGTCGGCGCGTCCGGCACCTGGGTCACCGCACGGGTCTACGTGGCGGTAGGGATTTCCGGGGCGATTCAGCATCTGCAAGGCATCGGTGCCTGCGACAAGGTGGTGGCAATCAACCTCGATCCGGGCTGCGACATGATCAAACGGGCCGACCTGTCGGTGATCGGCGAGAGTGCCGAGATTCTTCAAGCCTTGATCGATGCGATGGCGGCTTATCGCAACGACGCCAAGCGCGATGCGGCTTAAGGGAAGGAAAAGGTCATGAGTACGAACGTCATCAGCCTGGTGTCCATCGGCGCCCACCCGACCTCCGGCCGGCCACGCCGCGCCGAGCAGGACGCACGCGCCGTGGAACTGGGCCTGCAACTGGCTGGGGATAACCTGCAAGTGCTGCATGCCGGCGACGTCGCGGAACCGGCGTTGCGTGCCTATCTGGGCATGGGCCTCGAACAACTGCATGTGCTGGAACAACCGCAAGGCGCCGACGCGCTGCCAGCGTTGACCGCCTATTTGCGTGATGCCGGGGCCCAAGTGGTGCTCACCGGCAGTCAGGCGGAAACCGGTGAAGGCTCGGGCATGTTGCCGTTCCTGTTGGCGGAAAGCCTCGGCTGGCCGCTGGTAGTGGGGCTGGCTCAGGTGGAATCCATCGACGGCAATTCGGCCCTGGTGCTGCAAGCCTTGCCTCGCGGTCAGCGGCGTCGCTTGAAAGTGCGGTTGCCGTTCCTGGCGACTGTGGATAACGCTGCGCCGAAGCCTCGTCAAAGCGCCTATGGCCCGGCTCGGCGCGGGGTGTTGCAGGCGGATGAAGTCGAAGTCATCGACGATGAATTGCTGGCGGTCGCGACCCTGCAACCGGCCAAGCCACGGCCTAAACGCCTGAAGGTGATCAAGGCCAAAAGCGGCGCCGATCGCATGAAAGCCGCGACGGCCAAGGCCAGTGGGGGTGGTGGGCAAGTGCTCAAAGGTGTCACCGCACAAGCAGGCGCGGAAGCGATTCTCAAGTTGCTGATTGAAGAAGGCGTGGTTCGCTAACAGATAACGGCACACATCTAAAAATGTGGGAGCGAGCCTGCTCGCGAAAGCGGTGTGTCAGCTGACATCAATGTTGAATGTCAGTCCGCCTTCGCGAGCAGGCTCGCTCCCACAGGGGAAAACAATGGCAGTGGAATTTCGTTCGGCCCTGCGCTCGGATGCGCGGGAGATTGCTCGCTTGTTTCAGATTTCATCGGAAGGCGCGGCGGATTACATCTGGAGTCAACTGGCTCAGCCTGGCCAGGATTTGCTGGATGTCGGCGCCAGTCGCTACGCCCGTGACGGTGTGGATTTCTCTTATCAAAACTGCCTGATCGCCGAGGCCGAGGGCAACGTTGTTGGCATGCTGCACAGCTACGTGATGCGTCACGATCCCGAGGCCGCTCCCGTGACCGATCCGGTGCTGGCGCCGTATGCCACGATGGAAATCCCCGACACCCTGTACATCTCGAGCCTGGCCCTGCATGAGGGCTGGCGCAATCAGGGGCTGGGCCAACAATTTCTTGCCTATGCCTACGACCGCGCCAATCAGTTGGGGCTCAATGGCCTGAGCCTGATCGACTACGCCGCCAACACCGGCGCCCGGCGGTTTTATGAGCGGCATGGGTTTAGGGTTGTGGATACCTGCCAGATCACCCCGCATCCGATGATTCGGGTGACGGGGGAGGCGTATCTGATGTACCGCCCGTGAGGCTTTATCTGTTGGGTTTGTGGTTGGCCTAAGAACCACCCCTCACCCCAGCCCTCTCCCCAGAGGGGAGAGGGGGAAAGGGAGCCGATCTTCATGCTGTTCAAACCTGAGTTCGGCTGAAGACTTTCAGGTCGATGTAACTTGAACAAACAACCCGGTCAGTCCCCTCTACCCTCTGGGGAGAGGGTTAGGGTGAGGGGTCGATCCCAAGCCATGCACAAATCCCGAGGTTACCCACAATCCCTGTTATCACTTCTGTGGATAACATGTTCACCCCTCGCTACACCCCATACAAACCAGGCCCTGCATGCCTTCGAACAAAAAACAACCAACCTAACCCACGGTTTTTTCGAGCTTTTTCCCAAGGATAACTTTAATACTTGCCCCCAATCTCTGTTGGCGCTTCTGTGGATAAGATGTTCGCTGTCCGCTACAGGCCATACAAACCGGGCTTATCAGGCGGCTGATCAAAAAACACTCAATTCACCGTTTTAGACCCACAAACCCCTCGATAACCCCGATTTATCAAGCCTCCCCACGGTTTTCCACAGTTACACCAAAGTTGCCCCCAAAGTCTGTTGGCGCTTCTGTGGATAAACTGTTCGCCATCCTCTACAGCCCTTATAAAACGCGCCACACAAGCATTTGATCAAAAAACACCCAATCACCCTCGCAAACCCTGCTTCTGGATAAGTCACGGTTTTTCTTGATTATTTATCATCAACTTTCCGTAAAAACCCAAACTTGTCCCCATTAGCTGTGGGTGGAGGTGTGGATAACTTGTTTGCTAAACGCTGCAAGCCACGCCGTTTATAGTGCCGAACGCGATAGATCAGATTTCATACAGTTCTAAGGCACTTCCTTGACTTCAATCTGTCGCGTGTCTTCACTCACCAGTTACCAAGGACAGCCGCAACTTATCCACATCTGGTTCAGGGAGAACGTGTGATGGATAGCCAGACACACCGCTCGCACCCCATTCCCTGCACGACCTGCGTCCCGGCTCCCGCGACGTCGCTGCGAAAGCGAACCCATCGCCGTGCCGCCAATCAGCGTGCGCGTCTATAGCGCCTGACTCTTTTCGATAACACCGCTGGCTGCCGCCGAACTCGTTCGGTGGCCAGGTACTCGTTCGTCCGTTGAAAGCAGGCAACCGCAGAGTTGCCCCATCTGCCTGATAGAGGGAAAGACCCATGACCCGGATAGCTACGCCCATCAGCGACATCAAGGAACATTACGACGTGATCGTCATCGGCTCCGGCTATGGCGGCGGGATCGCGGCTTCGCGCCTGTCCCGGGCCGGCAAGCGGGTTTGCCTGCTGGAGCGTGGCCGGGAGATGCAGCCCGGCGAGTACCCGAACACGATGCTGGCGGCCACCGAGGAATTGCAGGTGCATGACCCGGATGGCCACATCGGCTCGCGCACCGGATTATTCGACCTGCACGTCAACGCCCAGCAAAACGTGGTGGTCGGCTGCGGACTCGGCGGGACGTCGCTGATCAACGCCAACGTCGCCCTGGAGCCGGAACCTGGTGTGTTCGACGACCCGCGCTGGCCGCTGGCGGTGCGTGAACATCGCGACACCTTGCTCAAGGACGGTTACGCCCGGGCCCGGGAGATGCTCAAGCCCAATCCGTATCCGAGTACGTCGCCGGTGCTGCCGAAACTCGAAGCCAACAAGAAGTCGGCGGAATACCTCAAGCAAGGCGCGCATTTCTACCGGCCGCCGATCAACGTGACCTTCGACAAACTGCCGAACAACCTCAACCACGTCGGCGTGGAGCAACTGCCGTGCAACCAGTGCGGCGACTGCGTCTCTGGCTGTAACAACAAGGCCAAGAACACCACGCTGATGAACTACCTGCCGGACGCCTGGAACCACGGCGCGGAGATTTTCTGCCAGGCCGAAGTTCGGCATCTGGAGCGCGACGGCGATGGCTGGATCGTGCACTTCCAGTACCTGGACAGCGGCCGCGAGAAGTTCTCCGCGCCCACGTTGTTCGTCAAAGCCGACATTGTGGTGGTGTCCGCCGGCACCTTGGGCTCCACGGAAATCCTCCTGCGCTCCCGGGACAAAGGTTTGTCCACGTCCAACCAGCTCGGCGAAAACATGAGCGGCAACGGTGACATCCTCGGTTTCGGCCACAACTGCGAACAGCCCATCAACGGCATCGGTTTCGGCGCGCACCCGGCTAAGGAGCTGCAGCCGGTTGGCCCGTGCATCACCTCGATCATCGACATGCGCACCGAAGGCGACTGGCGCAGCCGCATGGTCATCGAAGAAGGCTCGATCCCCGGCGCTCTCGGCCGGCCGATGGTGCCGAGCATGGCCGGGTTTGCCGAACTGATCGGCAAAGCCACTGATGACAGTTTCACCGGCAAGTTGAAGTACAAGGAACGCGAGGCCGAAAGCTTCCTGCGCGGCCCGTATTACGGTGCGCTGCACAACATGCAGACGTACCTGATCATGAGCCACGACGACGGCAAGGGCCGCATGGTGCTCGACAGCAAGGATCAGTTGCGCATCGATTGGCCGGGCGTCGGCGAGCAAGAAAACGTCAAACTCGGTAACGAACGTTTGCACCTGAGCACCAAGGCGTTGGGCGGGGTCTGGGTCGAAAATCCGATCTGGACCAAGTTGCTCAAGCACAGCATCGTTTCCGTCCACCCGTTGGGCGGTTGCGTGATGGGCGAGGACGCGGGGCAGGGCGTGGTCAACCACAAGGGCCAGGTGTTCAGCGGTGCCAGCGGCACTGACGTGTACGCCGGTTTGTACGTGACCGACGGCGCGGTGATCCCGACGTCCCTGGCGGTCAATCCGCTGCTGACCATCTCGGCGGTGAGCGAGCGCAACATGGGGCTGCTGGCGGCGGATCGCGGCTGGACGATTGATTACACACTGCCCTCGGCACCGCGCAAACAAGTGGCGCCGCCGACTCTCGGGGTGCAGTTCACCGAAACCATGAAGGGTTACTTTTCGAAGGATTTCACCCAGCCCCAAGGCACCGATCTGCCGTTGTACGAGACGGCGGCCAAACGCGGCGAATCGGAAAACTCGCCGATCGAATTCACCCTGACCATCACCGCCAACGACCTCAATCGCATGATCAAGGAACCGGCCCACGCCGCGACCCTGGTCGGCACCCTGAACGCGCCAGGCCTGTCACCGCAACCGCTGACCGCCAGCAACGGGGTGTTCAATCTGTTCGAGCAGTACGAAGAACAGGTCGGCGTGCGCCACATGAAATACGACATGAAACTGACCGCCGAGGACGGCCACGACTATTTCTTCAGCGCCTTTAAAACCGTGCCCGAAGACAACGGCGTGCTGAATATCTGGCACGACACCAGCACCCTCTACGTCACGCTGTATAACGGTCCGGACAAGACCGGCGCGGTGGTTGGATCCGGGGTGATGCACATCCACCCGACCGATTTCGCCAAGCAAATGACCACCATGAAAGTGCTCAATGCGCGCAACGAGCGCGAGCGTATCGAGGGGTTGGCGCGCTTCGGCAAGTTCTTCGCTGGCATCCTGTGGGAAAGCTATGGCGGGGTGTTCGCGGGCGATATCTATTTCAATCCGGATGCGCCGCCACGGCTGAAACGGCCGCTGGATGCGCCACCGCCGAGCGTGCATTTCTTCCAGACCGAGGACAACGTCGAACTGCGCCTGACTCGTTATCAGGGTGGCACTAAAGGTCCGGTGATGCTGGTGCATGGCTTGGGCGTGGGCTCGAATATTTTCTCCACCGACACCATCCAGACCAACCTGCTGGAATTCCTGTGCAAGCACGAGTACGACGTGTGGCTGCTGGATTTGCGGGTGAGCATCCTGCTGCCGGCGAGCAAGAAGGAATGGAATGGCGACCAGATCGCCCAGTACGACTTCAAGGCTGCCATCGCGCAGATTCAGCAGGCGACCCAGGCGAAAGACGTGCAATGCGTGGTGCATTGCTACGGCGCGACAACGTTCTTCATGTCGCTGCTGGCCGGGTTGCAAGGTGTGCGCTCGGTGGTCTGTTCGCAGATTGCGGCGGACACCGTGGTGGCCACTGCGACGGGTCTGAAGGCTGGATTGCACCTGCCGGGGATGCTCGATGCCATCGGCGTGAAATCCCTCACCGCCTACGCCGACAACAAGGAAAACTGGTTCAACAAACTCTACGACAAAGCCCTCAACGGCTATGCGCGGATCGAAGCCCAGGGCTACTGCACCAACCCGGTGTGCCACCGCATCACCTTCATGTACGCGTCGCTATACCGCCACGACACCCTCAACGAAACCCTGCACGACAACCTGCATGAATTGTTCGGCGAATCGAACATGCAGACCTTCGAACACTTGGCGCTGATCGTGCGCAAAGGGCATCTGGTGAACTTCAAGGGTGAAGACGTCTACATGTCGCATTTCGATCGGCTGAGCATGCCGATCTGCTTTATCAGCGGTGCGGACAACCAGTGCTACCTGCCGGAAAGCACGCTCAAGACCTATGAGCGGGTGTGCAAGGTCCACGGGCCGGAAAACTACAGCCGGCAAGTGGTGCCGGGCTATGGCCACATCGACTGCATGTTCGGCAAGGACGCGGTGGTCGATGTGTACCCGATCATCCTGCAACACCTGGAGAAAACCGCTATCGGCTAGCCCAGCCCAACTGTGGGAGCGGGCTTGCTCGCGAAGGCGTCGTGTCAGTCGACAAAAAAGTTGAATGAATGACCGCTTTCGCGAGCAAGCCCGCTCCCACAGGGGTTGTGTGCACTCCACTGCTTGCGGTGTTCCGGAACAACAAGGAAATGGATGATATGGACAGTTACATCCGCTGGTTTCAACGCTTCATCTGGCTCGGCATCGTGATGAATATGTTCTTCGCGCTGCCGGCCCTGTTCGCCCCGGCGTTGCTGACGTCGATGCTCGGCCTGCCGCCGCAACTCTCCGATCCGTGGCTGGAAAACGCCGGCATGTTGCTGGTCGGCATCAGCGTGTTCTACATGCCGTCGGGCTTTAACGCGCCACGGTTCGTGGTGCATTCCTGGTTGTGCGTGCTGTCGCGGCTGATCGCCGTGGCGTTCTGGATCTACCTGATCAACACCAGCAACCAGGCCACGGTGTTTGTGCCGATGTTCCTCGGTGATTTGAGCATGTTCCTGATCCTCGGGATCCTGCTGTACCTCGGCACCACGCCGGCCACGCGGCCCTTGGCGTTGCTCTGCGACGGCTGGCGGGAATGGCGCGCGGGTTGGGCGCTGCGCTGGCAAAGCCATGGCTTCAAGGTCGGTACGCTGATCGTGGTGCTGCTGGTCGGGTTTATCGGTTACGAAACCTGGTACCAGATGCTGCGGGTGGTGCCGGCGGAGAAATACGCATCCGACGAAGACCACTACAAATACGCCGCCATCGGCCTCGGCATCGAAGCGCGGATTCCGTATTACCTGTTTGCTGTACTGCCGCAGATGTGCCCGGAAAAACTGCCGAAACCCGGCGGCTATGAAGTGTTCGGCTTCCTCTTCGAAAACGGCAAGGACCTGCCCATCGGCATGGCCAAGCGGCAGATCGGCTACCCGACCGTCGAACCGAACTGCGCCCTGTGCCACACCGGTTCCTACCGGGCGAATGCCGGCGAAGTCGCCACGCCGGTCGCCACCGCCCCGGCCAATACTTTGCAACTGCAAGCCTTCCAGTGGTTCGCCTACGATTGCGCCAGCGACCCGAAATTCACCACCGACGCGGTGATGACGGCGATCAACAGCAAGTTCCAGCTCGGGTTTTTCGAGCGCTTGTACAACCGCTACCTGATCATCCCGATGGCCAAGAGCGCGTTGCTCGCGCAGAAACAGGCCTATGCCTGGCAAAAGCTGCGTCCACCCCAAGGACCGGGGCGCACCGACACGTTTAACCCGACGAAAATGGTGGTGTTCGGCTTCCCGGATGACTCGACCATCGGCACCGTGGATTTGCCGCAAGTCTGGAACCAGAAGCCCCGGGAGTCGCTGTATCTGCACTGGGACGGCAACAACAACGACATCCACGAACGCAACTACGCAGCGGCCATGGCCGTGGGCGCGACGCCGGAATCGGTGCTGCCGGAAAGCTTCAACCGCGTGACCAATTGGCTGCTGGGCACCAAACCTCCCGCGTGGCCGTGGGGGCTGGATCAGGCCAAGGTCGCACAGGGCAAACCGATCTGGGATAAAAACTGCGCCGGTTGCCATGAGTTCGGCCGCACCGACACCGGCCAGGTCACCACCAACATCGAAGAACTGGGCACCGATCCCCATCGGCTGGACTCGTTCACCACCGGTCTGGTGACGGCGTTCCACGGCTTCAAGAAACCGCCGTTCGACTTCAACGCCTACCGCAAGACCCAGAGCTACAGCAACACGCCCACCGACGGCATCTGGATGCGTGCGCCGTACCTGCACAACGGTTCGGTGCCGACGCTGTGGGATTTGCTGCAACCACCGGAACAGCGGCCACAGGTGTTCTTCACAGGGTCTGACGTCTACGACCAGGAGAAAGTCGGCTTCGTCACCAGCGGCGCCCAGGCCAAAGCCTCGGCGGATTTCAAATACGACACGCGATTGGAAGGCAACCACAACAGCGGCCATTTGTATGGCACGCAGCTGTCGGACATCGATAAACGGGCGCTCATCGAGTTCATGAAAACCCTGTGATCCCACTACGGATGGAGGAAGGCCAACATGTCATTAGTCAGTCATTGGGAACATGAGTACGACAAAGTCAAAGTGCGCCTGCACGGGCTGTACACGCGACTGGAAATGTCGTGGAAAAAACTCATCAGCGAGCTGGAACCCGAGGAATTCCAGGCCATTGTCGCGTTGCTGCAACGCGGTCACGACCAGGCGCAATACGTGCTCAAGCACGGCGACTTGCCGGACGATGAACCGAGCGTGCCCTGGGAGTTGTCCCACGGCTTGTCGATCCTGCACATCGGCAACGCCACACCGCTGCCGCAATCCACCGACGACCTGCAAACCCGGGTGCTCAAGGACGGCAGTTTGCTCGGTTGTCGCAAATGGGAACTGTTGGATTTGTTGTGGAGCGAGGCGCTGCTCAAGTGGATCGAAAACCTGCGCCATCACGCGCCGTTCGCCACCACCCCGGCGCTGATGAAAATGGACAGCGACGTGATCCTGGCGATTGCCGGCGACTGGGGCACCGGCCCGTTCGACAGCCATGCCCCGGCGGTGGCGGTGGCCAACCAGATGCAACTGGCCCAGGCGGATTTCACTGTGCACTTGGGGGACGTGTATTACGCCGGCACCCACTCCCAGGAAGACGTCGACATGGTTGGCTGGCCGATGGGCAAGCACGGCTCGTTCACGCTCAATTCCAACCACGAGATGTACAGCGGCGCCCACGGCTACTTCAAGGAACTCGCCAAGCGTTTCCCGACGCAGCAGGGCACCAGTTATTTCGCGTTGTACAACGACGATTGGGTGGTGATCGGACTCGACAGCGCCTACGCCTCGGACGCGATCAACCTGTACATGGACGGCACGCTGAACCAGGAACAAATTGCCTGGATGAAAGAACTGCCCCAGCGCAAGAAGATCATGGTGCTCAGTCATCACCAGGGTTTTGATATCTCCGGGCACAACACCACGCCGCTGTTCAAAACGGTGTGTGATGCCTTGGGGCGTGAGCCGGATTATTGGTACTGGGGGCATTTGCACAACGGCATCTGCTACGCCGCCCAGGGAAGGCTGCATGCGCGCTGCGCCGGGCACGGGGCGATTCCGTATGGCAATGCCAGCGAGCTGGATGGGCATTCGCGGGTGTTGTGGTCGGAAACGCAAAATGCGGGGGACGAGGCGTACCCGCTGCGGGTGTTGAATGGTTATGTGAAGGTGCGGCTGGTGGGGGAGAACATCGAGGAGACGTTTATCGGGGAGGATGGGTCGGTGCGGTGGTCTTCATCAGCCCAATGATCCTGGGTGACTGAAAGACTGCTTTCGCGAGCAAGCCCGCTCCCACATTGATTGAGGGTGTTCGCAGTATTTGTGAACACCACCAATCCCCTGTGGGAGCGGGCTTGCTCGCGAAGCTTTTGCCTTTGCTCTTAGCCTTGAACCGGAACCCCTTTGAGGTAAGGCGCAGGCTCAGCCCCCAAATTGCTCAGCAACCGTTCGCTGTACCAATCCACAAAGTTCACCACGCCAAATTCATAGGTCTTGGAATAAGGCCCAGGCTGGTAGGCGGTGGAGTTGATCCCGCGCTGGTTCTCTTCGGCCAGGCGACGGTCCTGGTCGTTGGTCGCGTCCCAAACCTGACGCATGCGGTCCACGTCGTAATCCACGCCTTCTACTGCGTCCTTGTGCACGATCCACTTGGTGGTGACCATGGTTTCCTGAGCGCTGATCGGCCACACGGTGAACACGATGATGTGATCGCCCATGCAGTGGTTCCACGAGTGCGGCAGGTGCAGGATGCGCATCGAACCGAGGTCCGGGTTCTTGATCCGGCCCATGAGTTTGGCGCAGCCCTGTTTGCCGTCCAGGGTCATCGACACGGTGCCCTTGAGCAGCGGCATGCGCACGATGCGGTTACGCAGGCCGAAACTGGCGTGGGCGTAGGGAATCTTCTCGGCTTCCCAGGCCGCGGCGGAGGCGGCGACGTGGTCCTTGAACGCCTGGTCGGCGCGCGGGTCGGTGACGTCGTCCCATTCCAGCAGGGTTTTCAACAGTTCCGGGTGCGACGCGTTGCAGTGGTAGCACTCGCGGTTGTTTTCCAGCACCAGTTTCCAGTTGGCCTTTTCGAACAAGGTGGTCTGGATCGCCACCTTGGTGTTCTCCATGTCGTACGGTTCCATGTAATGGTTCAGCGTCGACAGGAAGTCATCAATGGCCGGTGGATTCTCCGCCAGGCTGATGAAGATGTAGCCGCCAGCGGTTTTCACGTTCACGGGCTTGAGGCCGTACTGCTTCATGTCGAAGTCGGCGCCCATCTCGGTGCCGGCGAACAACAGGCGACCGTCCAGCTCGTAGGTCCACTGGTGGTAGTGGCAGACCAGTTTGGCCACTTTGCCTTTTTCGCTGGTGCACAGACGCGAGCCACGGTGACGGCAAACGTTGTGGAACGCATGGACCACGCCTTCGGCGCCGCGAATCACAATGATCGGGTTCTTGCCGACTTGCAGGGTCAGGTAGTTGCCCTTGGTCGGGATTTCGCAGGCCATGCCGGCGATCAACCACTCTTTCTGGAAGATCTCCTGCATATCGATATCAAACAGCCGCTCGTCAGAGTAAAACGGCTGCGGCAGCGAGAAAGTGCGCTCGCGTTCTTGCAGCATCTGCGCGGTGGCCTTGCGTGCGGGTTCCAGCGGATCGCCCAGGCTGATTTTTGCGGTGACGTCCATCGATTTGATCCTCAAGGCCATTCTGTGTGGCCGGCGAAAAGTGGCTAATCAGGTTTGCTACGCAAGGTGTAAAGAATCTGTCGTTGTGTGGAGCGAGTGTGGGGCCGGCGCACGTCAGAACCTTATCCATGGGCGACATGGCCCAATCTGTTCCCGACGCGCAACCCCCGGTAGTTGGGGGCTGGTCGCGATAAGTATGTGAATGTCGCAGATAGGTAAATGGGTGGCTCGCGCTATACGCAGAATCGCCAACATAAGGCCGACCATCGGCGGTGGAGAACAGCATGTCCAACAGCTTCCTGAATCCGGTAACTACCCAGACCTGGGCCAATGGTCGACACATCGTCCGTTGCGTCAAAGTCATCCAGGAAACCTGGGATGTGCGCACCTTCTGCTTCATGGCCGATCAGCCGATCCTGTTCTTCTTCAAGCCGGGGCAATTCGTGACCCTGGAGCTGGAAATCGAAGGCGTGCCGATCATGCGCTCCTACACCATTTCCAGCTCGCCGTCGGTGCCGTACAGCTTCTCGGTGACGATCAAGCGCGTACCGGGGGGCAAGGTTTCCAACTGGCTGCACGACACCCTGCATGAAGGCCAGGAGCTGGCGGTGCACGGGCCGGTGGGTCTGTTCAACGCCATGGACTTCACCGCGCCGAAGGTCTTGTACCTCAGCGGCGGCGTCGGGATCACGCCGGTCATGTCCATGGCGCGCTGGTTCTACGACACCAACGGCAACGTCGACATGGTGTTTATCCACAGCGCCCGCTCGCCGAAAGACATCATTTACCACCGCGAGCTGGAACACATGGCGTCGCGGATCGACAACTTCAGCCTGCACCTGATCTGCGAGAAGCATGGCCTGGGCGAACCGTGGGCCGGTTATCGCGGTTACCTGAACCACAAGATGCTCGAACTGATGTCCCCGGACTTCATGGAGCGCGAAGTGTTCTGCTGCGGCCCGACGCCGTACATGAACGCGGTCAAGCGCATGCTCGAAGCGGCTGGCTTCGACATGTCCCGTTATCACGAGGAATCTTTCGGCGCCACGCCACCGGAAGCCCGTGCCGATGCGGTGGAACAAGCGGAAATCGCGGCGGATGCGCCGGAAGTCGATCTGGCGGACCTGCATCAAGTCGAATTTATCTCCTCCGGCAAAAGCATTCGCGTGGCTCCGGGTGAAACCGTGCACGCGGCGGCGGCCAAGCTGGGTTTGCTGATTCCGAAGGCGTGCGGGATGGGGATTTGCGGCACGTGCAAGGTGCTGAAGCTGGGCGGCGAGGTCGAGATGGACCACAACGGCGGGATTACCGAGGAAGACGAAGCCGAGGGTTACATCCTGTCGTGCTGCAGCGTGCCGAAGGGCGATGTGCGGATTGAGTTCTGATGATTCGTTAGCTTCAAGAACCACCCCTCACCCCAACCCTCTCCCCAGGGGGGAGAGGGGGAAAGGGAGCCGATCGGGGATTATTCAAAACCTGCGTTCAACTCGATATTTCAGGTCGATGTAGCTCCAAGAACCCTCGGTCAGTTCCCTCGCCCCTCTGGGGAGAGGGTTAGGGTGAGGGGTGGATTCAACTGACACACCCCAATCTCTCAACCCACAAACAAATCCGGCATCAAAACATCGGTGGAATCCGGTTCAAACCGATACCCCGCAAACTCCGTCACCCCGTGTTCCCGCAGAATCTCCTCATCAATCAACAACCGCCCGGTAATGCTGCGACCGCTGCTGTCCAGAATGATGTGCGCGGCATCCGCCATGATCGCCGGCGTTCGTGCATGTTTGAAGGACTCCCGCGAGCCAAGCTGAAACTCGATGGCGGCAGTGGCAATCATAGTTTGCGGCCATAGCGAATTAACGCTGATCCCGTAATTCTTGAATTCCTCGCTCATCCCCAGCGTGAGCATGCTCATGCCGTATTTGGTCACGGTGTAGGGACTGTATTGCGCGAACCATTTCGTCGCCAGATTCAGCGGCGGCGACAGGTTGAGAATATGACCCTGGGATTTTTTCAGATAAGGCAGGGCGGCCTGACTGCACAGCAATACCGCGCGGGTGTTGATCTGGTGCATCAGGTCGAAACGCTTGAGCTCGACATGCTGAACACCGGTCAACTTGATCGCCCCTGCGTTGTTGACCAGTGCATCAATCCCGCCGAAATGCTCATTGGCCTGGGCCAGCGCCTCCCGCACCGCGACTTCATCGCGCACATCCACCTGCAACGCCAGCGCCTTGCCACCCGCGTCTTCGACTTCTCTCGCCACACTGAAAATCGTGCCCGGCAGCTTGGGATGCGCCTCGGCACTCTTGGCCGCAATCACAATATTGGCCCCGTCCCGCGCAGCCCGCAGCGCAATCTCACGCCCAATGCCACGACTGGCGCCGGTGATGAACAGGGTTTTGCCTTGTAAGGACATGCGTGCGCTCCTGATTGTTTTTATCTGAGCAGATAGAAACGGCTCGCCAGTCAATGTAGACCAAGTATTTGTGGCGAGGAGGGCATGCCTTAAGGCGAGTCAGTCAGGGCTTGAAACGCAATCCCTGTGGGAGCGGGCTTGCTCGCGAATGCGGTGTATCAGTCAACGCCAATGTTGAATGACACACCGCATTCGCGAGCAAGCCCGCTCCCACAGGGTTTCATTGCATGTGGGGATTAGCGTGACATGACTTCGCGGATGTCTGCCGCCAATTCGCGTACGCGCTCTTCTTCGGTGTCCCACGAGCACATGAAGCGGGCGCCGCCGTTGCCGATGAAGGTGTAGAAGCGCCAGCCCTTGGCGGTCAGGGCGGCGATGGCCGGTTCGGATAGTTGCAGGAACACGCCGTTGGCTTGCACCGGGAACATCAGTTCCACGCCCTGAATGTCGCTGACCAGTTCGGCCAGCAGTTGCGCGCAGTGGTTGGCGTGTTTGGCGTATTTGAGCCAAGCGTGGTTTTCCAGGATGCCGACCCACGGTGCCGAGAGGAAGCGCATCTTCGAGGCCAGTTGCCCGGCCTGTTTGCAGCGGTAGTCGAAGTCTTCCGCCAGTTTGTGGTTGAAGAACAGGATCGCCTCGCCCACGGCCATGCCGTTTTTCGTGCCGCCGAAGCACAACACATCAACACCGGCCTTCCAGGTCAGGTCCGCCGGGGAGCAACCGAGGAACGCGCAGGCGTTGGAGAAACGCGCGCCGTCCATGTGCAGGTTCAGGCCGAGTTCCTTGCAGGTGATGCTGATGGCGCGGATTTCTTCCGGGGTGTAGACGCTGCCGACTTCCGTGGCCTGGGTCAGGGTCACGACGCGAGGTTTCGGGTAGTGGATGTCCTGGCGCTTGAGGGCGACTTCGCGAATCGATTCCGGGGTCAGCTTGCCGTTTTCAGTGCGCGCGACCAGCAGTTTGGAGCCGTTGGAGAAAAATTCTGGCGCGCCGCATTCGTCGGTTTCGACGTGGGCGGTTTCCGAGCAGATCACGCTGTGGTAACTCTGGCACAGCGACGACAGGGCCAGCGAGTTGGCCGCGGTGCCGTTGAACGCGAAGAACACTTCGCAGTCGGTTTCAAACAGTTTGCGGAAATCGTCGGACGCGCGAGCGGTCCATTCATCGTCGCCATAAGCGCGCTGGTGGCCGTGGTTGGCCTGTTCCATGGCTGCCCAGGCTTCAGGGCAGATACCGGAATAGTTGTCGCTGGCAAATTGTTGGCTCTTATCGGTCATGGCCTGATTCCGTGTTCAAGACCCCTATGGTGAGGCGTCTTGTGGTCAATGATGGTGCGCACTTTACCGAAGATCGTCCGGGGAGCACACGCGGTGATGCTGTCAGAAAATTACACAGTTGACGGGCAATTATGCACATGACGCAAAGGGACGGCGCGCTGGATTTGCTCAAGTGGCTGGCGCTGCTGAGCATGGTGCTCGATCACCTGCGATATGTCGGTTACTCCGTCGATTTTCTGTATGTGCCAGGGCGGCTGGCGTTTCCGTGGTTCTGCCTGGCGATGGCGGCCAATTTGTCTCGGGCGCGCGCCGCGCCGTCCGGTAGTCAGTGGCGTTATCTGGGATGGTTGATGGCGTTTAGCGCCATCAGCGAAATTCCCTATCGGTTGTTCATTCCTGATCCCGACACGTTAAACGTGATGCCCACGTTGGTGCTCGGGCTATTGGTGGCGCGGGGTTGGCAGCAACCGACGCTGACTTCGCGCCTGCTGGCGGTGGGTGCCGTGTTGCTCGCGCTGTTGTTCCCGGAACGACTGATGTTCGGCTTCTTCGGTGTGCTGTTGCCGTTGGCGATGCTGCTGGTGATCCGCCGGCCCTGGTATTTCAGCCTGGTGCCGGGATTGGTGTGCGTGGCGGCGAATCAATGGTGGGTGCTGTATGCCGCTGCGCAGGTGGGGAATGGTGCGGCGATTTTCGGAATTGCCGCTTGTCTGGTTGCGCCGTTGGTTGGCGTGCTCCTGTTGCGACATGCCAGTCGTCTTAAACCGCCGCCGATGCGGCGTTGGGCGTATGCGCTCTATCCGGTGCACTTCTTACTGTTGCTCGCGCTACGTCAGGCAATCGCCTAACCCCCTGTGGGAGCGGGCTTGCTCGCGAATGCGCCGGGTCAGTCAACATCAGTGTCGGATGACCCACCGCATTCGCGAGCAAGCCCGCTCCCACAAGGGATCTCTGTCTGTTCGGGGAAGCCATTTCAACCCATGTCGTAAACGCACCTTTGCGTGGCGTCCATAGGCATTTGACCTGTCTGCGCCGGTCATACCATCGCATCCAAAGGGCACTGCCGATAGGTACGTGCCTCACCGAGACGAAAGGCGCACAAAGCCGCCGCTGGGAGAGACGCGATGTTCAGCAAGCAAGACCAGATCAAGGGCTACGACGATGCACTGCTGGCGGCGATGAATGCCGAGGAGCAACGCCAGGAAGATCACATCGAGCTGATCGCGTCAGAGAACTACACCAGCAAACGCGTCATGGAAGCGCAAGGCAGTGGCCTGACCAACAAATACGCCGAAGGCTATCCGGGCAAGCGCTACTACGGTGGCTGCGAGCACGTCGATAAGGTTGAAGCCCTGGCCATCGAACGCGCCAAGCAACTGTTCGGCGCCGATTACGCCAACGTCCAGCCGCATTCCGGTTCTTCCGCGAACAGCGCCGTTTACCTGGCTCTGATCCAGGCAGGCGACACCATTCTCGGCATGAGCCTGGCCCACGGCGGCCACCTGACCCACGGCGCGAAAGTGTCGTCCTCGGGCAAGCTCTACAACGCCGTGCAGTACGGCATCGACACCAAGACCGGGTTGATCGACTACGACGAAGTCGAACGTCTGGCCGTCGAGTGCAAGCCGAAAATGATCGTTGCCGGCTTCTCGGCTTACTCCAAGACCCTCGATTTCCCGCGCTTCCGTCAGATTGCTGACAAGGTCGGTGCGCTGCTGTTCGTCGACATGGCCCACGTTGCCGGTCTGGTTGCCGCTGGCCTGTACCCGAACCCGCTGCCGTACGCCGACGTGGTCACCACCACCACCCACAAGACCCTGCGCGGTCCACGTGGCGGCCTGATCCTGTGCAAGGCCAACGAAGAGATCGAGAAAAAGCTCAACTCCGCCGTATTCCCCGGCGCACAGGGCGGCCCGCTGATGCACGTGATCGCGGGTAAAGCGGTGTGCTTTAAGGAAGCGCTGGAGCCTGGTTTCAAGGCTTATCAACAACAAGTGATCGACAACGCCCAGGCCATGGCCGGCGTGTTTATCAAACGCGGCTACGATGTAGTGTCCGGCGGGACTGACAACCACCTGTTCCTGGTCAGCCTGATCCGTCAGGGCCTCACCGGCAAAGACGCGGACGCCGCCCTCGGTCGCGCCCACATCACCGTGAACAAGAACGCTGTGCCGAACGATCCACAGTCGCCGTTCGTGACCTCGGGCCTGCGCATCGGCACCCCGGCGGTGACCACGCGCGGCTTCAAGGTTACCCAGTGCGTGACGCTGGCCGGCTGGATCTGCGACATCCTCGACAACCTCGGCGATGCCGATGTCGAGGCGAATGTCGCCCAGCAAGTGGCAGCCCTGTGCGCGGACTTCCCGGTTTATCGCTGAGCGCGGTTTTGGAGTAAATGACTATGCAACGCTATTCGGGCTTCGGCCTCTTCAAACACTCCCTCAGCCATCACGAAAACTGGCAGAAAATGTGGCGCACGCCGACCCCGAAAAAGGTCTATGACGTGGTCATCGTCGGCGGTGGCGGGCATGGTCTCGCGACCGCCTACTACTTGGCCAAGGAACACGGCATCACCAACGTGGCCGTGGTCGAGAAAGGCTGGCTGGGCGGCGGTAACACCGCGCGCAACACCACCATTGTTCGCTCCAACTACCTGTGGGACGAGTCGGCGCACCTGTACGAACACGCGATGAAACTGTGGGAAGGCCTGTCCCAGGACCTGAACTACAACGTGATGTTCTCCCAGCGCGGCGTCTACAACCTGTGCCACACCCTTCAAGACATCCGAGATTCCGAGCGTCGGGTCAGCGCCAACCGCCTCAACGGCGTGGACGGCGAACTGCTCGATGCCAAGCAAGTGGCCGACGAGATTCCGTACCTCGACTGCTCCAAGAACACTCGCTACCCGGTGATGGGCGCTACCGTCCAGCGTCGCGGCGGCGTGGCCCGTCACGATGCCGTGGCCTGGGGCTTTGCCCGTGCCGCCGACGCCTTGGGCGTGGACCTGATCCAGCAGACCGAAGTGATCGGTTTCCGCAAGGAAAACGGCGTGTGCATCGGTGTTGAAACCAACAAAGGCTTCATCGGCGCCAAGCGCGTCGGCGTGGTGACCGCCGGTAACTCCGGGCACATGGCCAAACTCGCCGGTTTCCGCCTGCCGATCGAATCCCACCCGCTGCAAGCGCTGGTGTCCGAACCGATCAAGCCGATTATCGACAGCGTGATCATGTCCAACGCCGTGCACGGTTACATCAGCCAGTCCGACAAGGGCGACC